>CBFHRT010000060.1:0-11827 GCA_965658285.1 Puniceispirillaceae bacterium (SeqCode) | reverse complement strand
GACACCGGTAACCGAGGTGGCTTCGCTTCTGCGCGACCTTTTCGGATAGGCGTATTTCCAGCATCAGTTCGAGAGCGGGTAATCGGATTTCGCGAAGAATCTGTTTTCGTATTTATGACCGAAACGCATGTTCTGCAGCGTCACCGTTGTCGTCACATCGGCCGCGTCACGGACCGTCCAGCGGCGCAGTACAAAGGGCTGGTTGGTGAATTCCAGCGTCAGCTCGCCGGCCGCCTCGCCAACATCACGCTTCAGCGTGATCCGCGTGATGCCATCGCTGACAAGATGGCTGGTGGTGAATTCCTTGGAGCGCAGCAGAACTTTCTCCTGAAGAATCAGCGACAGCGGTGTCTCGCTGATAGGATAGCTTGTCACCGTCTTGTCCTTTGGCCGGTCGACATGAAGCCAGACCGGCGTGGTCAGCAGGATCAGGGGTTCCTCAAGGTCATAGATCACCTTCATCCGGTGCGGGCGGCGCAGATGCAGCTCGCCCGTTGCGGTGGTGCCGTCGGACGCCACCTGGATGAAATCGGCGCGCATGGTGCTGATGTCATCAAACCACGCCTCGGCACGGCTGACCGGATCGGATGACGCTGCCAGCCCTGCCGGCATCAGGATGATGACAAGCAGTGCGGCAAGCCGGGGCACCAGGCGTCTTTTGATCATCAAGGCCATCTATTGCCCATCTCCTGTTACCCATCCCCTTCGGTGACCAGCACCTCACGCTTGCCGACATGATTGGCGGCGCTGATGATGCCGTTGCTTTCCATCTCCTCGATGATGGTCGCGGCGCGATTATAGCCGATTTTCAGGTGTCTTTGCACAAAGCTTGTCGAGGCTTTCTGCTCGCGCACCACAAGCTGCACCGCCTGATCATAGAGGCTGCTTCCCTCGCCGAGAAGGTCGCCGGTTCCGCCAGTCGGCATCTCCGCCTCTTCCTCCTCGGCAACGACCTTGTCATTATAGTCGGGCTCGCCCTGCTTGCGCAGGAAGTTGGCCACCGCCTCGACCTCATTGTCCGAGACGAACGGCCCATGCACGCGCATGACACGGCCACCGCCTTCCATGAACAGCATGTCACCGCGGCCAAGAAGCTGTTCGGCCCCCTGTTCGCCGAGAATCGTCCGGCTGTCGATCCGCGAGGTGACCTGAAAACTGATCCGGGTCGGGAAATTGGCCTTGATGGTGCCGGTGATGACGTCAACCGATGGGCGCTGCGTTGCCATGATGACATGAATCCCGGCGGCGCGCGCCATCTGCGCCAGACGCTGCACCGCAGCCTCGATCTCCTTGCCGGCGACAAGCATCAGATCGGCCACCTCGTCGATCACCACGACGATGAAGGGAAGCGGCGTCAGGTCGAGAATCTCCTCCTCGAAGACAGGCTTGCCGGTTTCGGCATCGAACCCGGTCTGCACGCGCCGCGTCAGCACCTCGCCATCGCCCCGTGCCTCGGCAACACGCTGGTTATAGCCGGCGATATTGCGCACCCCGAGCTTGGCCATGTTGCGATAGCGGCTTTCCATCTCGCGGACGGCCCATTTCAGCGCCGTCACCGCCTTTGACGGCTCGGTGACAACCGGGCTCAACAGATGCGGAATGCCGTCATAAACCGACAACTCCAACATTTTCGGGTCGACCAGGATCATCCGGCAGGTCTCCGGCGTATGGCGATACAGCAATGACAGGATCATCGCATTGATGCCAACCGACTTGCCCGACCCGGTGGTACCGGCCACCAGCAGATGCGGCATCTTCGCCAGATCGACGATGACCGGCGCGCCGGCGATATCCTTGCCAAGCGCCATCGGCAGGTCACCGGCATCATTATGCCAGGCGGCATGGTCGAAAATTTCACGAAGCACCACCATCTGGCGGTCGACATTCGGCAGCTCGATGCCGATGACATTCTGCCCCGGCACCACCGCAACCCGCACCGAAACCGCGCTCATCGAGCGGGCGATATCGTCGGCAAGCGAGATGACACGTTGCGATTTCGTGCCCGGGGCCGGCACCAGATCATGGCGCGTCACAACCGGACCATAGCGGGATTCGGTGATCTCGCCCTTCACGCTGAAATCGCCAAGCACATGTTCAAGCTGTGCCGCGGTTTCCTCAAGCTGCTGTTTCGACGGGCCCGAGGCCGCCTTGCCAGGAGCGGTCAGCAGCTTGCCAGGTGGCAGGCTGAACTGTCCGTCACCATCAAGATTGAGCCGTCCCTGGCCGGCAGCCCGCCCGGTGGATGTCACGCCCTCTGCGGCGGCGCCAGCCAGCAGGGTCGGCTCCTTTCGTTTGCGCGCAGCCTTGCGCGGGGCCTTTTTGGTTTGGGGTGGCTTTTTCTGTGATGGCTGGGCTTCGGGTTCGGTCAGGGTGAGGGGCGGTGCCTCGGCTTCATCCGCCTGTTCGCGGCGGGCGGCAATGCGGCGCGCCACAAAGCCTGACAGCCCGCGGACAGGCGCCGCAAGAAGGCCCCATTGCCGGCGTGACAGGGTTGCGCACCAGGACCACATCAACAATCCGATGACCAGATAGCCAGCCCCCAGATAATGCGCGTTGGTCAGGCCGAAGACGGATTGCAGCGGCGGCAGGTGAGGCAGCGTCAGGCCGGTCAGGACAACGCCGGCGGCGCCGCCGGCGGCGCTACCATCCGCACCTGAAAGACCATAGAAACCAGCCGCCAGAAGCAACAGGGATACCGGCGCCAGACATAGTCGCACGACAGGATGGCCCATCGGCTGCTTGCGGATCATGCGGTAGCCCCAGCCAAGCGGTAGCAGGGTCAGGAAGAAGCTGGCCGTCCCCAGACTGACGTGAAGGCCGCCGGCGATGGCGGCGCCGAGGGCGCCGAACCAGTTTTCGATGCCGCCCGACGAAAAGGCGCCGAAGGACGGATCATATCGGCCTGGCGAGAACAGCATCGCCGTCAGCGCCGCGCCGAAGATGACAAGGCACAATCCGACCAATTCCATCGCCCGGCGCCTGAGAAAGCCGATCAGGGCCGGCGACAGGATCCTGCTTTTTGCCTCAGCGTCGATCATCGCCTCCGTCTATGCCGCGCCGCGGCTGTCGCCGTCATAGAGCACCGCCACCCTGGCAAGGCTTTCCTCGGTGCGGTCATGGTCATGCACCAGCGCCATCCGCACATAGCCCGCGCCGGGATTGATGCCGTCACTCACCTCGGCCATGAAACAGCCGGGCATGGCCCGCACCGCCTGGTCCTGCAACAGCTGCCTGACAAATTGCCGGTCATCGGCCACCGGCAGCCACAAAAAGAAACCGCCGGGTGGGGCCGTCACGCCAAGATGGCGCGTCGCGAGGGCAAAGCTGTGGTCATAATGTGCCCGAATTGCGGCGACATGGTCATCATCTTCATACAGATCCGCCGCCGCCAGAAGCAACGGCGTCTGGACCAACGATCCGGTATTGGCGACGACCTTCAGATACATCGCCATCACGCTGGCATCTCCGATCATGAAGCCGGCACGAAGCCCGGCCGCGCTGGAGCGTTTTGACAGCGAGTTCAGAATCACCAGATTGCGAAGCGGGTCAGCCGATGCATCACCGCCATCCTCGGCATGCAATGCCGCCGCCGCTTCCAGCGCGCCAGCCGGCGGGGTGTCCCGCCAGATATCGCAATAGCATTCATCCATCACCAGCAGAAAATCATGCCGGCGCGCCAGCCTGATCACCGCCTTGATCTGGTCGATCGACATCACGCCGCCCTGCGGGTTTGTCGGGCTGCACAGATACAGAATGCTGGTGCGGGCCAGCACGTCATCCGGTTGCGCCGCAAGGTCGGGAACAAAGCCGTCCTCGGCGTGGGCGTTGAGATAGCGGATTTCGGCACCCGAGGCGAGCGCGCCGGCGCGCCAGGCGTGATAATAGGGATTGGCGACCAGCGCCACCGCATTGTCCTTTACACCTTTGACAAGTCCGCCCATCAGACCGAGAGGCTCGCGCGTTCCCGGTACAGGCAGCATCTGTTTTTCAAGATCGACAAGACCGGCAGCGGTGGGCCAGCGGCGCGCAATATAGGTCTCGACCGCGGCGGTAAAACGCGGATGGCCAGTGGCCTTTGGATAGAATTGCCAGCTGTCATTATGCCTTGTCATGCTGCGTGTCAGAAGGTCGCCGGCAGCGATCTGCGGCTCGCCGATCGACAGATCCAGAAGGCCCCGCCCCGCGGGTGGCTCGATATCGGCAAGAAGGCCGCGCATCTGCACGAACATATTGCCATCAAACAGCTTGTAATCCGGATTCAGCTTCATTGTCTGATGCCCCGCATTCTGGCGCTGGCGTTACCCGCCCGATAGCTGGCCGATAGATGGCCGGTAACTGGCCGATAGATGCCCGACAGATGGCCAGCAGATAGCAGGTGTGCCGCGCGCCACTCCTGACACTGTCCTAACGCATGACGTGCGGGCGGGCAATCTCTCCCGCCTGAAAATGACGGATTACATAGCTGATCAATCGTCAAGGGATCGCGGCAAGACGACCGTGAGGCCGCCATGAGACCGCCATGAGACCGCATTACACATGGACAGCGCCGCCCCGTTCAGCCTAGATGAACGGATGATAACGGCATCACCGACAGATATGGACATGAAGGCGCCGGCGCGGCGCGGCGCGGTGTTTCTGGACCGTGACCAGACACTGACTATTGACCATGGGTACACCCATCTGGTGGAAGATTTCGCCTGGATGCCGGGCGCACCCGACGCGCTGGGCCTCTTTCACGCGCACGGCATCGCCTGTTTCATCGTCACCAATCAGGGCGGGATAGGCCGCGGGTTTTACACTGTTGCCCAGATGCAGCAATTCAACGACCATCTTGTGGCACAGGCGGACATGGCCGGCGGGCGGATAACCGATATCGCGCATTGTCCGCATCACCCCGAGGCGCCCGCCACCGCCATGCGAACACCTTGCAACTGCCGCAAGCCGGAGCCCGGGATGCTGCTTGACCTGGCCAGGAAATGGAATGTCGATCTGGCCGCCTCGGTCATGATCGGCGACCGTGACAGCGACGTTGCCGCCGGCCGCGCCGCCGGATGCGGTGCCTATCTTTTCGACGGGACGGACCTTGCCAGCCTGGCACAGCAGGTGATCGAACGGCATTTCGCCAACAATCAGCGGGCTGACAATCAGGGCGCCTCCCATGCATGACGTGGCGGTGGTCGGTGGCGGTCTGACCGGCGTGATGATGGCAACGGCACTGTCCCATGCCGGTGTGGATATCGTGCTTGTCGACCGCGACGACGGCACCGCAACCGGCGCGGATGAACGTACGACAACGATTAACGCCGCCGGCGCGCGGATGCTGACGGCGCTTGGCGTCTGGGACCGGTTGCCGACACCGCCGGCCCCGATCCGCCGTATCGCCATTGCCGAGGGCGCACCGCCAACCGGACTGGCGGCACGGCGCCGGGCGCAAACCGACCTGTCCTGGCAGACGGACGAGGCGCCGATGGCGTATGTTGTCGGCAACACAGCACTTCAGACCGCGCTTCACGACACCATCGCGGCGCGCCCCGTCAGCCATCTTCGCGGCAGCGCCGTATCAGGGTGGCAGGCGCATGACGATGGCACGGAGATGACCCTGACAACCGCCGACGGCACGTCATCATCGATTCACGCGGCGCTGACCGTGGCCTGCGATGGCGCGCGTAGCCGCCTTGCCGAGGCGGCCGGTCTCGGCCATCGCGAGACACGGCAGACACAGACCGCCATCGTGACCATGCTCGAAGCCGAACGGCATCATGACGACACCGCCTTCCAACGCTTTCTGCCGACCGGCCCCTTTGCCCTGATGCCGTTTGACGGCACCAGATTGTCGCTTGTATGGACGCTTCCGAATGCCGAGGCGGAGCGCCTTCTGGCGGCGGATGAAACCGCCTTCGAGGCGGCCTGCCTCGCGGCGTTCGGTCCCGGCCTTGGCTATCTTCGTCTTGCCGGAACCCGGCTTGTGTGGCCGCTGCGACCAAGCTGGCGGCGGCGCATCAGTGCGCCGGGGCTGATCCTGGCGGGTGATGCGGCGCATGCCATTCATCCCCTTGCCGGGCAGGGATATAATCTGGCGCTTGCCGATGCGGCGGTGCTGGCGGATCTTCTGGTTGAAACCCGGCGACGCGGCCTGCCAGCATCGCACCTGTCGCTTCGCCATGCCTATGAGGCGGCGCGCTGGCGCGAGCGGGCCGCGATGACGGCGGCAACCTCGGGTCTGAACAGCCTGTTTTCCGCCGCGCCAGCCGGCGTCCGGCGTCTTGCCGGGCTTGGCTTTGCGGTGCTTGACAGACTGCCTGTCAAATCGGTCTTCTCGGACATCGCTGGCGGCGGCCAGCTTGCCGAGGCAGCGCTTCTGGAAGGCCGGTTGCCCGGCTGACGGCTGTGTTGCTGACGGGCCTAGCGGCCGGCGGCCACCCTGGCGCGATAATCCGCCATCAGGCTGTCCTGGCGCTGGCCGTAATCCAGCAGGATGTCCCAGCTATAGATGCCGGTGTCATGGCCATCATCGAAACTCAGCCTGACGGCATAATTGCCAACCGGCTCGATACCGGTGATGCGGACATTCTGCTTGTCCCGCGGTGTTGTCTTCTGGCCGACCCCATGACCCTGCACCTCGGCCGAGGGCGATTCAACACGCAGCAGCTCGGCACTCAAGGCCACATTGTTGCCACCCTCAAAGGTGACGTTGAGCGTCTGTTTGTCGGTACTGAGCCTGATTTCGGATGGCCAGACGTCGTTCATGATGCGGTGTCCCCAGCATCATCAAGCGTCCGCGATTCCTCCAGCAGCATGATCGGCACCCCGTCGCGAACCGGAAAGGCGCGGCCAAGCTGATGGCTGACAAGCTCATTACGAACCCGGTCATATTTCAGGGGCCCGTGCGTGACCGGACATACCAGAACCTCGAGAAGCGCCGGGTCGAGGCGTGCCGAATCGCCGCCTCTTTGTGCTTTATCCTCAGTGTCGCGCGTCATTCTGGCCCTCATCGCCATGCAATGCCATTTCCATCATCGCGATCAGTAGATCGGCCCGGCTTCGCACGCCCTCCGCCTCGAGAAGCGCCTGTTTCTCGGCAACATCGAACGGACAGACCATGGCCAGCGTGTTCAGGATCGCGCTGTCGTCGGACTGTGCGATCTGGTCCCAGTCGGCCTCGAAGCCCTGCGTGTCGAAATAGCGCCGCATCACGGCAAACATATGGTCACGGTCGGCGATACCGCCTTCACCATCCTCAAGGTCGGACATGAATTCGTCCCACGAGACATTGGCCTGGCGGTAGCCACGCTCGGTCAGATGGTGTCCGTCGAGGCGAAAGCGGCAAACGCCGTTGAGGGCGATCATGAAACGGCCATCGCCGGTTTCCTGGAAATAGACGATCCGGCCGGCGCATCCGATGCCGAACAGCGCGCCATCCTCGTCAATCGGCTGCACCATGCCGATCAGGCGTCCCGGCGTGCCAAGCGCATCCTCGATCATCGCCAGATAGCGCGGCTCGAAGATGTTCAGAGGCAATTGCCCTTCCGGTAGCAGCAGCGCGTTCGGAAGCGGAAAGATCGGAATTTGCGATGGCAGCACCATGTCGGTGTCTCTGTCAGATGTCATTGGACCACTCCTGTCGGTATCGGTGTGCGCAGGGCATCAGGAAAACAGCAGGGTCGACAATTTGCGCCGCGCCGCGATGACATCGGGATTGGCGACACCAAGCGAGGCGAAGAATTCGAGAAGCTGCAACCGCGCCGCATCATCATTCCAACCACGCTCAATGCGGATCGACTCCAGAAGCTGGTCCATCGCCGCGGCATTCTGGCCGACAGCGAACAGCGCCAGCGCATATTCCTGCCGTGCCGCGAGGTTGGTGGGGTCGGCCTCGACCGCGGCTTGTGCCACATCCAGCTCGCCGGCCGACGAGGCGGCCTTCTCGGCCAGCTCGACCGCGGCAATCGCCGTCTTCATCGCCGGATCATTCAGATAATCATCATTCAGCTGGTCGATCACCTCACGCGCGCCGGCGATATCGCCCGAGGCGGTCAGGCAGCGTACGACACCGGCCAATGCCGGCACCGATTCGGGCATCACACTCATCACCTGCTGGAACTGCATCATCGCGGTGTCGGGGTCGCCTTCGGCAAGCGCCGCCTCAGCGGCCTCCAGCATCGCCGCGGCATCCGCCCCGGCACCGCCCATGCCGGCCAGCTTGTCGACAAATTGTTTGACGGATGATTCCGGCTGCGCGCCGGCAAATCCATCGGCCGGCTTGCCATCGACAAATCCATAGACCGTCGGCACCGACTGCACCCGCATCTGCTGGGCGATCTGCGGGTTGTCGTCGATATTGACCCGCACCATGCGGACCTTGCCGCCACTGGCACCGACCACCTTTTCAAGCACCGGGCCAAGCTGTTTGCACGGGCCGCACCACGGGGCCCAGAACTGGACAATGGTCGGCGTGGTGGCCGAGGCGTCGATGACCTCAGCCATGAAGTTATCCATTGTCACGTCAACAGGCGCTGACGCTCCCCCTGCAATCATCTGCTCCATGGCACTCTCGATCTTTCATCCGGTGTTTCGTCTCGACACCCTCAATCTAGGCATCGAAAGGGGCAAAACAAGATGCGCGGCACCTATGTTCGTGCCGTGCGCCGTCCGATCCGGACCCGTTGCTAGAGCGAGATGATCTGCGGGTCGTGGCCGGTGATCGTGAGGAAGCGGCGCAACCCGTCCGGGGTGACACCCAGCGTCAGGTCGTTCACCAGCGGATGAAAAAACAACATGCTGGCCTCCATCAGCCCGGCATCGATCGACAGTTTCACCCGATGTTCGGAATCATTGATCAGCGTGAAGGGGCTGACCGCGCCCGGCCGCACGCCGAGAAATTCGAACAACCTGTCGGCACTGCCGAATGACAGACGATCCGAGCCGATCATCGCCGGCAGGGTCTTCAGGTCGATATCCCGATCCTCTTGTGCGACGATCAGATGGTTGGTCTTCTTCTTGTCGCGAAGATAGAGATTCTTCACATGCGCGCCATCCATCTGGCCCCGCATAGCCTTTGAATCCTCGACCGTGCGGAGCGGCGGATGCTCGTGATAGGAATAGGTGATGCCGGCATCATCAAGCGTTGCCATCAGCGCGTCCGGCGTGGTCGGCAGGCTGTCCTTGAAGGCGGAAGAGGCGTCCATGACGGGAATCCCTTGAAAACGTGTCTCTTGTGAGTGGTCAGCTTCTGACAGATAGACCTCCCGCCAGCTTTGTCAAGAAACCCGGTGGAGGATGCCGCGCGTCCCCAGGCTGTCCGGACATGTGACAGTCAGGACATGTGACAGTCAGGACGTGTAACAGGCAGGACGTGTAACAGAATGCAACGATTGACCGGCCGGCCTTGCCAGCCGTAAACCGATCAGGATTTTTTTAACGGTGGCGGGCGGTGATGACACGCATCGGACTCATAGGATGTGGCATGTGGGGGCGGAATTTGGCCCGCAATCTGGCACAGCTGGGCGTCCTCGCGGGCGTCGCCGACCTTGTCCCGGCGCATGCCGAGGGGTTTGCCACCGATTTCGGGACCTCCGCGATGGACGTGTCCACACTCATTGACACCGCCGGTCTTGACGGGGTGGTGATTTCCACCGCCGCGCCAACGCATCGTGAGCTTGCCTGCCGGGCGCTTGACGCCGGTCTCCATGTGTTCGTCGAGAAACCGCTGGCGCTCGACCTTGCCGAGGCCGAGGCCATTGCCGCCGCCGCGCGCGCAGCGGACCGGCAGGTGATGGTCGGCCATCTGATCCGCTATCATGACGCCTTCCTCGCCCTGCAGGACCAGCTTGCCAATGGTGTGATCGGCACGGTCCGGCATATCACCGCCACCAGGCTGGCGATGGGGCGCATCCGCGCCACTGAATCAGTCATCCTGGATTTGTGTCCGCATGATCTGTCGCTGGTTCTGGCGTTGATGGGCGAAGAGCCACAACAGGTTAGTGGCCACGGCGCCAGCCATGTCACGCCGGGCCTGCCCGACATGGTATCGACCTGGCTTGGGTTTTCCGGCGGGCGCAGCGCGATGATGAACACCGGCTGGATGTGCCCCTACAAGGAACATCGTCTGACCGTGACCGGCGCGCGCGGATCGCTGGTCTTTGACGACACCCGGCCCTGGGCCGAGAAACTGACGCTCTACCGCGATGACATCGCGCCGGACGGGGCGAACTTCACCATCACACGGGCCGCGCCGATGCATCTGCCAGTGCCCGAATCCGAACCGCTGAAGCAGGAGATGCGCGCCTTCATCACATGTTGTGAGACTGGCAAGGCACCGCTGACGGATATTGCCGACGGGCTTGCCGTGCAGCGCGTCCTGCAGGCAATCGATGACAATTTCACCGAATTTGGCACCGCCCCGAACAATCTGGACGCCACCGCGGCGCGGAAAGGCTAGACCATGATCCCCTTCATCGACCTTGCCAGTCAGCAGGCCCGCATCCGCGAGCGGATCGATCATAATCTGGCCACCGTGCTTGATCATGGCGCCTATATCATGGGGCCCGAGGTTCTGGCCATCGAGGCGCGGCTGGCGAAACACGCCGGCACAAAACATTGCATCAGCTGTTCATCCGGCACCGACGCGCTGATCCTTGCCCTGCTGGCCGAGGGGCTGCGCGCCGGACAGGGTGTGATCGTCCCCTCCTTCACCTTTGCCGCCAGCGCCGAGGTGATGCCCGTTCTTGGCGCCGTGCCGGTCTTCGCCGAAATCGACCCACAGACCTTCAATCTTGACCCGGCCGGCCTTGGCGCGGCGATGACAGCTGCCAGCGCCGCCGGCATCGAGGTCGTCGGGATCATCGGTGTCGGGCTGTTCGGCCAGCCCGCCGATTACCCCGCCATCGGTGCCTTCGCGGCGGCAAACGGATTGTGGGTGATCGATGATGCGGCGCAGAGTTTCGGTGCCGGCTGGGACGGCGTGCCGGTCGGCCAGCTCGCCGGCCAGACCTGCACCAGCTTTTTCCCGGCCAAGCCGCTTGGCTGCTATGGCGATGGCGGCGCTGTCTTCACCGATGATGACGAGAAGGCGGAAATCATGCGGTCCTGCCGGGTGCATGGCATGGGCCGGACCCGCTATGAGAACATCCGCATCGGCATGACGGCGCGGCTCGATACGATGCAGGCCGCCGTGCTTGATGCCAAGCTGGACATTTTCGAGGACGAACTGGTCCACCGCCAGCAGGTTGCCGAACGCTACGCGGCGATGCTTGGCAATCTTGTCGAGACGCCCCGGCTTGCCGACGCGGCGACATCAAGCTGGGCGCAATATACCATCAAGCTGCCGCAAGGTGCCGATCGCGACCATATCGCTGGCGTGATGCGCGAACATGGCGTGCCGACGGCCGTCTATTACCCGGTGCCGATGCATCAACAGCCACCCTATCGCAATTTCCCCGTTGCCGATGGCGGCCTTGATGTGACATCCGACCTCTGCGCCCGGGTTCTGGCGCTGCCGATGCATCCCTATCTCGAGGCTTCGGTTCAGGAACAGATCGCGGCGGCGCTGGCAACGGCGCTTGGCGAAGGTTCTGTGGCCAAGGGTTCGGCGGCTGGCGGAATCGCATCTTCGTAAGATTCGCCCCTTGCCACCGCCAGCGGGTTGGATTATACCGACGCTGCGTATCGGCCACGGGGCATTGCCCGAACCGGCCGGCGACGCGGGTGTAGCTCAGGGGTAGAGCACAACCTTGCCAAGGTTGGGGTCGAGGGTTCGAATCCCTTCACCCGCTCCAGTCTTTCCCAAAAGACAGCAGCGGATCATCGGTGCAAATTCGGGCATGTCATG
>CBFHRT010000059.1:0-11848 GCA_965658285.1 Puniceispirillaceae bacterium (SeqCode) | reverse complement strand
GTGCCCCAATCATCCGACAGTTTGATGTAACGACGAGCGATATTCCCGTCCTTCAGCCGGGCCTCGGGCGCGATGGTCAGTCCGCTATCGGCGACTGTTTTGCCCTTAATCCAGATTTCCGGATCGCTGCTCATGCTGTTGTTGTTGTTGCCAGAGGCTGGCGTTGTGGTCTTCTTGTTCGTAGATTCACTTTCAGCAGCGAACGAATCTGAGGCCTTATCCAGCACCTCATCCGACCATGAGTCGTAGTGGAAGCGGACATGGCCTGAGATGCTGATGTCCGCGGCGGCGACGGTAACACCTGACAGCGCGAACAGCGCTGTTGTCGCCAGCATTAGTCTTTTCATGACGATACTCCTATCGTTCCTGCGGGCGGCATGACGGACGCACCGACATGTCTGTCCCGCTGTGTCTTCAAAGAACGGGGCCGGAAACGGAGTAAGATGTTGGCAAGCAACCCGGCCCGATGATGAAATGACGACAAGCGCCATTCCTCCCTTATGACTGCGCCCGGCCGGCCCGAATGTGAAACATAACCGTGGGCTGGCGGCGCAATTGCCGTGGTAATATGTTGTATATTTACAACTAATTAGAGGAATTTTTATTAATTCTTTAAACTTTAGAGAACGCTTATTTCCCGGATCAGGCCCTCCTCCACCGACCTTGTCCGGCGGCTTCATCCATCGAGCGTGCCGCCCTGCAGGGTCATGCTGCGCGCCAGTTCGGCAAAGGCGTGGTCGGCGGAAACGCCGTGAACGCGCGGATCGACCCAGACCTTGATCCAGAGCGGCTCGCCATTCAGCACGGCGCGGCTGTTGATCCGCGGGCGGAAGGTCAGATCGACCTCGAACCGGCCGGTCATGCCACGGTCCGGCGCCGCGTCCCGCGGGTGCGCACGAAAGCTGTGGACATAGCTGTAATCGACGGTGTTGAGCCCGAGCGTGGCGCCGCTGCGCCGACTGTCATGGTGCCGGGACAGCCGGTTCCAGCGCACCCGCCCCAGCGCGCGGTTGAACGGCGTCAGCGCCGTCGAATGGGTGCCATGCACAAGCTGCAGGCGAAACTGCGCGTCATGGACAAACTGTCCCCAGCTATCACCGGAGGGCAGATAGCTGGCCGCGATCCGGAACCGGGGCCGGAAGAAGAACAGCCGCGAGAAATAATCATTGGTCGCGCCGTTGCCGGAATCGCCATGCCTGTCATGCGGCGCGAGAAGCCGCCGGTCGGTGTCGCCATGGACATGCGCGAACGCATCCCGGGCGGTGGCCAGGGGCCCGAACAGGATCAGCCTGTCCGGTCGATGGACGGCCTTCGGCCCGGTGACCTCGCGGTTGACGGCATGAGTCTGAAAACGCCCGCCGGCCTCGGTCGGCAGGGTGATCAGCGGCGCGACAAGCCGCCCGATCCGGATCGCGCCGGTGGTGCTGTCGCCGCGGATGCTGACCCCGTCAAGCGCCAGCGCGTCGGCGGCGACGGTGCCGCGGATCAGGCTGTTGCCGTTCAGCTGTTCACCGGCCGCCGCCCAGCCGCGCCCGTCCCAGATCCGCGTCTCGGCGAAATCGGCCGCGCCATTGGCCAGTGTCACCATATCGCCCATGACCGGCGGCGCCGATACAGCGCCCCGGCCGCCGCCCCGTCGATCGGCAAGCGCCGCCAGCGCGGCGGCATCCGACCAGGCCGGGCGGGTCACGGCGCGGGTGACAATCTGTGTGCCAGGCATGCCGGGGGCGCCGGGGTGACCGGATGGGCCGGATGGGCCTTTTGGCCCGGATGGTCCGCTTGGGCCCTTTGGACCCGGGCGGCCTTCAGGACCGGGGTCACCGCGCGGTCCAGCGGCACCGGGTTCACCGGGTTTGCCGGGTTCACCGGGAGGGCCGGGCACCGCCGCCGCCGGCAGCGCCGTCACCACCGCCGAGGCCGGCGCGCGCGCGCCGCTGACATGAACCCAGTCAACGCGAAGATACAGCCGCACCCCGACGGCCAGGCCGGGGATCGTCACCTCGCCGGTGGTGGTCGTGGCAAGGCGCGAAAACGGCCCGTCCGGCGCGGCAGCGCGCATCACCTCGAAATGCTTCACCCCGCCGCGTTCCGGCGGCCGCCAGGCAAGATGCACGGCCTGTGGCAGGGCGGTGGCGACAAGCCCTTCAACGGCTGGCAGCGTGCCGACATTCTCGCCGACGACGGCGTCAAGACGCACCACAGGCCCGGCCCGGCCGGTCAACCCCATAGCGCGAATCTCGAACCGCCACGCACCGGCTTCGGGATCGGTAAGGACAAGACCACCATCAGCGCCAGTGGCAAGATGCCGGGTCTCGCCGGGACCAAAGGCGGCCACCCGCCAGCCACCGATCCGCGGGTCGGGGTCAAACCGCCAGGTCAGATGGCCATCGCGCCGCAGGGTGCCGTAACTCTCGCTTTCCACCGTTTCGAGGCGCGGCTGCCGCGCCGCCGGAAGCGGTGCCAGAAAATCGGCCCCGGATGCCGGCTGCGGCACCGGCGCGATCGCCTCGCCGCTGTCGATCCTGGCATATTTGTCAGGGTCGTGATGAATGGCGGCAATCTCGACGACGGCGTCGGCCACCTCGCGCACCGATACAATGCGCCAGCTCTCGGCCAGATTGTCGGCACCTTCACGGCACAGCGCCACCGGCGCCCCCTGTTGCGGCGCCGGCGCCCCGTCGGGCAGACCCATATGCACCGCATCATCCCGCCAGCGCGCCGTCACCCGACATTGCTGCACGCTGCCGGCATCATCCTCATAGCGCGCCGTGAAACCGGTCGACCCCGACAGCCTGTCCCGCCAGCCGGCAGCCGGCAGGCCGGTCAGCGGAATTGTGCCATCACCGGCCCGCGCCCCGGCGGCCAGGACCAGACCGGAATCGGCATCGCGCGCCGTATCGACAATCATCACAATATCGCCGGGACGCACCGGATTGTCGGCGAAATGATCGAGGCTGGCCCGATAGCTGACGGCGCGGCGCTGGCTGCGTGCCGTCTCGACAAGCCAGTTTGCGTGGCGGCGTGCCTCGCCGCGGCGCCCACATCCGGCGAGAAACACCTCATGCCCGCGATAGCCGAACCGGTGCAGCGCGTCGTGATCGACCGCGGTTTCAATGGCAAGCCGGCCGTCTTCCTGCTGGTCGTGATAGGTAACGATGGCATGGCTGAAGGCGGCGGCGCGGCCCGGGCCGTGATGAACGAACTGGCCATCGACAACAGTGCGCGGCGTCACCAGCGCCACCGGGTCGGATGGCGCATCACAGGCAAAACGCAGGCGCCCGCCCGACCAGAAGAACATCACCCGGATCGCTGCGCACAGCTCGGCAAGCAGGACCGCCGCCGGGCCACGCCGCCGCAATACCAGATTGAAACTGTGGCGCGGCGCGCCATCAACCACTTCGTCGCAATGGCGGGCGATGCGGTACAGATCAGCGTTGTCGATGCTGTCTGGCGGCAGGGCAAGCCCCCAGTCGCGCGCCGTCAGGATATCGCGAATGACCCAGGCCGGATTGTCACTCCAGGCGGTCTTGAAGCTGCCATCCCAGATACCGTGATATTGGCGGGTCGCCGGATCGTAATTCGACGGCACCGCGACATGCCGGCCACGGATGTGAAACCCCAGCCGCGGTGTGCGGCCGGCAAACGCCTCGGATTCGAAACTCAACGCCGCTGTCGCCATGCCGTCATAACGCAGACTGTCCCAGCGGATCCAGGTCAGCGAATTGATCCGGCAATCATCGATTGTCAGGCTGTCGGTCGGATGCGACGTCAGGCGGGTGACGCGGAGTCGGCTTACCGGTTCGCTGCGGTCAAAATGCATCTCGAACGGGATTTCGAAGGCACCGGTCTGTTTATGCGTGATCGTCGCGACATGAACTTCCTGCCAGCGCTGCCGAACCCAGATCTCGAACCGGATCATCATTGTGGCCAGTGTGATGGTGTGATCGGTCCGCCGAACAAGGCCGCGCGGAAATCCGATGGCGAGCCGCACCGCATCAGCATCGCGGCGGCTGGACTGGCGCGGTGCCCCATGACGAAGCACCCGCCCATCGAGGGCAAAGCTCTCGATGGCGTTGAAACCGGGCAGCGGCGGCGGGGCCTGTCCCGGTGTGCCAGCCGTCACGGCCAAACCAATCCCGTCGAAATTGCGGCTGCCATCCGGGTTCTCCAGCGGCACATCATCAAGAAAGACCGATTTCGCCCCGTTGACCAGCCCGCCAACCGGCCCGGCTGACAACAGGCACAGGATCCGCGCCGTTCCGCGCGAGCGGATGCTGTCGGGAACCTCGGTGATGCGTGGCGGGCTGATATAGCCGCCGCTCTTGCCGCCGCTGCCGCGTCTGCCCTTTGGGATATTGCCGGCAAGCTTGCTGTCAGGTTGCTTTGTCATGGCCGCATCACCTTCACCGTCAGACCGGCGGAAACGACAGGCGGCGCCTCGAGGCGCGCCGTGCCATAGACGAGCGGAATGGCCGCGCCCTCGCCGGTCGGTGCCTGCGGTGTCACGCTCGTGCTGGCCTCGCCGGCCGGACGCCGCGCCTGCGGAGCCAGCGCCTCGCTGGCGCCGGACAACAACAGCCAGGCCCCGGCACCGCCAAGAAGTCTTTCGCCAAGAAACCCACCGATCTCGGCTCCGCTTGCCCCTGCCAGCCCCTCGCCAAGACCGGACAGGCCGCCGGCCAGTCCGGACTGCACACCCGGCACGAATGACAGGCCAAGCAAGGTCAGTCCGAGCAGCATCTTGCCCTCACCGCGGCCGCTGCCAACCCGCAGCGGCGACAGGTGAAGCTCACGAATATCTGCCAGCGCGTCATCCAGCTGGTCACCGGCAAGCGGCTGTCTGCCCGCACCGCCGGCGAGGCTGAAACGCCCCCGGCGGAGCGCCGTCTCCAGCCCCGGAACCTGCACCGCGGCGGCGGCAATCACCGCCCGCGGCCGGGTGAGACGAAAGCGCAGACGCGGTCCAAATTTCGCCAGCGCCCCGTGCAGATGAAGGGTCACGACAGGTACTGGGTTGGCGGTCATTTTGGGCCTTCCTGTTGGGGAATGGTTGCCGGAGATGGCACCGCCGGATGGCGTGCCCAGAAGCGGATATAGCGCTGCCAGCGTTCGACAGGCTCGCGCCGCGGCAGGCGCGCCGGGTCATAGCCATGCCGCCCGGCAAGGTGGTGCAGCACCAGCCCCCCGCCGAGATAGACCAGCGCGTGGTTGATCACCGGGGCCAACACCGCCGCCAGCGCGACATCGCCACATTCGGGCGCGGCGCCATCAGGCAGTCTGTGAAAGCCGGATTCGGCGAAATGCGCGGCATAGAGATCATCGCCGCCCTCCCACCATTCCCAGGTCCGGGGGCGGTCGATCAGCACCAGGCCATGCATCGCCCGGAACCAGTCCCGGACCAGCCCGTAACAGTCTGTGACGCCATGCCGGTAGCCCCGCTCATCGAGCGACGGCAGGATATCACCGCCAAACCAGAACAGTCCGGCATCCGCGATGCCGCGCGGCACGACAATCCCCCAGGCGGCATCATCGGCCTGCGCCTGGCGCATATCATCCACCGATGGCCATGCCGGCCCGGTGGGGTGCGAATGCACAACCCCGCGCACCGATGGCAGCCCGCGAAGACGCAGCGGATCAATCTCGAAATGGCGGGCCGGATCCGCGGCCTTGTTGTCCAGCCTGTGATAGGCAAATCCATCCGCCTGCGGGGCCTCGGTCACGACACCGCAGATCTCGCGCCGGCGATCGGATGCCGCATGCGCCATGATCGCGGCATCGACGGCCGCGCCAAAAGGCTGTTTGTCCGAACGCACCCCCGACACTCCCGGCTCAGAACCGTGTCAGGCCAGGAAAGCCGACAAAGGGAAGTGCGCCCTTGAACCGTCTGCGGCATCCGGTGGACAGGCGCAGCGAGCAAACATCCTGGTCGCGCGACAGCGTCGCCTCGCCGGTGGCGGTAAAGCCCCGCGGCGCGGTATAGGGGCAGGTCGCGCGGCTATAGTCGAAGCGACCGGCCTCGCTGTCCCAGCGGCGATAGCGATGCTGGCACATATCGCGCAGCATCACACGCTCGGGAAAGCGCCTGTTCTGAAGGCTCGCCTCAGCCGCAAGTTCAAGTCGCACCACGCGGTTATCAAGCCGCGCAACGCGTTCGATCACCCATTGCTCCGGCGGAAAACAGCTGGCCCCGCCCTGGCCATGCGGTGGGTCGAGCTGATCGGCCAGCGTCAGGATACGTCGCACGGACCGCCCGCGAAGCCGGTCACCGGTCACCACGCCATCAAACAGCCGCGCCAGATTGGACAGTTCGATCTGCGGCTGCGCCGGCGGGCCTTCGGCGCTCCAGGCAAAGCCTTTCGCCGCCACAGGAAAGGCGGCATAGCCATGACCGCCGAACCCTACCTGGCCGCCGGCTGCGCGCCCGCCAAGAAGCCGCAACACCGCATCACCCATATCGATGGTGAACAGCGTGACAAGACCCGGCAGCGCCCCATCATGGTTGGCGGCACGCGTGGCAGCGCGCGGTAACGCAGCGGGGTTTTCAGGGGAATTATCAAGGGAATTCTCAGGGGGATTATCAGGGGGATTATCAGGGGGATTGTCAGGTGGATTCGTGGTCATGTCTGCGGTACCTCGGTAAAGGTTGCGCGTAGCGTCGCCAGTCCGGCACTGACCGGCGTGACCTGCCAGCCGCCACACAGATACTGGCTGGCCCGCCCCTGTGGCGGCGTCCAGTGAAAGGGAGTCACGCCGCCATGCGTCTCGAGAAAGGACTCCATGCGGTCGATCTCGGCGCGGTCGAGATTGGCAAAGACAAGCTGCCACTCGCGGTGCGCCGGCGCACCGCCAAAGCGGGCCAGCCGCTGGGCCGCCCCGTCACCAAAGCGCACCTCGATGATATCGGCGCGGCGGCGCATCACCGAAGACCGGCTGGGGGCGATATCCGGAAAGCGCCGCATCAGCCCGCCACCTGATCGCCGCCATTCAGCAGACCGCCATCGCGAAGCTGCGTGCGGATCCGCTCGGCCACCGCCTGGTCGAGCGCCTGATCAAGCGACTCGCCAAGCACCGCCGCCAGCGCCGCCTGTCGTTCCGGCGGCATCACCTCAGCCTCGCCGTCAGGGACCGCCCCCTCACCAAGGGTAATATTGACGATGACCGGCGTCTGGCCGGCCTCGGCCCGCACACCCAGCCTGCCATCGGCAAGACGCGTCAGCGGCAGCACCGCCTCCGGCCCGGCCTCGCCGCCAAGCGCCAGCAGCTGCGCCCCGTCAACAACACCGCCATCGGCGAGTCGCGGCAGATCGACAAGGCCTGACAGCAAACCGCCAAGACCGCCGCTGCCACCAAGAAGCTGGCCCAGCATTTTTGTCAGCATGCCTTCCAGCAGGCCTTCAAATCGCGACTCGAGGCTGGCAAGCTGCCGTTCGACAAGCCGCTCCGCCCCGCCCTCGGCCCGCAAGCCGCGCAACTCGCGCGCCAGATCACGCAGCAGCCTGTCCTGCTCATTCTGTTTCATGCGGGAGGTCATGACGCCGCCATCTCGCGAAGCCGCAGTAACGCGCCATCCCGCGCCTCGGCACGCGCCCGAAGGTGGATCAGCGCCGGCCCGCCATCGGCATCGACACGCTCGCGCCGGTCCTGAACGGCAAGCACGGGAAACCCGATCTCGAAACGGCGTGTTTCATCGTCCAGGCGGAAGCTGGCGCTCAGCCTGTCGGCATCTGTCACGGCCTTGGCGGCATCGGTTGCCAGAAGTCTGATATCAATCTGCGCGGCCAGCTGGCCGGCAAGGATCATCTGCGGGCTGTTCGCGGCGAGGGCAAAATGCGGGCGCAGGCCAGAACGAAAGATTCCGATCTCGAACCCGGCCAGCATCAGCGCGCCGGCGTGGCCTGTCGATCCACCATCCACCGGCGCCAGCCGCAGCCCGTGCGGCGGTGACGCCAGTCGCAGTGGCGGGCGCGTTGCCGGTGCCGGCGTGACGCTGATCCGGTGCCGGGTTGCCATTTCGGCGCCGACAAGATCAAGCATCATCACAAGTCCGGCATCACTTGCCGGCAGAAGTCGTAGTCCGCGCACCCGCAAGCCTGAAAATTGCTGCCAGTCATCCCTGTCAGCCAGTCGCCTGACAAGCGACAGCGAGGCCGGGTCATCACTGGCGTCGGCAACCAGCTGGCGCAGCGTGCCGGCCGACTCCCCGCCATCCATCATGGCGCCGCCGGTAACCAAGGCCAGAAAGCGCGGCAATCGGCCAGCATCGGCAGCCAGCGTGATCCCGCCCTCGACATGCGTGCGGACCAGCCGCGGCGGCGCGGCAAGCCCCTCTTCGGACAGCGCATGACGCCTCTCGCGAACCCCGACGAGCCGCAGATCCTCGGCCAGAAGACGCACCCCCTGAAAGCTGCCTGAGGAGGTGTTCCAGCGTGCCTCATCGGCAATCGCGGCACGATAATCCCGTGCTGTACGCATCACCCTGTCTCCGTTTTTGCGTTGGCCATATCCGGCCAGATGGCGAACCCGATTTCGGCATCGATCACCCAGTGCTGCCCGACCTGACGGCCGGGGCTGAGGGCCAGCCCGCCAAAACGAATGCCGTCCGTCCCGCCAAAGGACAGGCCGGTATTCAGCGCGTCGACCACCGTATCTGCCGCCGCGCTGCCACCGCCAGCCGGAACGGCGATGGTGATGGCAAGCCGCCCCGGCCGCGGCAGGTTCACACCGAGGCCCGGCGGTGCGTCCTCAAGTGCCAGACCAAGCCGCAGATAGCCGTGTTCCAGCGCCGCGCCGTCAGCCCTGTCTGCGCTGTTCCGGCCTTGTGAGTCCCCGCGCACCAGCTCATTATCGTCAAACAAGGGCAGGTTTGGCGGCAGGGCCGCGCCGACAAGCGCCCTGATTCGCTGGCGAAGCAATGTCGTCATGGCATCACCCCCGGGGCGGCGGCGAGCTGCAATTGATAGATCCGGTTACCGCCAGACCCGGCTTCACCCGCATCCGCAACCTCGACCGGCACCGCCGCGCGGACAATCCAGCGCGCCTGGCCGGCGGTAATTGTCTCGCCCTCGCGTGGTGGCACCTCTGCCACGCCGACAAGTGCCAGCGCCTCGGCGCGTATGCCATCAGCAGGCAGGTCGCTGTGTTTGACAGGGGCAAGGTCGCTGACCAGAAGATGCAGCGGCAGGGCCGACGCGCGCTCGATCCGGCCGGCCTGGCCATAGCGGCGCAGCGCGGCATGAAAACGCGATGTGTTGATTGGCGTCATGTCCTGATCACCCTGGTGGCAAGGCCGGTGCGAAGATAGGGCGCCAGCATGGCGTGGATCCGTCCGCCATCGCGGGCACCCTCATGGCCGGCATTGCGGTTGGGAACGGCATATTCGATGGCCAGCCCGCCGATCCGCTCGCGGCGGACGGCACCACGAATGCCAAGCAGGCGTTCCGCGGCCTCATCCCCGTCGAGAAGCGCCAGCGCAAGCTCGAAATAGGCTGTCTGAACCGGCAGCGGCACCCCGCCCGGCGCCATGTCGGCGGCGACACCGCTGCGCGGCCAGGCACGCAGCTGACCGGCACGCACCGGTTCGCCCCGGAACCGGAACTGCGTGTCCAACCAGTCGGCGGCCCGAATCAGCACCGCATGCCGGTCCGCCGACGATGCCTGGTCCCAGGCCGGTATCCGCCGGGCCGCGAACCAGCGATCCGCGGTGGTGATATCGGCATAGGCATTGACCCCGACACGCGCCTGTTCAGCGACCGCATTCATCCGCCCAACGCCCGATATTTCGCCCGATATTGCGCCGGACATGACGCCGGATATGACGCCGGACCTTGCGCCAGACATTCGGAAAGCGTCAGCACCGGCCGCAGAACGACATTGCCGCGCGCCAGCTTCCAGTTGCGAAACCGCAGCGACGCCTGTCGCCGATACTGGCCGAAGGTCACCGTCACCGTCTGCTCGGTCCGGTGGTGTCGCAGCAGGACGCATTCGCGATCAAGGTGATCAGCCATGGACCGCGACCACCAGCGCCGGGCGGACCAGCTTCACACCCCACAGGATATCGAACTCCCACATTGTCTGCTTGTACTGGCGCGTCACCTCGAGCCGCAGCGACAGGCCGGTCTCGGGATCGCTGACACTCATCATCTGGCTTCCGGCCCCGGCCTCCAGCCCGGCGGCAGTCAGGGGTCGCATTGCCAGTGCCACGGCGTCGCGATGCATCGCCACCCCGACGCGGTAGGGCCGCATCACCGTCACCTGGGCGGATGTCTCGATGGCCCGGGGAAAGGCCGGCGTCACGGTGATCGTGGCATGCGCGCCGGAATTGGCGGCCCGGCTTGCCGTCACCTGATGTTCGCTGGCAGTGCGCCCTGACCCGACGATGATGACATCGCCGATCCTGAGCTGCGTGTGCGCGACCTTCAGTTCGCCGCCATCCGCCTGCGCCTCGACCGTCGCGGCGAAAACCGCCCTGGCGATGCGGGCGCGGTTGCGTGGCAGCAGATCGCTGCTGAACCAGTCGATGCCGAACTTGCGGCCAATCTCGCCCTCCATCGGCACGCTGGCAGTGCCGGCACGCTGCGCGTCATGGAACTGCGGCAGGCCAAGGGCGTTCGCCTCCATTTCATAATCGATCACCGCGAACCGGCCGGCCTTTGGCGCCGCGGCAAGGTTCAGAAGCTTGCGGGCGGTGATCGCCGCATTGGCGCCATGCCAGATTTCGGACGGGCTGTCGGTGTTCTGGAACGGCACCTCTCCCGGCCTGCCGATGACTGTTGCGGTGCGTTCGACCTCGGTCAGAATGGAATCATTGACCGCATTGGCAAGCGCCGTAATCGCTTCTGCCATCTGCAGCGGGATGAAGCTTGATTCGGCCTCGATCTGCATCATCTCGGCGTCGGTCAGGAAGAAGCTGGCGCTCTTCCAGTTGTCGAGGGGAACATTGACCGACTGCATGCTGGTAGGCGGTGCCTGGGTGGCGGCAACGCCCGGAGTCACGTCGGCGGCGGTCACGGGCTGGCTGACCGGCACGCGGATCGACTCACCGCGCCGCGCCGCCTCGGCGGACAGGCTGCTATTGACCAGCCGTGGCAGGATCGCCTGTTCGCGGAATCGCAACAGGCCCCGCGCCACAATACGTGGCATCAGGTCGGTGATGGTGTTTGAGGCAGTCATGTCTTTCCTTTCAGACTCTGCATTGCAGGATGGTAAGGCTGATGGGTTGCATCAGCTGGCAAGCCGCACGGTACCGGCGGCAAGGCCGGCAAGATTGGCGTTGATGGCGGATGATTCCTGCGCGCCGATCACGGTGCGCGGCGCATCGGACGCACCGGCGCCGGTACCTGTTCCCGAAGGACCCGGTGCGGGATCGGCGGCTGATGCAGGCGTAATTGGCGTAATTGGCGTCACTGGCGTCAGCAGCTCAACTGGCTCAACTGACTCCGCTGGCGCGGGTGGCACAGGTGGCGCCGCGGCGGCTGCCGGGGCCTCGGAAACGGGCTCCGGACTTGTGGTGATGTCGGAATCGGTCATGTGTCTTTCCCCTGTTGGTCTGGTGGTGGCGCGGCACTGGCACCGCCAAGGATGCCGCGGCGGGCGATCTCGGCGAGAAACGCCTCGCTTGAAATTTCACCGGCAAGGCGCGCCCGCAGCAGCAGATCGGCCTCGGCGGCCTGATCGTCACGCACCGGAAACTGCCGGCTGATGACAATGCGGCCGGCCGCGTCGCTGGCATGTCCCATCAGCCCGGCGGCCAGACGGAAGGCGCGGACAAGCCCGTCTTCCAGCGTCTGCACGATGCCGTTCAGCGCCGCATGGGTCTGCGCCGCATCAATGGCGCGGCCGGTGGCCGTTG
>CBFHRT010000058.1:0-11964 GCA_965658285.1 Puniceispirillaceae bacterium (SeqCode) | reverse complement strand
CGCGTCTCCCGGTCATAGACGGTGCCGTCATCGAGAAAATGGTGAAAGAAGCCGCCTGCCGGGTCGAAGGCCGATGGCTCGTAGAACCCCAGAATGCTCTCGACATGCGAGCGCAGAAAGGCGGGGGAGTCGAATTCGGGTTTTGCGGGTGTTGTCATTCCTGCCTGTCGGTCACGGCGCCCTTTTTGCAAGTGCCGTTCACCTCTCCATCATCATTGCCGGACTGCTGAAACAGCGGGCCGGGGTGTCAGGTCGGGTTCAGCCCTTCCGGTCGTAATCCTCGATCACCATCTCCGGACAGATGCCACACACGGCCACAAATCACGTGATCATGGTGTCACATCATGGCGGTGAGGTGAATGCAGAACTTCATGGCCGGTGAGGGGGCTGAGGCGATTATCCAGCTTGTGATCCTGCCGCTCGTTGCTATTGTTCAGGGCAGCCTGCACAGGAGACAGATCGCGTGACCGGGCAGAATGTCAGCAAGGTGGCCGTTTTCGGTCTTGGTTCGATGGGATATGGCATGGCGCAGTCGCTTCTTCGCGCCGGCCATGTTGTTCATGGGTTCGATGTGGTGCCGGCGGTGATGGACCGGTTCGCGGCCGAAGGCGGCGCGGCAGGTGATCTTGCCGATATCGCGCCCGACCTCGATGCCGTGGTTGTCGTCGTGCTGAATGCCGATCAGACCGAGGCTGTGCTGTTCGGCGATAACGGCGTCGTGCCGAGGCTGCGCTCCGGCGCAGTCGTGGTGTCCTGCGCCACCGTGCCGCCGGATTTCGCGCGCCAGATGGCCGCCGCCTGTGAGGCGCATCAGATCCACTATCTCGACGCGCCGATCTCCGGCGGGTCGGTGAAGGCCGCCGCCGGCCAGCTCAGCATCATGGCGTCTGGCAGCAAGGCCAGCTTTGATGCCGCCGCGCCGATCCTCGATGCCACCGCCGAGACCGTCTTCACGATGGGCGATGCGCCGGGTGCCGGGTCGGTGATGAAGGTGGTGAACCAGCTTCTGGCCGGTGTGCATATCGCGACGATGGCCGAGGCGATTACCTTTGGCATGAAGCAGGGGCTGGCGCCTGACAGGTTCCTCGAGGTGATCTCGAAATGTGCCGGCACCAGCTGGATGCTGGAAAACCGCGCCCCACATGTGATTGACGGGGATTACACGCCGCATTCGCAGGTTGATATCTGGCTGAAGGATCTTGGCATCGTCCTCGACATCGCGAAGGCGAACAAGTTCAGCGCGCCGATCACCGCCACCGCGCTGCAGCAATATGTGGCTGCGTCGGGCATGGGGTTGGGGCGCGAGGATGATGCCGCCGTCGCCAAGGTTTATGCCCGCAACAGCGGGCTAGACCTGCCGGGGGAGGGGTGAATGGCGACGATCCTTGGCTGCATCGCCGATGATTTCACCGGCGCGACCGACCTTGCCGGGCTGCTGGCCCGCTCCGGGGTGCATGTCTCGCTGCGGCTTGGCGTTCCGGACGCGCCGCCGCAGGATACCGCGCCGTTCGAGGTGATTGCGCTGAAATGCCGGACCGCGCCGGTGGCCGAGGCGGTGGGTGAATGCCGGGCCGCGCTGGCATGGCTGCAACAGGCCGGTGCGCAGCGGTTCTTCTGGAAATACTGCTCGACCTTCGACAGCACCGCCGCCGGCAATATCGGCCCGGTGGCCGAGGCGCTGATGGATGATCTTGGTGCCGAGCAGACCATCTACTGCCCGGCCTTTCCCGAGAATGGCCGGTCCATCTTCATGGGGAATCTCTTTGTCGGCCAGCAGCCGCTTGCCGAAAGCCCGATGAAGGATCATCCGCTGACCCCGATGCGCGACAGCAACCTGATGCGCCTTCTGGAGCCACAGGTCACGCGCCCGGTCGGGCTTGCCGACCGGCTGATGGTGGCGCGCGGTGAGGTGGCACTTGCCGACAGGCTGGACGCACTCAAGGCCGATGGTGCGGCGCATGTTGTTGTTGACGCGGTGGCGGATGAGGATCTCGACATCATCGCTGGTGCCTGCCGTGACATGAAGCTGTTGACCGGCGGGTCGGCGGTGGCGATGCCGCTGCCGGGGCTCTACCGCCAGGACGGGCTGTTGCCGGCCGATGCGCCGACGCTGACGGCGCCCGCGCTTGCCGCCGGGGCGGTTGTGCTGTCGGGAAGCTGTTCGGCAATGACGAATGAACAGGTGGCGGCCTATGACGGGCATGGCCCGGCACTGCAGCTGAACCCGCTCGACCTTGCTGAGGCGGGTCCCGGCGCGGCGCTCGCCTGGCTGGCGGCGCAGCCGAACGGTAGCGCGCCGATGATTTATGCCACCGCGGCGCCGGATGATGTTCGCGCGGCGCAGGACCAGCTCGGTGTCGCCCGCGCTGGTGAGGTCGTGGAGCAGGCGCTTGCCGCGCTGGCACGGGCGGCGTTCGAGGCTGGCAGGCGGCGGTTTGTTGTCGCCGGGGGCGAGACATCCGGCGCGGTGGCACAGGCGCTTGGTCTCTCGCGGCTCGATATAGGGGCCGAGATCGCGCCTGGCGTTCCCTGGACCTATGCACAGGTTGACGGGCAGCCAATCGCCATTACCCTGAAATCCGGCAATTTCGGGGATCGCGATTTCTTTGCGGCCGCACTGGCAAGGCTGGAGGCATGATGTCGAAGGAGACCAAGCTTCGCGAGCAGATCTGCCTGCTGGCAAAATCCATCTTTGATCGCGGGCTGACCGGTGGCAGCACCGGCAATATCTCGGCGCGGACAGATGATGGCGGGCTGCTGGTCTCGCCGACAGGGACCAGTTTCGGACGGCTGGACCCGGCGCGGCTCAGCCGTTTCGACGCTGCCGGGACGCTGATCGAGGGCGACAGGCCGACCAAGGAAATGCCGCTTCATGCCGCCTTTTATGACACGCGGTCAACCGCCGGCGCGGTGGTCCATCTGCATTCCTGCCATTCGGTGGCGCTGTCGATGATTCCCGATATCGACCCGGACAATTTCCTGCCGCCGATGACGCCCTATGCCATCATGAAGCTTGGCAAGGTGAAGCTGCTGCCGTTCTTCCTTCCCGGCGATCCGGCGATGGGTGAGGCGGTGCGCGGTCTGGCCGGCAAACGGTCGGCGGTGATGCTGGCCAATCACGGGCCGGTGGTTGCCGGCAAGGATGTCGAGGCGGCCTGCAATGCCATCGAGGAGCTTGAGGATACAGCGCGGCTGGCGCTGCTGACACGCGGGATGAACCCGCGCCTGCTGACCGACGCGCAGGTGCGTGATGTGGTGACGGGCTTTGATATCGAGTGGGATGAATGACGCAATTTTCGGCCAATCTCGGGTTTCTATGGACCGACCGCCCGCTTGTCGAGGCCATCCGCGCGGCGCATGCCGCCGGGTTCGATGCCGTCGAATGCCACTGGCCCTATGACCATGACCCGGCGGATGTGAAGCTGGCGCTGGATGAAACCGGCCTTGCCATGCTGGGGCTGAACACGCGCCGCGGTGATGTTGCCGCCGGCGATAATGGTCTGGCCGCACTTCCCGGTCGCGAGGGCGAGGCGCGCGCGGCGATCGACCAGGCCATCGCCTATGCCGGCGCCATCAAGACGCCGAAGGTCCATGTCATGGCGGGGTTTGCCGAGGGCATGCAGGCGGAGGCCTGCTTCATCGACAATCTTCGCTACGCCACAGCGGCGGCGCCGGACATCACCTTCCTGATCGAACCGCTGAACCATCATGACGCGCCCGGCTATTTCCTGACCCATAGCGACCAGGCGCGGCGGGTCATCGAATCGGTCGGCGCGCCGAACCTGAAGATGATGTTCGACTGTTATCACATCCAGATTCTGGAAGGCGACCTGACCCGCCGGCTGAGCGCGAATCTCGACATCACCGGCCATATCCAGTTTGCCGGCGTGCCGTCGCGCGGCCGTCCCGATCGCGGCGAAATCGACTATCGCCACATCTTCGCGCATATTGCCGATATCGGCTATGCCGCCCCGCTTGGCGCCGAATACAAGCCCGAGGACGGTGACACCGACGCCAGCCTCGGCTGGATGGCAACACTTCGCTGAGACCGGCGACCTGCGGCATCAACCCATCTTGTCGTGCGGTCTCGCTGACCGTTACTGTGCGACGTCTTTAAATCCGTTCATCAGGGAGTGGCGCATGGCCATCCTCGCCCTTATCCACGCGGCGATTGCCGGGTTCATGTTGTTCTTCATGGCGGTGGTGCCGCAGGCCGCTTTCAAGACACTGTCGGCGAAGGCTGTTGGCGCGTTCCTGCGGGTGCTGTTCCCGCGCCTGTTCCTGTTCGGTCTGGGGCTGGCGCTGGCGGCATGTGTGGCCGCGCTGATGGCGGGCGCCGACTGGCAACTGACCGTCTCCGCACTGATCGCTGGCGGCTTCGCGGTGAACGTCTTCATCCTGACGCCGCGGATCAATACCTATCGTGACCGCGATCTTGAAGGTGACGCGGCGGCAAAGCGGATGTTCGGGCTGCTGCATCTTGCGTCGGTCGGCATTTTCCTTTCGCAGCTTGCCGGCAGCCTGACGGTGGTCGGGCTTTATGCGCTCGGCAGCGCCGCCTGAACAGCCGTGACCGCGCGGCAGGCTAGAGACGTTGCAACGCCCGCACATGTTTTGATGTGATCATATCCGCGCTCGCCGCATCGAAAGTCCTGAAATGCGGAGCGGCGAGATGCGCCTCGAACGCGGCGCGGTCATCATAGATCTCATAGAGGAAAATATGGTCAGGGGCCTCCGGGTCCTGGCAGACATCAAACTGGCGGCATCCGGGTTCATCGCGCACCGACGCCGCAGCGTTGTCCTGCATCAATGTCAGGAAGTCTGTCAGACGATCCGGTTTGATGTCGAAATCGACGATGATCACATACATCACTCTGTCTCCTGAAGGCGCGCCAGAAGGGCGGCTGTCACGGCGGTGGTACCCATGTCGCCGCCAAATTCCATCGGGCGCAGCTCGTTTGCGGCAAAGCCTGCCGCGACGGCATCCTCGATCCGCGCCGCCGCCGCTTCATAGGCTGGCAGGTCGCATCGCGCGGCAAGATAATCCAGCATCATCGCCCCGCTGAGGATGGCGGCAAGCGGGTTGGCCCTGTCCTGGCCGGCAATGTCGGGCGCCGAGCCGTGGGCCGGCTGGAACAGCGCGTTTTCATCGCCGATCTCGCCGCAGGCGGCCATGCCCATGCCGCCGACAAGTCCGCCAGCGAGGTCTGACAGGATGTCGCCGAACATGTTCTCCATCACCATCACGTCGAACTCCCAGGGCTGGCGCACCATGTCGAGCGCCATCGCATCGACATAGTTGTAGCCGGTTTCGATGTCGGGGTGGTCTGCCGCGACAGCGTCGAAAATCGACCGGAAGAAGGCCTGCGACTTGAAGACATTCGCCTTGTCAACGCAGGTCAGCAATCCGCGTTTGCCACGCTGCCGACGGCGTGCCGCCAGCCGGAAGGCAAATTCATGCAGCTTGCGCGTCGTGTCGGCGGAAATCCGCATGATGTCGGACACCGCGGTCGGTGCGGCAGGATCCCCTTCAACCGGCGAGCGGTCATGCACCGCCGCGGTATGGAACAGCCCTTCGGTGGATTCGCGGATAATCACCAGATCGAGGCCCGCCGCCCGTGGGTCGGCCAGCCGCTGCGGCGCGTTCGGGTAGGCCCGCACCGGGCGCACCCCGGCATAAAGCTGAAAGCGGTCACGAAGCCGCAGATGCGGCGAGATTTCGGTGCCGTCGGCATGGCGGACCGATGGCAGGCCGATGGCGCCAAGAAAGATGGCGTCGGCATCGCCCGCTCGGTCTTCACCGCCGGGCTCGATGTCAGTGCCGGTGCGGCTGAACAAGCCGGCGCCGGCTTCAATGTCGTCACAGGTGAATTCCGGCGCGCCGACGGTATGAAGAGCCGCGGTAGCAATCGCCAGCGTTGCGTCGGTGACATCGGCGCCAATTCCGTCACCCCGAATGACCGCCACTCTCGGTGCGCGCGCCATGTCTGCCTGTCCTTCCTGCTATATCAGCCCACTCATGTTGGCCCCACCTTCTGTGAGGTGGATCGCACCGGGCCTCGTCCGCGGGGGCAGAATGTCACTGGTGGTCCGATCAATCAATGCCGGGAGTGCGCCGCTGGACGGTGCGCGGATGTGTTTTTTCACAAAGGCGCGCAGCGGGGCCCTGAAAGGCGCGTCAGGAAACAGTTCTTCAGCCCGACAACGATATACCGGTGATCATCTGGTCGGGGTGGTGTCGGTGTCGTCGCCCGGGGCGATCCGGAAATTCATCTCGAGGGCGCCAACGGCAAGGGTCTTGGTGGAATTATCTTCAGGTGCCTGACAGCGAAGACGCACATGCGGAATGTCATTGAGCGTGATCATCTCGACAATCCTGAAGGGCAGACTTGTCACCCGGTTTATCAGCACATCGCCGATATTGTATGAGGGTTTTTTTGTTGAACCAACCAAACCCGTCTCCATCGCAGTAGACTGTGTTGGATGCTCGGCTGGATTTCCCTTGAAAAAAACAATTTTCACGCTCAATGTGAGCAGATGTGATCGTTTTGGTGTTTGTTTGCTATGTCGCCCGCTATGTCACTTGACGAGAATTTCCTGCTTATCTGGCGGCGATTTCTCGAAATGGAAATCATCCGCAGCCAGCATTGCCTGAAGCTTGCCGGCAGCGCCAATGCCTATCTGGTCCTGCAGGTGATCTGCTGGCACCATTTTCTGCTGGTTGGCGAGGAACTCCAAGACACGTCTCTCGATGCCACCAGAGACAGCTGGATCGCGCTGGCGAAACAGCCCGGGGCGAAGGGCAAGAAACTGACCTACGCGCTGATCGCCGAACTCACCGGCCTCGACAAGGAAACGGTGCGCCGCAACGTCAAGGCGCTTGCCGAACGTGGCTTTGCGAAGGCGGACAGGAAACGCGGCGTGATGTATGCGCCAACCGAAGAGCGGAATGACCAGATCGTCAATGAACTCAATGTTACCGAGCGCCGCCTCGTGATGCAGTTCGCGCAAACCCTCGAGCAATATGGCTCCCTAGCAAAGCCGGTCGATTAACGCGCCTCGACAAGCCCCGGCACCTCGATAACAAGGATCTCGCTGTCGGTGCCGGCGGCAAGACTGATCTGGTTCTGCCCGGAAATGGCCAAACCGTCACCACGTTTCGCCAGATGGCTGTCGACGGTGACCTCGCCCTCCGAGACAAGCAGATAGGCCTTGCCCTCGATATTGTGTGTCAGGCCGGTGCCCGCCGCCAGCGTGCCAGCATAGATTCGTGCGTCCTGATGGATTGACAGCGGCGCCGCCCCGTCACCCGACACAAGAAGCGGCAAGGCATCATCTGAGGGGGTTTTCGGAAATTCGGCAGCGTCCCAGCTTGGCTCGATGCCGCGGCTTTTCGGCATGATCCAGATCTGGAAGATGTTGGTTTCCTCATCCTCGTTATTGAATTCGGAATGTGAGATGCCGGTGCCGGCGCTCATTACCTGGACGTTGCCGGCGGTTGTGCGCCCGCTATTGCCGCGGCTGTCCTTGTGCGTGATGGCGCCGCGGCGGACATAGGTGATGATTTCCATATCCGCATGCGGATGGGTGTCAAAGCCGGTATGCGGCTGGATCACATCATCATTGATCACCAGCAATTCGCCAAAGCTCATTTTCGCCGGATCACGGTAGCTGGCAAAGCTGAAATGGTGCCTGGCGTTCAGCCATCCATGATTGGCGCCGCCAAGATCATCATATTTGTGGTGGGTTATCATCTCTCATGCCCCGGTCTGGTTGTCGTGGTTTGTCTGCAATTGTCTCCACAATAGCCATCTTTTCTGGTAATTAAATGGCCTTGAACTCACTATACAAGTAACTTCAGGTTATCAGTGATGCTATATTCTTCGGCAGTCGAGATTTTTCGCGCGGTCATGAAACGCGGCAGTTTTGTTGGCGCCGCCGACGAGCTTGGCATTTCCGGCGCGGCGGTCAGCAAGCAGATCAAGTCGCTTGAACAGCGTCTGAATCTGGTGCTGTTCTACCGCACGACACGCAGTGTGGTGCCAACCGAGGCGGCGCAGCGGCTCGCCGATCTGCTGCTGCGTGGCCATGATGAATTCGGCACGCTGCTGGACGAATTGGGAGATGCGCAGATGCGCCCGTCGGGGCGGTTGCGGGTCAATGTGCCGATGTCGTTTGGCGAGCTGTTCCTGCGTCGGCCGATCGCCATCTATGCCAGGCAATATCCCGATGTGACTGTCGATGTCGATTTTGATGATCGCCGCGTCCATCTGGTTGAGGATGGCTATGATCTTGTCGTGCGAATCGGCGTGCTGGAGGATTCCGGCCTGATCGCACGGCGGGTCGGTGACTGCCCCCTGTATATCTGCGCCGCACCACAGTTTGTGGAAGATCATGGAATGCCGGTCAGCCCGGCCGATATTCCGGCCCTGCCGGCGGTTATCTATTCACTTGCCGCCGCCGCGTCGAGCTGGTCATGCCGTGACGCGGATGGCGTGCAGACAATGGTGGGGCTACGCCCGGCGCTCTATGCCAACAGTGCCGGCATGATGCTCGATGCCTGTATCGAGGGTGTCGGGATTGCCATCCTGCCGCATTTCAGCTGTGCCGAGGCACTGGCCACCGGCCGCCTTGTCAGGCTGCTTCCGGACTATGACACGGTGCCCGACCTTGGCATTTATGTTGTCTATCCCGACAAGAGATTCGTGCCGCTCAAGGTGCGCAGTTTCATCGATGTCATTGCTGCCGAGCTGGCGTCCCATGAGGTCCAGGCAGGGTGATCGCAGCCGCGGATGGATCCGGGCCGTGGCAGGGTGCATGATCGCGGTTGCGCGGCGGGTGTCGGCATGCTTGAAGTTTGACCGGCGGATCGCGGGAGAAAAACGTCATGGCCATTGCTGTTGAATGTGTAGTCGATTGCCGGGCAAGGCTCGGTGAGGGCGCCTGCTGGGATCTGCTGGATCAGGCTCTGTGGTGGGTCGATATCAAGGCGGGTCTCATCCACCGGTTCGATCCTGAGACCGGAGATGATACGGCTTTCGACTGGGGCGAGCCGGTGGCCTGCCTTGCGCGGCGTGATGCTGGCGGGCTGATTGTCGGCGCGGCAAGCGGGCTCTATCTGTTCGACCCGGACACCGGTGCCCGCGGCCTGCTGGCCGATCCCGAGGCCGGGCTGACCGGGAACAGGTTCAATGATGGTACGACCGACCCGCGGGGCCGGTTCTGGGCTGGCACGATGCGCGATGACGGATCACCGCCGGAACGACGAGGCCGCTTTTACCGGATAGATGCCGACCATGAGGTGACGTCCTGGTTTGATCCGGTCTTCACCACCAACGGGCTGGCCTTCTCGCCTGCTGGCGATGTGATGTATTTCGCTGATACCAACCGCGATGTGCGGGCCATCTGGGCCTGTGACTATGACCTTGATACCGGCACGCCCTCCGGCCAGCGCCCCTTCTTCGACACGAACCAGATTGCCGGGCGGCCGGACGGCGCCACCGTTGATGCGGACGGGTGTTACTGGATGGCTGGCTTTGGTGGCTGGCAGGTGGTGCGGATCACGCCTGCCGGGCAGGTCGACCGGATCATCGAGATGCCGGTGGAACGCCCGACCAAGGTGATGTTCGGCGGCACCAATCTCGATACGCTCTACGTTACCTCGATGGGGGATGGTCTTGCCGAAGACCCGTCGCAGCCAAAGGCCGGCGGCCTGTTTGCCATCACCGGGCTTGCGACAGGTGGCATTCCGCAGGCGCGCTTCGCCGGGTGAGTGGTGATGGCGGCTGTGCAAGGATGGCCTCGCCAGCCTGTTTTATGGTAAAAGTTTGTTAACGCCACAGGCTGGTTTGGATCTTGCGGAAAGAAGGATGATGACCGAAGACAGGTTCGACAGATTGCGTGACTGGATGGAGCTTGAATTCGAGGAGACGCTTGATGATCTTCTCGAGGTCGAGTTCAACGAGCCGATGCTGTCGCAAGAGATCCGCAAACTCTACCGGCAGCAGCACCCGGACAGTCTTGACGGGCGAATCTACTACCCGAACCTGCTTCGCCTGCAGGCGGAGATGATCAAGCTGCAAGACTGGGTCGTCGAGAAAAACGCCAAAATCCTGATTATCTGCGAAGGCCGCGACAGCGCCGGCAAGGGCGGCGTCATCAAGCGCATCACACAGCGTCTGGACCCGCGCGTGGCGCGCGTCGTGGCGCTGCCAAAGCCGTCCGAGCGCGAGATGTCACAATGGTATTTCCAGCGTTATGTGCCGCATCTTCCCGCCGGCGGCGAGATCGTCCTGTTTGACCGGTCCTGGTACAATCGTGCCGGTGTCGAGCGCGTCATGGGATTCGCCACCGAGGATGAGGTTGAACAATTCTTCCAGGACGTCACCGAATTCGAGAGGATGCTGGTGCGCTCCGGCATCATCCTGATGAAATACTGGTTCTCGATCACCGATGAGGAACAGCAGCTTCGCTTCAAGATGCGGATCCACGACCCGATGAAACAGTGGAAGCTGTCACCAATGGATCTGGAGAGCCGGATCCGCTGGGAGCAATATACCAAGGCCAAGGAAGAGATGTTCGAACGCACTTCGATCAACGAGGCGCCCTGGTACATTGTCGAGGGCAATGACAAGAAGCGTGAGCGCCTGAACTGTATGGAGCATATTCTCTCACAGATCCCCTATTACGAGATTCCGCATGAGAAGGTCGTGCTTCCTGAGCGCGTGTTCAATCCGGATTACGAGCGGCGAACCCTTCCCGACAATCTCTATGTTCCGAAGATCTACTGATCAAGCCCGGCTTTGCCACCTGATCCGGTTATTTTCGATTGGTCACTTTCCGGGCGTCAGCAGATCACGCCGGTCGCCCTTCCAGATGGCACGCCCCTCCGGCTTGGCGTAATCTACATCCTCGACGCCACAGGAAATGGCGAAACATGCCAGCGCGACGGGTTTTGGAATGTCGATCTTCTTGCCCTTGCGCTCACCCTTTTCATAATATTGGATCGTGCGAATCTTCAGGCCAAGTTTGCGGGCCGCCCTGGTCTGACTCAGACCGTGCGCTTTCCGCCATCGCTTGAATTCCTTTGCATTCATCGACCAATTCCGCAATAGTTGCGCATATAGTGCGCATTAATTGCATATAACTCAAGGTGTGATCATGAAGGTTGGTGCCATCGCCTATAGAAAAACACCCGGGGGCATTGAAATCTGTCTTGTCAGCAGCCGCCGCCACAAGGGCAAGCTGACTCTTCCCAAGGGTGAGGTGAAACAGGGTGAGACGCTCGTTGCCGCCGTAAAGCGTGAGCTGTTCGAAGAAGCCGGTCTGCATGGCAAGGTCAAGCAGACCTCGCGCCCGCTCTGTTTTGCCGCCAGGTCACGGCTGCGCGATCCGGTGTTCTATTTTCTGGTGAAGATTACCGATGTGAAGGGCAAATGGCCGGAACACAAGGTGCGACAGCGTGTATTCACCGGACTTGCGGACATGCCCGCGTTGCCGCTTGGCGATGCGCCGAAAAAGCTGCTCCGCCAGCTTCGCCGGCTGCCGCTGTTCGGCGAATGGTCAGACATGGAAGATATGGCGGCCAATGATCTTGCGGCGATCGATCTGTCGGCGCTTCCCGAGGATGGCTTCAGGCGCAGATTCTCAAGCTGGCGTCGCCGCGCGCATTAGCGCCGACGGCTGGCGTTAATTCTGCGGCCGTCATTGTGCGGCCGTCATTGTGCGGCCGTCATTGTGCGACCGTCATTGCGCGGCGGCATGATGCGCGCCGACATCTGACGCCGCTATGGCTGCCGCCAGCGTAACCGCCGGATTGTCGGTCATCCATTCGCCGCCGGTGGTCACGGCGTAATCCCCGGCAAACAGATGACATATCAGACCGGCACCTGTCGCGGCGGCCTGGCTGGCACGCGTATCCTCAAAGGCGATGGCTTCAGGCGCCGCGACTCCCAGCCTTTGCAA
>CBFHRT010000057.1:0-12079 GCA_965658285.1 Puniceispirillaceae bacterium (SeqCode) | reverse complement strand
CCGGCCTGCAGGCGGCCTGCGCCGCCGCATCGGACGGGAAATGATCCAGCGTCGTGCCGTCCACCTCATAGCCGGTGCAGATCTTCAGCGTCTCGAACCCGTCCAGCACGTCAAGCTTGGTCAGCGCCATGCCGGTGATGCCGGCCACCGCGTTCGCCTGGCGCACCATCACCGCATCGAACCAGCCGCAGCGGCGCTTGCGCCCGGTGACGGTGCCGAATTCGCGGCCACGCTCGCCCATACGGTCGCCATCGGTGCCGAAATCCTCGGTCGGGAACGGGCCGCTGCCGACGCGCGTCGTATAGGCCTTGGTGTTGCCTAGAACAAAGCCGATATTGGTCGGGCCGGTGCCGGCGCCGGTCGCCGCCTGGCCGGCCACCGTGTTCGACGAGGTGACGAACGGATAGGTGCCGTGATCGATATCCAGCATCACGCCTTGCGCGCCCTCGAACAGCACCCGTTTGCTGCCCGCGCGCGCCTCTTCCAGCACCCGCCAGCTCTGCCCGGCAAAGGGCAGGATCTCATCGCGGATGGCCATCAGCCCGGCCAGCATCGCCTCGGGATCGGCCTCAGGCTCGCCAGCCGCCGCCAGCCAGACATTATGATGCGCCGCCAGCGCGTCGAGCTTGGCCCGCAGCGTATCCTCGCTGGCAAGGTCGCCAAGCCGCACGGCGCGGCGCGCCACCTTATCCTCATAGGCCGGGCCGATGCCGCGGCCGGTGGTACCGATCTTGCCACTGCCACGCATCGCCTCGCGCGCATGGTCGACGGCCTGATGCAGCGGCAGGATCAGCGCGGCGGTATCGGAGACAATCAGGCTGTCCGGCGAGATCTCGGCGCCCTGGCCGCGAAGCTGCGCGATCTCGGCAATCAGATGCGAAGGGTCGATGACAACGCCATTGCCGATCACCGACAGCTTGCCGGGACGCACGATGCCCGATGGCAGCAACGACAGCTTGTATTCAACGCCGCCAATGACCAGCGTATGGCCGGCATTATGCCCGCCCTGAAAGCGAACAACGACATCGGCGCGGCTGGAAAGCCAGTCAACGATCTTGCCCTTGCCCTCATCGCCCCACTGGGCGCCAATCACGGCCACGTTTGTCATGCTGATACCTGTCCTGCGGGAATGTCATGGCGGGGGCGCCGTGTGGGCGCGCAAACGGCGTCAGTGATAGCCAATAATCACGCCCCCGGCAAGCCGCGCCTGACGACAGAGGGCGCCGCCGCCAGCCGCCGCACGCACAGCCGGCCGCACAAGGCGGGCGGGTCAGGCGGGCGGGTCAGGCGGGCGGGTCAGGCGAAATGCAGCAGATCGGCGCGCACCACCTGTGGCAGGCCGCGCAATTCCGCCATCACCTCGGCGCCGATGTTCTGGTCGATCTCGACAAGCGCAATGGCCTCGCCGCCTTCCTCACGCCGGCCAAGATGGAAGGTCGCGATGTTGATGCCGTGACGCCCGCACAGGCTGCCAAGATCGCCGATGAAGCCAGGCTTGTCGTAATTGCGAAGATACAGCAGCGTGTCGGGGAAATCGGCCTCGACCGGAATCGACTGCACCTCGACGATCCGCGCCTTGTCACCACCAACCAGCGTGCCGGCGATGGTCCGCGTGCTGCCGCCATAGGTGACGGTCACGCGAAGCAGCGTTTCATAATCGCAGCGCCGTTCATGCCGCACCGTCGACAGCGCGATGCCGTTCGAGGCGGCCAGCGCCGCCGCATTCACCATATTCACCGAATCCATGACCGGGCCCAGCAGACCGGCCACCGTCGAGGCGACGACGGGGTCCGGGTTCAGGCCGGCAGCCTTACCGTCGAATTCGATGCTGACCGATGTCAGATCGGGGCTTTCCACCTGCCCGAGGAAGGCCCCCAGCTTGCGGCCAAGCTCCATATAGGGTTTCAGGATCGGCGCCTCCTCGGCCGACACCGAGGCCATGTTGAGCGCGTTTGTCACCGCGCCATTGACCAGAAAATCGGCCATCTGTTCGGCCACCTGAAGGGCAACCTTTTCCTGCGCCTCGGTCGTGCTGGCGCCAAGATGCGGGGTGGCGATGACATTCTCCATGCCGAACAGCGGATTCTCGCGCGCCGGCTCGGTCTCGAACACGTCAAGCGCAGCCCCGGCGACATGGCCGTTCGCCAGCGCCGCCGCCAGTGCCAGCTCGTCAACCAGCCCGCCGCGCGCGCAATTGACGATCCGCACCCCGGCCCGCGTCCGGTTCAGCGCATCGGCCGACAGGATGTTGCGGGTCTGGTCGGTCAGCGGCGTATGCAGCGTGATGAAATCGGCAGCGGCCAGAAGCTCATCAAGCTCGACCTTTTCCACCCCGATGCGGCGCGCCGTTTCCGGCGTCAGGAACGGGTCATAGGCGATGACCTTCATCTTCAGCCCCTGCGCCCGATCAGCGACGATCGAGCCGATATTGCCGCAGCCGATCAGCCCCAGTGTCTTGCCGGTGATCTCGGTTCCCATGAAGCGCGACTTTTCCCATTTGCCGGCCTGGGTTGATGCATTGGCCGCCGGGATCTGCCGCGCCAGTGCCAGAATCATCGAGATGGCATGCTCGGCCGTTGTGACCGCGTTGCCATGCGGCGTGTTCATCACCACGACGCCGCGCGCCGTCGCCGCCGGGATATCGACATTGTCGACCCCGATGCCGGCCCGGCCGACGATCTTCAGATTGTCGGCGGCGGCGAGAATGTCCTCGGTCACCTTGGTGGCGGACCGGATGGCCAGCCCGTCATATTCGCCGATGATGGCGGCAAGTTCGGCCGGATCGAGGCCGGTTTTCACATCAACCTCGACCCCGCGGGCCTCGAAAATATCCACAGCCCGTGGGCTGAGCTTGTCACTGATAAGAACCTTTGGCACGGTATCGTCCCTCCTGACGCGATGCGTCATCTGCAATTCTGGGTGGGGTGGTGGTCAGGCGGCGGCCTGCTGGTGGTGCGCGCGGGCGGCCTCATAGGCCCAGTCAACCCACGGCAACAACCGCTCGATATCGGCCGGATCGACGGTCGGGCCGCCCCAGATCCGCAGACCCGTCGGCGCATCGCGATAGGCGTTGATGTCGACAGCGACGCCCTCTTCCTCGAGGCGTACCAGCATATGTTTGACGATCGCCTTCTGCACCGCGTCTTCCTGCGCGCGAAACCAACCATCGGTCACGACAAGGCACAGGGCGGTTGGCGACATGGTCGCCGGATCGCTGGCAAGCGAGGCGAAATAGGGCGTGCGATCAAGCCAGGCCCGGTAATGATCAAAGCTTTCATCAACCCGGTCGATCAGCCCTTTGGCGCCGCCAAGCCCCTCGGCCCATGAAAGCGTGTCGATGGCATCCTCGATGACCAGCAACGAGGGGGTGTTGATGGTCGCGCCCTCGAACAGCGCGGTATCAAGCCCGCCCTTCTTGTGAAGCTTGAAGAGCTTTGGCACCGGCCAGGATGGCTGATAGCTGTTCACCCGGTCAACGGCGCGCGGCGACAGGATGATGACGCCATGCCCGCCCTCGCCGCCAAGCGCCTTCTGAAAGCTGAAAGTGACAACATCAAGCTTGTCCCACGGCATCTCCATCGCGAACACCGCCGAGGTGGCATCGCAGATTGTCAGGCCGGCCCGGTCATCCGGAATCCAGTCACCGTCCGGTACACGCACACCGGATGCTGTGCCGTTCCATGTAAAGACGACGTCATGGTCGAAATTGACCTTCGACAGGTCGGGAAGATCACCGTAATCGGCCTCATGGCTGACCAGCCTGTCGAGCTTCAGCTCATTGACAGCATCCTTGACCCACAGCTTGCCAAACGCCTCCCAGCCGAGGACGTCTACACCGCGCGCGCCAAGAAGCGACCACATCGCCATCTCGACTGCGCCAGTGTCCGATCCCGGCACGATGCCGACAAGATAACCCTCGGGCAGCCCGAGGTTGGCGCGGATCAACGCGATGCATTTCTGAATGCGGGATTTCGGATGGGGTGCGCGGTGCGAGCGGCCGAGCGAAGCGGTGTCGAGCGCGGTAGGGGTCCATCCTGGCCGTTTGCGGGTTGGTCCCGTCGAAAACAGCGGCGAATCCGGCCTGGTGGCCGGCATTGGTACGGTGGTCATAACGCCCTCGTCAATCATGTTGCCACCCGTTGGGGGGTGACGGCCCACGCAGAAGATGGGCCAGCCGCCTGTTCAGGTCAACAGCCGATCCGGATACGAGATGAAAGATTTTGCTTTTGCTTATAGATCTGAAATTATTCGTTATTCTTGGCTTCAGCTTTGATGAGCAAAATTATTTCACCAATCGTGCTGTCGACAAGCGCCTCGTCATCAGCCTCGACCATCACCCGCAGCAGGCTCTCGGTCCCGGAGGCGCGCACCAGCAAACGCCCCTTGCCGGCCAGACCCGACCCAATCACCGCCAGCCCGGCAACCACGGCCGGAAGATCAAGCACCGAACGGTCAAAGCCGCGCAGATTTTCCATTTTCTGGCATTTCGGGGTGAAAACATGGAAAAGCTCGCTTGCCGGCCGGTCATCCTGTGCCAGCAGGCGCAGCATCTGCAGCGCCGCGATCAGACCGTCGCCAGACGTGCTGAGTGACGTCATCAGGATATGGCCCGAGGATTCGCCGCCGAGATTGATATCGTTCTGGCGCATCGCCTCCAGCACATAGCGGTCACCAACCTTTGTGCGGTGCAGCGCCAGCCCAAGCCCTTCAAGAAAGGGTTCGATGCCACCATTCGTCATCATCGTGCCGACGATGCCGCCGCCGGTCAGCGTACCGGCCTCGCGCATCGTGCCGGCAAGACAGGCAAGAAGCTGGTCGCCGTCAATGACCGCGCCGCGTTCATCCACCAGGATCAGACGGTCGGCATCGCCATCAAGCGCAATCCCGATATCGGCCCCGGTTTCCACAACCCGTGCCGCCAGCGCCTGGGGATGCACGGCACCGCAGCCTTCATTGATATTGAATCCGTCGGGGCTGTTCGCCATCACGGTGACGTCGGCGCCAAGATCGCGTAGCGAGTCGGGGGCGGTGCGATAGGCCGCGCCATTGGCGCAGTCGACAACGACTTTCAGACCGTCAAACCTGACCTCGGACGGCAAGGTCGATTTGGCGAATTCAACATAACGCCCGACCGAATCCAGCATCCGTGCAGCACGGCCGAGTTCGGCCGGTTCCGACAGCTCTATCGAGCCTGCCGCCAGATCGGAAATGCCCTCCTCGATCTCATCGGCAAGCTTGTACCCATCGGGACCGAACAGCTTGATGCCATTATCCTCGAACGGATTGTGGCTTGCCGAGATCATCACACCGAGATGCGCCCGCAGCGACATGGTGAGATAGGCCACGCCCGGCGTCGGCATCGGGCCAAGCAGGCGGCAATCCATGCCGATCGAGGTAAAGCCGGCGACCAGCGCGGCCTCGACCATATAACCGGAAACGCGGGTATCCTTGCCAATCACGACAAGCGGCCTGCCGGTCCGGCCTTCGGGGTTGTTGTCGATGAACCAGCGGCCAGAGGCCAGTGCCAGCCTGACAATCGCCTCGGCGGTCATCGCGCCGGTATTCACCCGCGCCCGGACACCATCCGTTCCAAACATTCCCGCCATCGGCGCTCTTCCCCGTCAGATCCTGTCACCCGCCACAATAGGTAGGGGGCGGATGTTACTCAAGCCGCTATGCACTCGCCGCCAGCGCCATCTGTATGGCCAGCGCCTGTCTTGTCTCGGCAACATCATGAACACGCAGCAGCTGGCATCCCTGTGCCACCGCCGCCATCGCAAGGCCGAGCGAGCCGGCAAGCCGTTGATCCGCCGGTTCGCCCGCCGAAAGGGTCGCGATCGATGATTTGCGGCTTGCCCCGACAAGGATCGGCACGCCAAGCCCGTGAAACATCGCCGTCCAGCCGATTAGCGACAAATTATGCGCCGGCGACTTGCCAAAGCCGAACCCCGGGTCGATGGCGATCTGTGCGCGGGAGATACCGGCGGCGGCGGCACTGATGATCCGCTCTTCCAGAAATTCATATATCTCGACCGGCGCGAACCCGTAATGCGGGTCCTGCTGCATGGTCTCGGGCGTGCCCTGCATATGCATGATGGCGACGGCGGCACCGCTGGCGGCAGCGGCATCAAGCGCGCCCTCGCCGCGCAACCCGTTCACGTCGTTGATGATGCCGGCACCGGCGGCGGTGGCCCGTGTCATCACCTCGGCATGGCGGGTGTCGATCGACAGAACGGCACCGGCGCCCCTGAGCCCGGCGATGGGTGGCAGGATGCGGGCCAGTTCCTGATTACGGGTGACCGGCTCGGCACCGGGCCGCGTCGATTCACCGCCGATATCGACAATGCCGGCACCGGCCTCGATCATTGTGCGGGCGGCGGCAATGGCACGCGCCGGCGCGTTATGCCGGCCGCCATCCGAAAAACTGTCCGGCGTCACGTTGAGAATGCCCATGATGGTCGGGCGATCAAGCGGCAGGCCGGCCCAGTCGGCGCGTGGCACTGTCAGCCTGTCAATCACCGCTGCCGCCCGGTTGCGGTCATCAGCCGTCGCCAGAACCTCGTCCAGACTGTGTCTGGAGACGCTGTAGCCTGCCTCGTCACGCTGCACGATATCGACCACGTCAAATGAAGCCCAGCCGCCAGCAAGGCGATGCGCGCCGGCCGGCACCGGGATCGGCCGTATCCACGTTGGAATCGCGAAAGGCGGCGCTTTCGGCGCCGCCAATCGGGTCAGGTCAGTTGTGGTGGTCACGGTCTCAGATCACTGGGGTGATGCGGGCTCATTGCCGGGGGTCTTTGGCCGGCCAGTGCCCGGGATTGACGCCCGCTTGCGTTTGGCCCGCGGCGTATCGACCTCATCCGCCGGGTCCTCACGCGACAGCGTGCCGCCCTCGACGATGATCTTGATCTCGTCCCCGTTCAGGGTCTCATATTCAAGCAGGCCCTGTGCCAGACGTTCCAGCTCATCATCATGCGTCTTCAGGATCTTCATCGCCTCGCCATAGGCCTCATCGACGATGCGGCGTGTTTCCGCATCAATGATCGAGGCGGTGGCGTCAGAGACGTTCTTCTGCTGCGAAACCGAACGACCGAGGAAGACTTCCTGTTCATCGGCGTTATAGGCAAGAAAGCCGAGCTTTTCCGACATGCCCCATTCGGTGACCATACGGCGCGCCATGTCAGTCGCCATGCGGATATCCGATGAGGCGCCGGTTGTCACACGCTCTTCACCAAAGATCAGCTCCTCGGCGATACGGCCACCGCAGGCAACGCGCAGATCGGCATAGATCTGCTGGCGGGCAAGCGAAATCCGGTCGCCCTCGGGAAGGCGCATCACCATACCAAGGGCGCGCCCACGCGGGATGATGGTTGCCTTGTGGATCGGGTCGGATGCCGGACAGTGCAGCGCCACCACGGCATGGCCAGCCTCATGGTAGGCAGTCAGCCGCTTTTCATCATCCGTCATCACCATTGAACGACGTTCAGCACCGAGCATGACCTTGTCCTTGGCCTCCTCGAATTCCTGCATCGAGACGGTGCGGCGTCCCTTGCGGGCAGCAAGAAGTGCCGCCTCATTGACCAGGTTGGCAAGATCCGCACCGGAGAAGCCGGGCGTGCCGCGGGCGATGACACGGGCATCGACCCCTTCGGCAAGCGGCGTCTTGCGCATATGCACTTTCAGGATCTTCTCGCGGCCGACAACATCGGGGTTCGGCACGACGACCTGACGGTCAAAGCGACCCGGGCGAAGCAGCGCCGGGTCAAGAACATCGGGGCGGTTGGTCGCGGCGATCAGGATCACGCCCTCATTCGCCTCGAAACCGTCCATCTCGACCAGCATCTGGTTGAGTGTCTGCTCACGTTCGTCATTGCCGCCACCAAGGCCGGCACCACGATGCCGTCCGACAGCGTCAATCTCGTCAATGAAGATGATGCAGGGGGCATTCTTCTTGCCCTGTTCGAACATGTCGCGGACACGGCTGGCACCGACACCGACGAACATCTCGACGAAATCGGAACCGGAAATGGTAAAGAACGGAACATTTGCCTCACCGGCGATCGCCTTCGCCAGAAGTGTCTTACCGGTGCCTGGCGGGCCGACAAGAAGCACGCCTTTCGGGATCTTGCCGCCAAGACGCTGGAACTTGCCAGGGTCTTTCAGGAATTCGACAACCTCTTCAAGCTCGGTCTTCGCCTCATCAATGCCGGCAACATCTTCAAAGGTGACGCGGCCCTGATGCTCGGTCAGCAGTTTGGCGCGCGACTTGCCGAAACCCATGGCGCCGCGCGAGCCACCCTGCATCTGCCGCATGAAGAACACCCAGATACCGATGAACAGAAGCATCGGGAACCAGGACAGCAGGATCGACAGGAAGCTTGGCATGCCGCTGTCTTCCGGGCTGGCGATAATCCGCACGTCATTGGCATCAAGCACCTCTACAACGTCGGTGCCCTCGGGCATCACCGAGGTGATGACCCGGCCATTCTTCGCGGTGCCTTTCAGATTGCGTCCGTCGATGACGACCTCGACAACCTGCTGGCCTTCCACTTCGGCGATGAAGTCGGAATAGGCAAGCTGGCTTCCGGGCGCGGTCGAGGACGGGCTCTGGAACAGGTTGAACAGCGCCAGAAGCGCCGCACCGAAGATCAGCCAGATGATGATGTTGCGACCCATGTTGTTCATGGCTTCAACTTTCCTTCACTCAAATTGTCATTACGTTCCGCCGGCTATTCGGCGGGCATGACCAGAAATCAGTTGCGATATGCAGGCTTTACAAGCGGTGTGGGCAAGAAACGTGCCGTCGCCTGACTGATGGTATCATCACGCATATCGTAGATTTGTAAGTGGGGGTAGATCACAGCGCCGTCAAGGGTTTCAAGCACCGGCATGGACCGCCGCACCAGCGACGGAAGCGCACACCAGCCGGGCGTTTCCGTCCAGCCTCCGGCAGGCCCGCTCCCGGCCTCGCCAAGATGGCGGATGGTGGCGTCGACAGGACTGGCGATCTCCCACATGTCGGCGAAGATCACCCGTTCCCCGCCCCGCACCCCAAGGCGCGGCGGACGGCGTCCGATCTCGGCGGTTACAAGCCAGTCGCCTCCCCGTCGTGAGACTACTCCCCGTCGTGAGACTACTCCCTGTCGTGAGAAGCGCGCGCCGCCAAGCGTTGCCGCGCTGGCGTCGGCAAGCCGAACCGCAAGATGGTTCAGCGCCCCGGTTGCAGGCGGGATCTTCGGGCGGGCCACCTGCGCGATGACATGCGCCAGCAAACGCGCCGCAATGGACGTTGGTAGGCTGGCAATGGCCGACGGCAGCAACATATGGCCTGATGGCTGAACCGCGGGCAGATATCCCCGTCCGGCGAGCGCCCGCATCAACCGGCCATCGATCACAACGGCGGCGCGGGCCAGACGCAGCAAATGATCCGACATCATACTGCCTTGATCGGCCATAACCGCCAGCTCACCGCGCGCCCGCACCCGTTCAAACCGGCGGTCGAGATTGCTTGGATCAAGCTCAAACCCGGCGTTGCAAGCAGCGCAATGATCGATCAGCGCGCCCGGTGACATACCCAGAAGCGGGCGCAGGATCGGCACCCCGGCACGCCAGGACACCGGCGCCATCGCGGCAAGTCCGGCCAGACCGGAGCCACGCGAAAGCCGCATCATCACCGTTTCCGCCTGATCAGCGGCATGCTGGCCCAGCAGCAGGCACCCGCGCACCCGGCGCACGCGCGCCAGCATCAACGCGTAACGTCGTTCCCGGGCCCAGGCCTGGAGTCCCGTTTGCGGGGCGGTATCGCCGACGCTCAGAACCTCTGCCATCACACCAAGCCGGTGCATCCTGCCGGCGACACGATGGGCCTCGGCGGTGCTGTCGTCGCGGATGCGATGGTCGACAATCAGCGCGCTGTGCCGCAGACCATGCCGAGTCGCGAAATCCTGTGCAAGACAGGCCAGCGCCGTACTGTCGGGGCCGCCGGACAGTGCGGTGAAAAGATGGTGAGGGGAATTGCTCGCGCCAGCGTCATCGGCAACGTCATCAAGGCATCGCCGCAGGGCGCTGTCAAACCCTGCCGCGAGAGCGGTGCCGTCGGGTCTGCTGACAGTGCCGTCAGCCACCGCAGTTGGCAGCCTCGCTCAACGCCGCCAGCCGTTCGCTCAAACGCTGCGACGGCTCTGGAACAACACTTGGCAGCTGCCGGTAGATATCACAAGCCTGTTCGGGCGGCGCGAAGCGTGACACCGATTCCGCCACCCAGATCGTGGTGTCGTTCAACCGGGCGTCATCGGGATAGGCGCGGCTGAATTCCGAGAAGGTCAGAGCTGCCTGTTCGAACTGGCCGCGCAAAAACTGGATCCGGCCAAGCCAGAACAGCGAATCCGCCTCGCGCGGGTGTCCGGCATTGAACTGACGAAACTCGGCAAAGGCTGCCTCGGCTGTTTCAAGATCATTCTGCATGGCCCGTTGCAGGGCGAAATTATACTGCTCCTCTGGCGAGGTGTCGGGCAGGATTTCGGGTTTTGCTGGCGCTGCCACCACCGGTGCCGGTTGCTGCTGTGCCGGGGCCGTGCTGGCCGCATCGGCGGATGGCTGCGTTGCGGCGCCCACAGATGGGGTCGCCGCGCCTGTTACCGCACCTGTCACCGCGCCCGCCCCCGCGGCACCGGTCGCATTGTCGCTTCCCGGAAGCGCGCCAATGCTGGCAAGGTCGGTCGCCTGCCGCTGCTGGCTATTTGCTTCAAGCTGTTCATTCAGTTTGCCAGCATTCATCTGCCAGGTAATCTCGCCGGTATTGACGTCACGCTGCATCGACACTTCAGGCGTCTCGCCGGCCGCGATGGTGTCATCCTGAACGGCGGCGCTGGCCAGCTCGTCACCGCCAAGCTTCATCAGCGTCTGCATGCGCTTTTCCATGCGGAGCAGACGAAATTCCATGTCCGATGTGATTTCCAGCGTCCGCTCCATCCGCCGGCTTGCCATCGAGACGGCATCGGCCAGACGTTCGACCTGGTCACGCAGATCGCGCAGTTCGGCCGTTGTTGCGGTTTCACCACTCGATGCGTTGTTGCCAAGCTGGGTGACCTGCATTTTCAGGTTGCGAAGATCGGTTTCCACCTGACCCCGCATGTCGCGAAGGTCGGTTTCCAGCAATTCGATACGCTGACTCTGCCGGGTCAGCAATACCGACGCATTGGGTGAGGCCGAGTCACCGGACCCGCTGGACAGCGCCGACGCATTATTGGGCGTTTCCTGGGCCGCGGCAGGCATCACAAGAAGCAAGGTGCCAAGCAGACCCACGGTCAGCCCGGGGGTCATCACAGAGGTCATAAGTGAGCGCGCGTGCATTTGACGATCCTTTCGTCAACAGGACAAACTTGTCTGCAATGGGTGTAAACCGCCTTTGAGGCACAATTTTGGCAAAAAAAGAGGAGCACGCGGCCCCTCTTTCATTCTGTTGCTGCCCGTCCGTCGCGGCCCGTCTGTCGCGGTCCGACTGTCGCAGGCCGTCTGTCGCAGACCGTCTGGCGCGGCCGCCATATGCGGGGGCGGTCAGAAGACCGCTGTCACCCGGATAGACCCGATGACCTAGTTGATCACCGTGGCGGCACGGCGGTTCTTTGCCCAGGAGCCTTCGTTCGACCCGGCGACGGCAGGACGCTCCTTGCCGTAGGAGATCGTGCGGATGCGGGCCGAGTCGACACCCTGCGCCAGCAGGAAGTCGCGGGCGGCAGTGGCGCGGCGCTCGCCAAGGGCGAGGTTGTATTCGCGCGTGCCACGCTCGTCACAATGACCTTCAACGGTGACTGTCAGCGCCGGGTTGGCGTTGAGGAAGGCCGCCTGACGCATTAGCGTGCCTTCGGTGTCAGCGGTCAGGGCCGAGCTGTCAAAAGCGAAGTAAACCGTGTTGCCGATGGCGGCCAAAGCTTCCTCGGCACTCGCCTTGTCGGTGATACCGCCGGATGTGCTGGCGCTACCCGATGAGCCGGAGCCGGACGAAGCGCTGCCGGACGAAGAACTGCCGGACGAGCCGGAGCTTGACGTGGTCGAAGCAGACGATGCCGCAGTCGACGCA
>CBFHRT010000056.1:0-12402 GCA_965658285.1 Puniceispirillaceae bacterium (SeqCode) | reverse complement strand
TGAGAACGAGGTGATGTACGGGCAGAGTTTTGACGTGCCGTCGGATGATGACTGGGTGGTGCCGATCGGCCGGGCGAAGATCGTCCGCGAGGGAAGCGATGTGACCATCACCGCCTTTTCGATCATGGTAGGCCGCGCCCTCGAAGCCGCTGATCAGCTTGCCGCGCAGGGCATTTCGGCGGAAGTGATCGACCTTCGCACGATCCGCCCGCTGGACACCGAGACAATCGTGAATTCTGTCAAGAAGACCTCGCGTCTGGTGACCTGCGAGGAGGGCTTTCCCTTTGCCGGTGTCGGGTCTGAAATCGCCATGCAGGTGATGGAACAGGCCTTTGACTGGCTTGATGCGCCCATCGCGCGTGTCACGGGCAAGGATGTGCCGATGCCCTATGCCGCCAACCTCGAAAAGCTGGCGTTGCCGCAGATCGAGGATATCACGGCGACGGTCGCGGCCACCTGTGCCGGGTTTCGGGCCGGCTTCCGGGGGGCTTGAGAGATGGCGATCGATATTCTGATGCCGGCGCTATCGCCGACGATGGAGACCGGAACCCTGGCCAAATGGATGGTTGCGGTCGGTGATACGGTGCGCAGCGGCGATGTGATCGCCGAGATCGAGACCGACAAGGCCACAATGGAGGTCGAGGCCGTGGATGAAGGCATTCTGGCCAGTATCATGGTCGATTCCGGGACCGAAGGTGTTGCTGTCGGCACGCCGATTGCCCGTCTGGCGGAAGATGGGGAGTCGGTCGATGATGTCGCCGCCGCCCCGCAAACGATGGCCCCGCAAACAATGGCCCCGCAAATAATGGCCCCGGAGGCACCCACAGCTGAAACTGCAGCTGTACCAGCACCAGCACCCGCTTCTGAGGCGGCGGCGATCACCGCTATGCCATCGGCCGGACGTATTTTCGCCAGTCCGCTGGCCCGCCGCATCGCCGCGGATCGCGGGGTTGATCTGGCGGCGCTCAGCGGCAGTGGCCCGCATGGCCGGATCCTGCGCCGCGATGTCGAGGCGGCAGGTGCGTCGGCGCCGGCTGCGGCAACCACCACTGCCAGCACTCCGACCATCCGGGGCGACAGCAGGCTGGAGCCGAACAGCCAGATGCGCAAGATCATCGCGGCGCGGCTTCAGGAATCAAAGGCCACAGCGCCGCATTTCTACCTGACCGTCGATTGCGAGATCGACAACCTTCTCGCGGCCAGACAGCAGATGAATGAGCGCGCACCTGAGGGTGTGAAAATCTCGGTCAATGATTTGATCATCCGTGCCGCTGCGATGGCGCTGATCAAGGTGCCGAAGGCGAACGCCTCGTGGGAGGATGACAATACGCGCCTGTTCAGCCATGCCGATATCGCGATGGCGGTGGCCGTTGAAGGCGGTCTTGTCACGCCGGTCATCTGGGCGGCAGAGCAGAAGGGGCTTGCCGAAATCGCCGCGATCAGCCGCGATCTGGCGACACGCGCGCGCGACGGCAAGCTGGCGCCGGAGGAATTCAGTGGCGGCAGTTTCACCATCTCCAATCTGGGCATGTATGGCGTTCGCGAATTCGCCGCTGTCATCAATCCGCCGCAGGGAGCGATCCTTGCCGTCGGGGCTGGCGAACAGCGCCCGGTCGTGCATGACGGACAGCTGGCAGTCGCCACCGTGATGACGGTGACATTGTCGGCCGACCACCGGGTTGTGGATGGGGCTGTCGGGGCGGAATGGCTGCAGGCCTTCAAGGGCTATATCGAGGCCCCTGTCACAATGCTGCTTTAGGGCGCCCGGAGGAACAAACATGGCAACCGAGACATCCTTTGATCTGGTCGTCGTTGGCGGTGGCCCTGGCGGCTATGTTGCCGCCATCCGGGCTGCGCAGCTGAAGATGAAGGTGGCGCTTGTCGAGCGTGAGCATCTTGGCGGGATCTGCCTGAACTGGGGCTGTATCCCGACAAAGGCGCTGCTACGCGCCGCCGAGATGCGGCATTCCATCGACGAGATGAAGGAATTCGGCATCACCATCAGTGGCGAGGTCAGCATCGATCTGCCGGCGGTGGTCAAACGCTCCCGCAAGGTGGCGGGCCGGTTGTCGACCGGTGTTCAGCATCTGCTGAAAAAGAACAAAATCACTGTGTTCGATGATCTGGCGACGCTCGGTGCGAAACGCGGCGATCTGCGCGAGGTGAAGCTTGCCGGCGGCACCATGCTGACGGCAAAACATGTGATCCTGGCAACCGGCGCGCGGGCACGCTCGCTTCCCGGCATTGAACCGGACGGCAAGACAATCCTGACCTATCGCGAGGCGATGGTTCCCGAGACGATGCCGAAATCGCTTGTCATCATCGGGTCCGGCGCCATCGGCTCGGAATTCGCCTCCTTCTATCTCGACATGGGTGTCGAGGTGACGCTGATCGAGGCGATGGACAGGATCCTGCCGGTCGAAGATGCCGAGATTTCGGATTTCGTGCAAAAGGCGTTTGTCAAACGCGGCATGAAAATCATCACCGGTGCGCGCCTTGCCGGTCTGAAGACATCGACAGGCGGCGTCACCGCCAGCTTTGAGGGTGATATCGCACCGATCACCGCCGAGCGCGCCATCATGGCGGTCGGCATCACCGGCAATGTTGAATCGCTTGGCCTTGACGGCACCAAGATCAAGGTGGATCGCGGACATATCGTGACAGACGGCTATGGCGCCACGGGCGAGCCCGGTGTCTATGCCATCGGCGATGTGACCGGGCCTCCCTGGCTCGCCCACAAGGCAAGCCATGAAGGCATCATCTGCGTCGAGACGATCGCCGGTCTGACGGGTGTTCATGCCATTGGCGAGGGCGCTGTGCCAGGATGCACCTATTGCCGGCCACAGGTTGCCTCTGTCGGCATGACCGAGGCCGCCGCCATCAAGGCCGGCCACAAGGTGCGGGTTGGCAGGTTCCCGATGCTGGCCAATGGCAAGGCGATCGCGATGGGCGACGATCAGGGGCTGATCAAGACTGTCTTTGATGCTGGCACCGGCGAATTGCTTGGCGCGCACATGGTTGGGCCCGAGGTCACCGAACTGATTCAGGGATATGCCATCGCCCGCACGCTGGAAGCAACCGAAGCGGAGCTGATCCAGACCATTTTCCCGCATCCGACGCTGTCCGAGGCGATGCATGAATCGGTTCTTGATGCATATGGTCGCGCTATCCACTTCTAGGGGTGGCGAGGGGCGGTCCGGCATGTTATCTGCCAGATAGAGACAACAGGGATCGCACACACCGCCAATGCCACAGGTCAACACCACCAAAGGCGCCGAACGCCACCCTGAAAAGCGCCGCAATCCGGATAAGCCGCAGCCGCGCCGGCCTGACTGGTTGCGCGTGAAAGCGCCGGTATCGGCCGAATATGGCGCGACGCGGGCGCTGATGCGTGAACTTGACCTTGTCACCGTATGTGAGGAGGCGGCGTGCCCCAATATCGGCGAATGCTGGGCGCAGAAGCACGCCACCATGATGATCCTGGGGTCTGTCTGCACGCGTGCCTGTGCCTTCTGCAATGTCGCCACCGGCCGGCCTGACCTTCTCGACCCGCATGAGCCCGAACATGTCGGCGAGGCGGTGGCGAAGCTTGGCCTGAAGCATGTCGTCATTACCTCGGTTGATCGCGATGACCTTGATGATGGTGGCGCGACGCATTTCGCGCAGACCATCAACGCCATCCGCCGCCTGTCGCCCGGCACGACGATTGAGGTGCTGACCCCGGATTTCCTGCGTAAGGACGGCGCGCTGGAGATTGTCGTCGCGGCGCGCCCCGATGTGTTCAATCACAATATGGAAACTGTGCCGCGCCTCTATCCGTCGATCCGGCCCGGCGCGCGCTATTTCCATTCACTGTCGATCCTGCAGCAGGTGAAATCACTCGATCCGTCCATCTTCACCAAATCCGGCATCATGGTCGGGCTCGGCGAGGGTGACGAGGAAGTGGGACAGCTGATGGATGATCTGCGGAGCGCCGATGTCGATTTCATGACCATCGGTCAGTATCTGCAACCGACGCCGAAACATGCGCCTGTCGACAGGTTTGTCGAGCCGGCCACCTTCGAGAATTACGCCACACTCGGCCGCGCCAAGGGCTTCCTGTTGATGTCATCGACACCGCTCACGAGGTCGTCCTATCACGCGGATGCCGATTTTGCAGCACTGCAGCAGGCACGCACCGCCGCCCTGGAGGCGCGCTGAGATGACGGTGCATGCCGAAAGGCGGGTCATCAGGCACAGTCCGCAGGAGCTCTATGACCTTGTCGCGGATGTGCGCAGCTATCCCCAGTTTCTACCCTGGTGTATGGCCGCGCGGATCCGCCATGAAGACCGGTATGGACTGGCCGCCGACCTGATCATCGGGTTCCAGATGTTTCGTGAGAGGTTTACGTCTCACGTTGATTTCGATCCGGAACATCTTGAAATTGATGTAAAATATGCAGAAGGGCCGTTCAAGTACCTGACCAATAAATGGCGTTTCCTGCCGCATCCCGAAGGTTGTGAAATCGACTTCTATGTCGATTTCGAATTCAATTCGCGGCTGCTGCAGTCAGTGATCGAAACACTGTTTACCGAGGCTGTGCGACGGATGGTGAAAGCATTCGAGGATCGCGCCGACGATCTGTATGGCGCGCCCGACACCCAGCTATCCACGCGTCTTGCCTCATCCTCTTCCTGACCTGTCCGGTTACCTGATCGCGTCCTTCATCATGGTTAGCGCTACCGCCGCCGCTTGCTGGCGCACCGCTGCGCGCGTGCCGGGGAAGATATGACGCGCTGTTATGGTATCGCCATGCCGTATGGCGAGTCCGAACCACACAAGCCCTACCGGTTTTTCAACTGTCCCGCCACCAGGGCCGGCAATGCCCGTGATGGCGACGGCAAGTCCCGCATCAGGGGCGGCCAGCAACGCGCCGTCCGCCATGGCGGCGGCGGTTTCTGCGGATACGGCACCATGCGCCTCGAGAGTGGCCGCCGGCACATTAAGAAGGTCGGACTTCGCCGCATTGCTGTAGGTCACCACGCCGCGGTCCAGAACGGCGGAGGCGCCGGCAATATCGGTAAGGGCGGCCGCGACCATGCCGCCGGTACAGGATTCGGCGGTCGTCACCATCACATTCGCCGCGACGGCACGTTCGATGACAGCGTGGGCAAGCGCCGCAAGATCCGGCCTGTCGCTGGTCATCATGCCAGCACCCATTGCAGGATCAGCAGGCACGTCGCCGCCAGCGCGCCGGCAACGATATCATCCGCCATCACGCCATAGCCGCCAGGAAGTCTTTCCGCCAGCCTGACCGGTCCGGGTTTCAGAATGTCGAACAGCCTGAAGGCGACAAAGCCGGCCACCCACCAGCGCCAGTCCAGCGGCACCACGAGAAGGGCGATCCACTGGCCGGCGACCTCGTCGATGACGATGTCGGACGCATCCTTGCTGCCCATCTCGCGATCATAGATATCGGCGGCCTTGATGCCGAGGATGCAGACGATCAGGGTGGCAAGTTCCAGCGCCCAGCCGCCGGCCTGTATCAACATTGCCGCGATCAGAACCGCCGCCGCCGACCCCCAGCTTCCCGGGGCCGGGCGGATCCGGCCCACTGGCCCCAGCGTGGCCAGCATCATCCAGGGGGTTGCGTTCATCCGTGACATTCCTTCATAGCCAGTGTCCCGTCATCGCCAGCGTTGCTGTAGCCTGCGCGGCAATGCCTTCGCCGCGTCCTGTAAAGCCAAGCTGTTCCGACGTTGTCGCCTTCACCGCAACGCGGGAGATATCGATGCCGGCAAGTTCGGCGATCCGGGCGCGCATCGCATCGCGGTGCGGACCAATCTTCGGGCGCTCGCAGACCAGTGTCAAATCGAGATGCAGGATGCTGGCGCCGCGATCAGCGCAGCGTTCGGCGGCGAAGGTCAGGAACTGCGCGCTGTCGGCATCCTTCCAGCGATCATCCGAGGGCGGGAAATGCGATCCGATATCGCCATCGGCAAGGGCGCCGAAGATCGCATCGCACACCGCGTGCAGCCCGACATCGCCATCGGAATGCGCCGCCAGCCCGCGATCATGGGGAATATCGATGCCGCCGAGGCGGACCGGCCCGTCACCATCCCCGAATCTGTGGACGTCATAACCATTGCCGGTGCGGATATCGACCGGGGGCGAGGCGGTGGGCATGGGCGGGTCCCCCTTTGGATGCGACAGGGCTGACAGCATGGCAAAATCCGCCGGCTGAGTCAGCTTCATCAGGCATTCATCACCCGGCACCGTGTCGATCCTCGCGCCGCCATCTTCGAACAGGCGTATGTCATCGGTGACCTCGGTATCGGGCGGCAGGCTGTCATGACGCGCGATCAGATCGGCAAGGCGGAACATCTGCGGTGTCTGGGCACGCCCAAGGCTGGCCCGCTCAATGGTCTCTGACACCCGCCCGCCGGTGATCCGTTTCATGGTGTCGACGACATCCAGCACCGGGAGGGCGGCGTCGGCGCCGTCGTCGAGGGCGGCGATCAGCTCCGTGATAACGCGTTGCGGCAACAGGGGGCGCGCCGCGTCATGAATGGCGACCAGACTGATGCCCTTATCGCCTGCCACGGCAAGGCCTGCTGCCACCGAATCCTGGCGCCGCGCCCCACCAGCGACAATCATCACGCGGTCATCACCGGCAAGATCGCCAATCGCCGCCGCGGCCCGTGCCTCGCGGTCGGCCGCCGCGACAATGACAATGCGGGCCGTTGCCGGGTGGTCGAGGAAGGCGGCAACCGAATGCGCCAGGACGCTGCGCCCGCCAAGGCTGCGGAACTGCTTTTCCGGGCCATTACCCATGCGCCTGCCGCCACCGGCGGCGACAATGACGGCGGCAAGCCGGCGCAAAGTTGTATCTGTGGTGGTGTGGGGCGTCATGACCCCGTTATCTCCAATGGCCGGGGCAAAGTCCACGATAATTCAGGCCGCGTCGCTGGCGCCTCCTGTGACCGTGATGCTATCGCTGGCGATGGCGCGTCCCGATGATGGCGGTGATTGTGTAAAAGGGGCTGGAAGTCCTGCCTTGATTTGGTGCATATTGCCTGAAATTTGAGCAGCGGTGGCATCACTGCCATACCGCACGGAGTGACTAGGCGATGAGTTTGGTTGTTGGATCCACGGAACTGCCGCATGGTGCCATTCTGGCGCCGATGTCGGGGGTGACTGACATGCCGTTCAGGCGGGCCGTCAGGCGCGCCGGTGGCGGTCTCGTGGTGACCGAGATGATTGCCAGCGCCGCGATCCTTCGCGAGGTCCGGTCCGAAATGCGCAAGCTGCGAACCGACACGGTCAGCGAAGCACCGCTTTCGGTGCAGCTTGCAGGATGGGACCCGCAAATCATGGCCGAGGCTGCCCGCATCGCGGCCGATCTTGGCGCGACTTTCATCGATATCAATATGGGCTGCCCGGCCAAGAAGGTGACCGGCCGCCTGTCCGGGTCGGCGTTGATGCGTGATGAGCCGCTTGCCGGGGCCATTCTCGAGGCTGTGGCGGCGGCGGTGGATGTGCCGGTGACGCTGAAGATGCGGCTTGGCTGGGATGATGATAGCCATAACGCGGCGGTGATCGCAGGGCTGGCGCAAAATGCCGGTATTCAGATGATTGCCGTGCATGGCCGCACGCGCTGCCAGATGTATAATGGGGCGGCGGACTGGGGCGCGGTGAGCGAGGTTGTCGAGGCTGTTTCGCTGCCGGTGATCGTAAATGGCGATATTCGCGGGCTGGATGATGTTCGCGCGGCGATGCGGCATAGTAAGGCTGCCGGGGTGATGATCGGGCGCGGTGCGCAGGGACGCCCGTGGGTTCTGGCGCAGGCCGGCGACCTGCTGGCCGGCAAACCGGTGCGGCGCGATCCGTCCATTGCCGAGCGGCACGAGATGATGCAACGCCATCTCGACGACATGCTGACGCATTACGGGTCGCCGGCGATGCGTCTCGCGCGCAAGCATATCGCCTGGTACGCACACGGCCTCACCGGGGCGGCGGAATTGCGCGATGTGGCCAACAACACAACAGATGCCGCCGCGGTGTTCGCGGCTGTCGACAGGTTCTTCCTCGGGCTTCGCGAAGAAGACGCGGTGGCGGCATGATGGATGACGCCGCAGCCCCCGCCTGGCAGGCTGATGCGGCACATATCCTCGCCAGCCTGCCAAACCCGGTGTTTCTTCTCGACAATGAGGACAGGTTCATTTTCCTGAACCATGCGGCGGAGATGTTCTTCGATTCGAGCGAGGCGATGTTGTGCGGCACCGCGATTGCATCCCAGATTCCGGCGGATTCCAGCCTGCTGGCACTGCTCGCACGTTCCCGCAAGCAGATGGCCTCGGTCGCCGACCAGGGGATTGAGGTGGCCAGCCCGCGGATTGGCCTGAAGCTTCTCAACGTCCAGATCGCGCCGTTTGGCGACCGCCGCATCCATGAAGGGCGGATGCTTGTCACCCTGCAGGAGCGTGCGTTGGCAGAACGGCTTCGCGGGCAGTCGATATTCCACGGCGCGGCCCGGTCGATCTCGGCGATGGCGGCGTTGCTGGCACATGAGGTGAAGAATCCGCTTGCCGGGATCAAGGGCGCGGCGCAGCTGCTGCAGGCCGACCTGTCGGAAGAAAATCAGGAATTCGCCAGCATGATTGTCGAGGAGACGAATCGCGTCACCGCGCTTCTGGACCGTATGGAAGGCTTTGCCGGTGGCGGTCAGGTCGCGCTCAGTCCTGTCAATATCCATGAGGTTCTCGACCACTGCCTGCGGGTCTCACAGGCCAGCTTTGGCGACGCCATGATTGTGACGCGCCGCTATGACCCATCGCTTCCCCCGGTTGACGGCCATCGTGACCTGTTAATTCAGGCCTTCCTAAATATTATTAAGAATGCTTTTGAAGCGACTGATAAAAAAACAGAAATGACGGTTTTAACATCATATGCCAGAGGGCGCCGCCTGAACGGAACCGGCGCGGCCCGGCTGCATGTGCCGATCCAGGTCGAGATCATCGACAACGGTCCCGGAATCGTGCCGGACCTGCGGGATCACATTTTCGATCCGTTCGTGTCAGGAAAGTCGGGTGGCAGTGGGCTCGGTCTTGCGATGGTGGCAAGCGTCGTTGCCGATCATGGCGGCCTTGTGGAGGTAGATTCGGTGCCGGGTCGCACCGTCTTCAGGCTGAATTTCCCGCCAGCCGGCGAGGGCCAGGTCGCATGACGACAAAGCCGGCGCATATTCTGGTGGCAGAGGATGACAAGTCGGTGCGTCTTGTCGTCCAGCAGGCACTCGCGCGCCAGGGCTATACCGTGCAGTCGAGTGGTACCGCGGCCGGCCTCTGGAAGCTGATCGAGGCGGGGCGCGGTGATGTCCTGATCTCTGATATCGGGCTGCCGGATGGCGATGCGCTGGATCTTCTGCCGCGCATCCAGCAGAAACGCCCGGACATGCCGGTGATCGTGATGAGCGCGCGTTCAACGCTGCTCACCGCCGTGAAGGCGCAGCAGACAGGTGTTTTCGAATATCTGCCAAAGCCGTTCGAGTTGCGGAGCCTTGTCGAGGCGACCAGCCGCGCCGTTGGCAGCATCGGTCAGTCACGCCCCGCCGCCGCCCAGCCATCTGCATTCGAGGAGGGCGGCCCGCTGGTCGGGCGTTCGCCGCCGATGCAGGACATCTTCAAGGCGATGGCCCGCGTTGTCGGCACCGATCTGACGGTCCTCATTACCGGGGAAAGCGGCACCGGCAAGGAACTGGTGGCGCGGGCGCTTCATGATCTGGGGTCGCGCCGCGCAGGGCCGTTTGTGCCCATCAACATGGCGGCGATACCCCGCAACCTGGTCGAATCCGAACTGTTCGGGCATGAGAAGGGCGCCTTTGTTGGCGCTGATAGCCGCATGTCAGGCCGGTTCGAGCAGGCCGAGGGAGGCAGTCTGTTTCTTGACGAGGTGGGCGATATGCCGCCGGAAGCGCAGACGCGTCTGCTGCGGGTGTTGCAGGATGGCGAATATCTGCCGGTGGGGGCCAACCGCCCGGTCAAGGCCAATGTCCGGATCATCGCCGCGACCAACCAGAATCTACAGCAATTGATGCAGCAGGGGCTGTTCCGCGAGGATCTGTTCTATCGTCTGAACGTCGTGCCGCTGCGCTTGCCGCCGCTCCGCGAACGCCTTGAGGATATCGGCCCGCTGGTCAATCACTTCCTGAAACAGGCCGCTGCCGGTGGTCTTCCTGTCAGGCGGTTTTCGCCGGATGGTATCCGTGCGCTGGCGGCCTGGAGTTGGCCTGGCAATGTTCGCGAGCTTGAGAATCTCGTGCGCCGCCTGCTGGTGCTTGTTGGCGAGGATGTGATTTCGGCCGAGATGGTCGAGCGCGAACTTGCCGTCGTGCGTGAGGTCGAGGCGGAGCCGATCGAAGTTGAGAGCCTGTCGAATTCGGTGGATCAGCATATCCGCAAATATTTCGAGGCGCTTGATGGCGCGCAGCCGCCACCGGGGCTGCATGCTCGCATTCTGCGCGAGGTGGAATTTCCATTGATTGTCGCAACGCTCGAACTGACACGCGGCAATCAGGTCAAGGCGGCCGAGATTCTGGGTATCAATCGCAACACCCTGCGCAAGCGCATTCGTGAACTTGGCATATGGTCGGGTCGATGAGCAGTGTAGCCAGCACCGCCCGCCGCGGCGTTCTTCTGCGGTTTTCGGAGAACCGGATCGGTTACGTCGCCGTTCTGGTGGCGCTCGGTATCGGCATTCTGACGATCTACCAGCTTTCGCAATTCGATCCGGTCAAGACCGACGGAAATCTGCTGACCACGTTGATTGTGATCGATGTTCTTGCCGTTCTGATTGTCGCCGGCTTTGTGATCCGGCAGATTCTGCGGCTGCTGTCAGAACGCCGCCAGAAGATGGCCGGCTACCAGCTTCACTGGCGGCTTGCCCTGCTGTTTGGCGGGGTTGCCGCGCTGCCGGCTGTGATCACCACGCTGTTTGCGCTGTTTGTCGTCGATTACTCGCTTCGCGGCTGGTTCGCCGATCGCATCTCTACAGCGGTCACCGGGTCGGTGCAGGTTGCCGATTCCTATTTTGAGGAACATTCAAGCTCGATCCGGAGTGACGTGCTGACGATCGCCAATGATGTCAATCGCGAGGCGTTCAAGCTGCTGGCCGAGCCGAACCTGCTGAATCAGTATCTGACCAACCAGACGGCACTGCGCAATCTTTCGGAGGCGATCATCCTTGATGGAACCGGGCAGGTGGTGGCGCAATCCCGGTTTGCCTTCGCCATTACCTTTACCAGCATTGGCGGCGATTGGCTTGCCAAGGCGCGCAATGGCGAGGTTGTCATCCTCCGCGGCGACGAGACCAACAAGCTTCGCGCCGCGGTAAAGCTGAACAGCTTTGTCGATGCCTATCTGGTTGTCGGGCGCTTTATTGACCGCTCGGTTCTCGATGCGGTTGACAGGACCCGCCTTGCGGCGGCCGATTACCAGCAGCTTGGCATCCGCCAGCTCGACCTTCAGGTGAGCTTTGCCTTTGTCTTCGGCTTGATACTGGCGCTTCTTCTGATCACTGCGCTGTGGATAGGCTTGAATCTTGCCAACGCAATTGTCGAGCCTCTCGGTTCGGTTATTTCGGTGGCAGAGCAGGTCCGCGGCGGGAATTTGTCGGAACGCGTGCCGACAGGCCTGGAAATGGATGAAATCGCGCGGCTTGGCCTGTCTTTCAACAATATGCTCGATGAATTGACGCGAAGCCGCGAACAGCTTGTTCAGGCTAACATGCAGATCGACAGGCGCCGTGAATTCACCGAGGCGGTTCTTGGCGGTGTGTCCTCCGGTGTGATCGGTCTGGACACCGCCCATAAGGTGACGCTGCCGAATCTCGCGGCGCGGCAGCTCCTGCAGCTTGACGATGCCGAATTGATCGGAAACCGGCTGGAAGATGTGGTCCCGGAATTTGCCAGCCTGATCGCGGCCGGGACGACCCGGCGCCGGAAACTTGCCGAGGAACAGATCATTCTGGCCCGCAATGGCACGCGGATGACGCTGCGGGCGCAGATTGCGACTGAAAAGGTCGATGGGCGGGTTATTGGCTATGTCGTCACCTTTGACGATGTGACGGATCTGCTGACGGCACAGCGTAAGGCCGCATGGTCGGATGTGGCACGGCGGATCGCGCATGAGATCAAGAACCCGCTGACCCCGATCCAGCTTGCGGCCGACAGGCTGCGCCGCAAATACAAGCCGGATGACGAGCAGGCGAGCGAGCAATTCTCCGAATACCTGTCCATCATTGGCCGGCAGGTGGATGATATCGGCCGCATGGTCGACGAGTTCTCGGCCTTTGCCCGGATGCCGCAACCGGTGATGCAACCCCTCTCGTTGCGTGAACTGGTGCTTGGCCAGGTTGGCCTGTAT
>CBFHRT010000055.1:0-12838 GCA_965658285.1 Puniceispirillaceae bacterium (SeqCode) | reverse complement strand
CACATTGCGGCGCAGACTGTCCAGCGTGACCGCGGCGATATCGGTGCCGTCGATCGTGATCGTCCCGGCGGTCCGGTCGAAGAAGCGCGGCAGCAGATTGATCACTGAACTCTTACCGGCGCCGCTCGGCCCGACAAGCGCCACGGTCTCGCCCGGGCTTGCCGTGAAACTGACCTCACGAAGCGCTGGCGGCCCCTCCTGCGCGGCGGTGTCATAGGCGAATCCGACCCTATCGAAGCCAACCTCGCCCGCTACCGTTCCGAGGTCGGTGGCGCCCGGCCGGTCGGCGACCAGGCGCGGCCGGTCGAGAAGTGCCAGCACGCGTTCGGCCGCGGCAAGTGCCTCCTGGGTGACGGCGTTCAGCGTGCCGATGCCGCGCACCGGCTGCACCAGCAGGATCAACGTCGTGATGAAGGCGATCACATCGCCGACCTGCAGCAGGCCGTTAGCCACCCGCCAGCCGGCCAGTGCGACGACGCCGCCAACAGCAACACCGCCAACCACCTCGAGGATCGGGTCGATCTTGGCGCGTCCGGTCAACAGCCCGACAAGGCGGGAATAGAGCCCGTCAAAAGCCGACTTCGTTCGTTCGGTCTCGGCCGCCTCCATCTGATACGCCTTGACCATCCGCGCGCCCTGCAACGTTTCAGCAAGGAGCGAGGTGACATCCTCCATATGTTCCTGCAGATTGCCGGAGGCCCGCCGCTGGCGCGTGCCGATGCGGATGATCGGTTGCATTGCCAGCGGATAGACCAGCAGCACGATGATCGCCATCAGCCAGTCAAGCCACAGCATCGCGCCAATCAGCACGATGATCGTCAACAGATCACGGACCAGATTGTTGGCAAGCCGCACCGCGGCCTCGCGGACAAGGTTCAGATCATTCATGATGCGCGACATGAAGGCGCCTGCCGGCTCACGCGACAGCACCGCCAGATCGGCGTCGATCAGCGTCCGTGCCATGTCCTTTTGCAGGTCGGTCGTGACCCGCAGCGCCAGCGCGTTGACCTGCACCGTCTGCGCGAACAGCGCCAGCCCCTTGACCAGGGCCAGCAGGATGATGGCCGGCGGGGCAAGCCAGATCACCTCGGCCGCGCGCCCGTCAGCCAGCGCGTTGAAAATATAGCGGGTCAGCAGCGGATAGGCCGAGGCCGAGCCGGCGACAACCGCCATCAGGGCGAAGGCAACCAGCAGCCGTCCGAGATACGGGCGCACCCATCCCTGCCAGAGCCGCTTCAGTATGGCCCGGCTGTTCGGCCTGTCTTTCGGGGGGCTGGAGGTCGATGACGTCGTCAAGAAAGCGATCCAGTTCTGCCGTGCGCCGGTCCTGTTCTGCCGTGCGGCGAACCGATCTTGCCTTGCGGCGGTTGGCCCCACATCATGTCTTCACCGCCTGCTGGCGGTCCAGCTCGCCGGCAACGACGTCAAAAGCCTGCACCGCGGTAATGCGGGCGATGGCACCGGGTTCACCAAACCTGCCGTCAGGCTCGGCAATCGGGATAATGGCGTCACTATAGTCCAACGGTGTGGATTGCGCAAAAATCCCCGCTGCCGGCCGGCCGCAGGCGGCAGCGATGTTCAACAGGCTGGTATCATTGCCGACATAGAGCCGCGCCGCATTGATCAGCGCAATGGCCTCATCCAGCGGCGCTGTGTTCGGGATCAGGTCGGCAGGCGCTGCCGGATCGGCAAGCACCGCATCGATGATCGGCTGTTCCGCGGGCGCGCCCATCACCAGAACCCGCATCGCCGGCGCAACATCTTTCAGCCGCGCCGCCAGCGCCGCGAAATGGGCCGGCGGCCATTTGCGTTCATCATCCATAGCGCCAACACCCATCACCACCATGTCGCGGAGCCCGTCCGCCGGAAGGCCGAAAGCCGGAATGCCAAGATCATCACACCAGCTGTCAGCGGCGCGCTGCGCATCGGCCGTTGGCGGCATGCGCCATTCCGGGCTGGCCAGGCCAAACCCGTTCATCCGCGCGAAATCCGCAAGCTTGCGCGTCGGGTGTTCATAGCGCGCCTCGCGGCCCAGAAACGCACCGCGGTTCAGCCACCGCCGGCTGCCGCCGATGCCGTAGCCCCAGCGATGCGGGATGCCGGCAAGCCGTGCCGCCAGCCCGTAGGTGGCACTGTGATGCATGATCAGAACATGCGCCGCGCCGCTGCGCCGGAAAGCCGCGGCAAGCCGCAGCAAACCAAGCGGCCCGTCATGCCGCCCCTTTTTGCCGCGAAGCGAGCGATCAATCGAAATCCAGCCGGTAATGCCCTCGGTCCCGTTGAACAGGATCGGAGCCTTTGCCGTCGGCTTGCAGGCAAGGGTCACATCAAAATGCGCCGCGAGATGGTCGATCCACGGCTTGTGCCAGACCATGTCGCCAATGCCGACAAGCGGCTGCACGACAAGAAGACGGGGGCGGCCCCCACCGGTGTCTGCCAGAAGGTCGTGCTGCAACTTCATGATCACGGTGCCCCGGCCGATTTCCAAAACTGGGTGGCCGGCTTCATCCCGTCCCGCCACCTTATTGGTTAACTGGACGGACACCGGCATGCCGGTTATAACCGCAAGGCTAGCTTGGGGAAACCGTAATCAGATCAGGTACCTTTTATCGTCGCCGAGCCGCTCCGATACCGCACCTGAGTCTGAACCCATGACATATATTTTATTCAACCCCCGGGGGCGTTTGTTGCCGGACCAGCCAGACCCGTTATGCTGAAGCGTTTGATTCGTACCAAGATCGGCCTGTTCTGCCTCAGCTGGATTGCCGCCATTATCGTCGCCGGCCTGATGGTCACGGTGCGCTGGCGAACCGATGACCCGGCCCGGTTACGCGGCCTGTTGGCCAATCATGACGGGTTCATCCTTGTCTTCTGGCACGAGCATATTCTGTCGATGCCGTGGCTGTGGCCACGCCGCCACGCAATGACAGCGCTGCAATCACCGCATCCCGATGGCCGGATGCTGGCGCATACAGTCAATCATCTCGGTGTCAGGACAGTCTGGGGAAGCTCGAACCGCAACGCGCTATCAGGTCTTCGCGGGCTGAAACGCGTTCTTGACCAGGGACGCATCGCCACCATCACCCCCGATGGGCCGCGCGGCCCGGCGCGCAGCGCGGCGATGGGACCGGTGGCGCTGGCGCATCTGTCGGGCAAGCCCATTGTGCCGGTCGCCTGGGCAACGGACAGGTTCTGGCGTGCGCCCGGTTGGGACGGCATGCGGATTCCAAAACCGCTGTCGCGCGGCATCCTTGTTGTTGGTGAGCCTCTGAAGGCGCCGGAAGATGGCGATCGCGACGCGATGGAGGCGCATCGCCAGATGCTGGAATCGGCGATGAATGACACCGCACACGCGGCCGAACGGCTTGCCGGCGCACCGGACGGCGCCGCATGACCCTGCCGGCAACCTACAATCTGATGTGGCGGCTGGCGCGTCCGGCGCTGCCCTTCATTCTGAATCGCCGCACCGCCGCCGGCAAGGAGGACGCATCGCGGCTGGCCGAACGGTTTGGCCGCCTTGACGGGCGTCACGACCTGCCGGTCTCGCCAATCTGGATTCATGCCGTCAGCGTTGGCGAAAGCGTCGGCGCGCTGGCGCTGGCACGGGCGCTGAAAACGCGCCGGCCCGACATGCCCCTCGTGATCACGACAAATACCGTGACAGCGGCGGCACGGATCGCCGCGCAGCCGCCCGATCTGGGACTGACGCATCTCTATCAGCCACTTGATCACCCCGATATGGTTGATGCCTTCCTTCATCGGCTGCGGCCACGGTTGGCGCTTTTCCTCGAATCCGATTTCTGGCCGAACCTGATCACCCGCACCGCCGGAGCAAAGGTGCCTGTCGCCCTCGTCTCGGCGCAGCTGTCGGACCGCGCCTTTGCCCGCTGGCAGCGACAGCGCGCCCTCGCCGCGGCTGTCTTCGGCGCGCCGGAACGGGTGCTTGCGGTGGATTCCGAACAGGCGGACCGATTCACCAAATTAGGAGCAAACCCGCAAAATGTGCATATTGGCGGGTCACTCAAGCTGCCGCCTGCAGCGGGTCATGTCGATGGTGATCTTGTCGCGATGCTGCGTAAGGCCGCGGGCGGACGGCGCATTCTGCTTGCCGCCTCGACGCATGAAGGCGAGGACGGCGCGGTCATCGCGGCCGCCGCGACGCTTGGTGATGGCTGGTTCACGATCATCGCGCCGCGCCATCCCGAACGCGGCAGTGTGATTGCGGCGCAATGCACGGAGGCCGGATACAGCGCGGCGCGGCGCGGCACCGGCGGGTCGGCCACATCTGGCGACAGCCTCTACATTGCCGACACGCTTGGCGAAATGGACAGCCTGTTCAGCGTCGCCGATATCGTCTTTCTCGGCGGTTCGCTGAAGCCGCTTGGTGGTCACAACCCTGTTGAACCGGCAGCCTATGGGCTGCCGATCATCACCGGCCCGCACATTCACAAGAACAGGGCCGAATTTGCCGGCCTGTCCGCCGCCGGTGTGGTCAGTGAAATCACCGACGCCGCAGAACTTGCCATGACAGCACGGCAGATCAGTGATGATCATGGACGGGTGGTGCAAATCGCGGATGCGGCGCGCGCATATGCGGCGCAGACTGGTAAGCGGCCCGAATTCGCGGCAGACTCCTGCCTTGAACTGATCGACAGGACGGGCAGCCCATCATGATGAAGACGCCGGCATTCTGGAGCCACCGCGGCGCATCCGCCATAGGGTTGCTGCCGCTTACCGTGCTGTGGCGGATCGCCGGCGCGTTGAAAGCGACGACAGCGCGGCCCTTCAAGCCGGCCATTCCGGTGGTCTGCGTCGGCAATCTGACGGCTGGTGGCACCGGCAAGACGCCGCTCGTCGGCTGGCTGGCCGACCGGATGACCGAACGCGGCTGGACTCCGGCGATCCTGACCCGCGGTTATGGCGGCAGCGCCGCCGGCCCGCTCTGGGTTGATCCTGGCGAGCATGATGCCGGTTTTTGCGGTGACGAGCCGCTGATGCTTGCCGATGGTCGGCCGGTGATGGTGGCGCGGGATCGCGCTGCCGGGGCCCGCGCAATCGCTGCAGGCGGGGCCTATGATGTGATCATCATGGATGACGGGATGCAGAACCCGACGCTGCAGCGCACCCTGACAATCGGCGTCTTTGATGGCGGCAGCGGAATCGGCAATGGCTGGGTGATCCCGGCCGGCCCGCTCCGCACCCCATTTGCCAGCGGGCTGCAACAGCTCGATCTTGCGGTGATCAACGGCGCTGACGAAACCACCCTTGCGCCGCGCCTCAGCCCCAAAATACCGGTCTTTGGCGCCGCCCTCCGCCCCGAGGCGGGCGTGATCGAGGCGCTTGCCGACACGCCGCTTCTGGCCTTCGCAGGCATCGGCCGGCCAGCCAGGTTCTTTGCCAGCATCGAGGCGATTGGCGGGCAGATCGCGAAGAAACTGTCCTTTGCCGACCATCACCCCTATTCGCAGCAGGATCTGGCGCAGATTCAGGAGGACGCGCAGCGCCATGGCGCCGAGATGATCACCACCCAGAAGGACTGGATGCGGCTTCCCGCCGACTGGCGCGCGCGTGTCACCATGCTGCCTGTCAGTGTGGATATGGATGATGAGGACGGGTTTCTCGATGCCATCGCGGGGCGACTGGCCGCGGCCGGGCATGGAGACCCCGTCAATGGCTAGGCTTCGCGACACCGAACTGGCACGCGCGCTGGTCCGCACCTTTCGCCGGGTTTTTATCTGGCCCGTGGAAGCCGCGCTTGTCGTGCTGATTTTCGGGGTGGCACGCCTGCTTCCCCTTCCCGTCGCCAGCGCCGGCATGGGCGGGCTGTTCGCTGTTATCGGCCCGCTGACCCCCTGGCATGGGCGCGCCGCGCGCAACATGCGGCTTGCCATGCCGGAGATGACGGATGCCGCCCGACGGCGGGCGCTGGCCGGCATGTGGCGAAATCTGGGGCGGGTCATTGGCGAGTTTCCGCATGTCCACAGGATGGTCGGGCTTGGCCGGATCGAATTCGACGGGCTGGAGAATCTGCGTGGTCTTGATAGTGGTGCTATCCTGGTCGGCGCGCATATCGGAAATTGGGAACTCGGCCCCTATGCGGCATTACAGGAAGGCCACAAGGTGGCGGCCATCTACCGGCCGCTGAACAACCAGCTTCTGGCCTGGCTTCTGGCGCGCCGGCAGGCGAATTATGGCGGCGACATCTACCGCAAGGGGCGCGAGGCGGCGCTTGGCATGGTCAGCACGCTTCGCAAGGGGCAGGTGATGTGCCTTCTTGTCGACCAGCAGCTTCGCGAGGGCATGGCGGTGCCGTTTTTCGGGCATCCGGCGCAGACTTCGATCAGCCATGTGAAACTGGCGATCAAGAAACAGGTGCCGCTCATCTATATGCGCACACGGCGGCTGAGCGGAAGCCGGTTCAGGGTGTCGATCTCGCCGCCCATGACGCTTCCGGACCGGGATGATGACGGCTCGGTCCTGGCGGTGGCGAGCGCGATCAACAGCACCATCGAAGGCTGGATCAGGGAGACACCGGAACAATGGTTCTGGCCGCACCGCCGATGGGGAAAAGACATCCAGCCCCCGCCTGCAGACGCCGCCTTCTGACGCCCCATATCGGTGACAACCTAGAAAAGACTGTCCTGATTGTCCGATGCCGGTTTTGATGCGGGTTTGCGGGCGCGCACCGGCTTGTGCGAATCCGCATCCGGACCCGTCTCCGGATCGAGGCGGGCCGCCCTGTTCCCATCGGCAAAGCGTAATTGGATATCGGCCCCGGGCGGCGCCTCGCCAGCGCGTTTCACCGGCGTGCCATCGGTGGTGGTAACAAGGACGAATCCGCGTTCCAGAACACGCTGGAAGGAATTGGCCTCAAGCAGCCTGCCAGCCTGGTCAAGCGCCGCGTGCTGCCTGTCAAGCTGCAGACCGACCGCCTGGTCAAGCCGGGCGCCAAGATTGCCAAGCTCGGCCCCCACCTCGGCAATGCGCCGTTCGGGCGGACGAAGCCGCGCCCCGAGATCGGTCAGCCGCAGCGCCGCCGCCGACAGCCGCTGCTGCAGCCCGCGTTCCAGCCCGGCGACGGCAAGATCGATCGCCTGCGCGCGCCGCTCAACCATCTCGGCCGGGTTGAGAAGCCCGCGTTCGGCGGCCCGAAGCGCCTGTGTGGCGCGGTCGAGACGCTGTGCGATGCCGCCCCTGATCCGCGCTTCGATCTCGGCGATTCGTGACAACAGATCGGCGCGCACGGGCACCGCCATCTCGGCGGCGGCGGTCGGTGTTGGCGCGCGCTGGTCGGCGGCGAAGTCGATCAGCGTGGTATCGGTTTCATGTCCAATAGCCGAAATCAGCGGAATCCGGCAGTCCGCCACCGCCCGCACAACATCTTCCTCATTGAAGGCCCAGAGATCCTCCAGCGAACCGCCCCCACGCGCCACAATCACCAGATCGGGTCGGGGCAGATCACCCCCCGCCGGCATCGCATCGAAGCCGCGAATGGCGCGCGCCACCTGCCCGGCGGCGTCCGGCCCCTGAACAAGCGTCCCCCAGAGAAGCACCCGCACCCCGAACCGGTCGGTAAGGCGATGCAGGATGTCGCGGATCACGGCACCGGTGGGGCTGGTCACCACGCCGATCACCGCCGGCATGCGCGGGATCGGCTGCTTGCGCCCGGCATCGAACAACCCCTCGGCAGCGAGACGCCGGCGGCGCTCCTCAAGCTGCTTCAGCATCGCGCCTTCGCCGGCCATTTCCATCGTCTGCACGACGATCTGGTATTTCGAACGTCCGCCATAGATCGTCAGCTTGCCGGTGACAATCACCTCCAGCCCTTCCTCGGGCTGCACGCCAAGCGATCCGGCGACCGTTTTCCAGCAGACACCGTCGAGCGTGTTCCGTTCATCCTTCAGCGTGAAATAGAGATGGCCGGAGGCAGCACGGGTCGGGCGCGAGATTTCGGCCCTGATCCGCACGAAGTCGAACTGGCTTTCCACCGTCGCCTTGAGCCGCTGCGCAAGTTCGGTAACGGTCAGGAAGGGCGGCGCGTTTGAACCGGTGTCGGGCACCTGGCCGCCGGTCGCGCCGGAACTGTCATCTTGCATGGGTGGGGCCCCTTTCGTAGCGGTTCAATCTTATGCCATATTGCGGTGTGGGCAAGCCACCCCGCCCACCATCCACCGGAAAGGTTATCCGATGAAAATACTTCTGATCGGCAGCGGCGGCCGCGAACATGCGCTGGCCTGGGCCATTGCCGGCTCGCCGTTGACCGATGAACTTGTGATCGCGCCCGGAAGCGCCGCCATGGCATCGCTTGGAAGCTGTGTCGATGTCGGCGCCGAAGACATCGACGGGGTGCTTGCACTTGCCGGTGAGATCGCGCCCGACCTTGTCGTTGTCGGTCCGGAAGCACCACTCGTCGCCGGTCTTGTCGACAGGCTGACCGCCGCCGGTCACGCGGCCTTCGGGCCAACCGCCGCGGCAGCGCAGCTTGAAGGGTCGAAGGCATTCGCCCGCGAGGCCTGCGACCGGTTCGGCATTCCGCAGCCGGGATTTGCCGTCTGCCGTGACATGGACAGCGCTGGTGCCGCCATCACTGCCGCCGGCGGTGCCTGTGTCGTGAAGGCCGATGGGCTGGCTGCCGGCAAGGGTGTCGTGGTTGCCGACACTGCTGAAGAGGCCCGCGCCGCCGCCGCCGAGATGTTGGATGGCCGGTTCGGCGAAGCGGGCCGGACGCTGCTGATCGAAGAGCGGATCGCCGGCCCCGAGGCCTCGCTTTTCGCGCTGATCGATGGGCCTGACGCGCTGTTCATGGGCAGCGCGCAGGACCACAAACGCGCTTTTGACGGTGACAGGGGTCCGAACACCGGCGGCATGGGGGCGGTGTCGCCAGCACCGCGCCTGAACGCAGAGCTGACAACGCAGGTGATGAATGAGATCGTCGCGCCTCTTGCCAAAGGCATGGCCGACGAGGGCACGCCCTATCGCGGTATTCTCTATGTCGGACTGATGCTCACCGAGGCTGGCCCGCAGGTCATCGAGTTCAATTGCCGCCTTGGCGATCCCGAGGCACAGGTGATCCTGCCCCGGCTGCGCTCCGACCTTGTTGCGGCGATGCTTGGCACCATTGAAGGCAGCCTCGGTCATCTGTCGCTGCGTTGGGATGACAGCGCCGCCGTGACGGTGGTGATGGCAACAAACGGCTATCCGGGCGGCTATGAAAAGGGCAGCGTGATTGGCGGAACCACGGACCTGGAAAATGATGATGTGATCCTGTTCCATGCCGGCACCAGCATCGATGCCGACGGCACGGTGCGCGCCGCCGGTGGCCGCGTACTGGCGGTGACGGGGCTTGGCGCGGATGTCGCCGCGGCCCGCAACAACGCCTATCAGGCTGTCGCGGCCATTGACTGGCCTGATGGTTTCTATCGCACGGATATCGCTGCCAGCTGATTGCCGCCATTTGAGTGCCCGGGACTAACGCCGCGCGGCGAAGAAATCCCGAAGCAGTGCCGCCGCCTTTGTCTCGGACAGGCCGCCATAGATTTCAGGCCGATGGTGGCAGGCCGCGCTGTCAAAGAATCTGACACCGGATTCGACCGCCCCCGCCTTGGCATCATGGGCGGCGAAATAGAGTCGCCTGATCCGCGCATGCGCTATGGCACCGGCACACATCGTACAGGGCTCCAGCGTCACCCACAGATCACACGCTTCCAGCCTTTCCTCACCGCGCGCCAGCATCGCCATCTCCAGCGCCACCAGCTCGGCATGGCGCAATGCATTGGCCTCGCGCTTCATGCGGTTCTGCGCCACCGCGATGACAACCCCCGACGCGTCGGTCACGGCGGCGGCCACCGGCACCTCGCCGGCATTGCCGGCAGCCTCGGCCTCGGCCAGAATCAGCGCCATGATATCGGGGCGTTCCGTCGATCCGTTCATGCGGCGTTTGTGGCATAGCCACCGGCGATTTGCAAAGCGCGGGAATTGCGCGTAACACGTGCCTCATGAGTGACAGAGATTCCTTCACCCTCAACGCGCCAAGCGGACCCGAGCGGATCGCCAAACATATCGCGCGGGCCGGCATCTGCTCGCGCCGCGAGGCCGAGAAACGGATCGCGGACGGGCGGGTCACGGTCAATGGTGAAACGGTGACAAGCCCGGCGCTGAATGTCAGCGCGGCGGACAGCATCACCGTCGATGGCAAGCCGCTGCCGGCACGCGAGCCGGCGCGTCTATGGCGCTATCACAAGCCGCGCGGGCTGATTGTCAGCGCCCGTGATGACAAGGGCCGCCAGACCATCTTCGACACACTTCCCGATACGATGCCACGGGTATTGACGGTTGGCAGGCTCGACCTTGATTCCGAAGGGCTGCTGCTGCTGACCAATGATGGCGGTCTGGCGCGCCACCTTGAGCTTCCCAGCACCGGATGGAGCCGCAAATACAGGGTGCGCGTCCAGGGCCGGGTGGACGCGGAAGCGCTGCCGCGGCTTGCCGACGGCATCACCATCGACGGCATCCGCTATGGCAAGGTGGCAGCGCAGCTTGACCGCCAGATGGCCAGCAACGCCTGGCTGACAATCGCCATCCGCGAGGGCAAGAACCGCGAGGTGCGCAAGATCATGGAGCATCTCGGCCATCAGGTGAGCCGCCTGATACGGGTATCCTACGGCCCCTTCCAGCTTGGTGATTTGCCGACCGGTGGGGTTGAGCCGGTGAAGCCACGGGTGCTTGCCGACCAGCTCGGCATCGCAGCGGAGGCACCGCAACAGGGCGGTGACGCGGGACCAGCCGCCGCACGCCAGCAGAAGACGCCATCACGAGGACCACGAAATGCGGATCATCGCCGGCCGCCATCGCGGCACAAAACTGGCCCAGCCCGCCGGCGCTGACACACGGCCGACCGGCGACCGGGTGCGCGAATCGCTCTTCAACATTCTTGAGGGCGGGCGCTTTGGCGATGTGCTGGCAGGTGCCATCGTCATCGACGCCTTTGCCGGCACCGGCGCGCTGGGTCTGGAGGCGCTGTCCCGCGGCTCCGATCACACAACCTTCATCGAACGCGACCGGGCCGCCCTGTCGGTACTGCGCGCCAATATTGCGCGCCTTGACCGCGAAGCCGACAGCCGGGTGGTTGCCGGTGATGCGCTGTCGCTAGCCAGCTGGCGCGGCACGCCCGCCTCACTGATGTTTGCCGACGCGCCCTATGGCAGCGGCGGTGGCCTTATAGCGGCGATGCAGCTTGCCCGCCTCGGCGCGCTTGCCTCTGGCGCGCTGATCATTCTGGAAACCGAAAAATCCGAACAGCTGGACGCCGGGCTGATGGCGGCTGGCGGCCTGTCTCCCGTTGATGACCGGCGCTATGGCCGGGCGCGGCTGCATTTCCTTCGGGCCGCGGACTGACCGCCTCAACGACGCCCGAACAGCCTTTCGACATCGGCAAGCGACAGCCGCACCCAGGTCGGCCGTCCATGATTGCACTGGCCGGAATTCGGCGTTGCCTCCATCTCCCGCAGCAGGGCGTTCATCTCGGCGTCATTGAGCCGCCGGCCGGCGCGCACCGACCCGTGGCAGGACACCGTCGCCAGCACATGCGCAATCTTGTCCTCCAGAACGCGGCTGCCGCCAAGCTCGACAAGTTCCTCGGCAATGTCGCGGACAAGCCGCGCCGCATCGGGCGTGCCAAGAAGTGCCGGAATGCCGCGCACCAGTACGCTGCCCTCGCCAAAGCCTTCGACCTCCAGCCCCAGCCCGGAAAGAAATTCGGCCTCGTCGAGAATCGCCTGTTGCTGGTCAGGTGGCAGATCGACAACCTCGGGAATCAGCAATGCCTGCACCGCCACCCCGTCAGCGGCCAGTGCCGCCTTCATCCGTTCCATGACAAGACGTTCATGCGCGGCATGCTGGTCGATGATGGTGATGCCGTCGCGCGTCTCGGCGACGATATAGGTCTTGTGAAACTGCGCCCGCGCCGCACCAAGAAGCGTGTCATCAAGGACAGCATCATCGCCGCCCGTCTGGGCCGGCAGAGCCGCCGGCGGCATGTCGCCGGCAAGCGATGATTGAGACGGTGCCGTCAGCGGCGCCTGCCAGTCAGCCACCGGCCCGGCATAATGTGCCGCCGGCGGCGCCGAAAAGCCGCCGCCGCCGCGTCCGGACCCGGTGAAAAGGCGGGTCGCCATGGCCGCGCCCTCGGCGGTACTCTGCACACCATGATCGCGCAGCTGCGCGGATATCGCCCCGACAAGAAGTGACCGCACACCGGCGGCATCACGGAACCGCACCTCGGATTTCGCCGGATGGACATTGACGTCGAGCGCCGCCGCCGGCAATTCGAGGAACAGCGCCGCCATTGGATAGCGCCCGCGTGGCAGCGTATCGCCATATCCGGCGCGCACCGCGCCAAGCAGCGAGCGGTCCTGCACCGGCCGGCCATTCACGAACAGGAAGATCGCCGCCGGAGTCGGCCGGTTCATCGTCGGCAGACCGGCAAGCCCGCGAAGCGTCGCCTCATCGCGCCTCGCATCGATGGCCAGCGCCTCGCCGCCAAAAGTTTTTCCCATGACGTCTGTCAGACGGCGCTGCCGTCCGGCCTCGCCGTCGGATTGTGGTACAAGCTCCAGTAGCACCCGCCCGTCGCTGGCCAGCCGGAACCCGACCTGCGGCCACGCCATGGAAAGACGCCGCACGATATCGAGGCAGCGCCCCTGTTCGGTCCGTTCGGTCTTCAGGAATTTCAGCCGCGCCGGCACCGCCTTGAACAGGTGCCGCACCTCGACGACCGTACCGCGGTCAAGCGCAGCAGGCTGCGGCGCGGCGACGTTGCCGGCATCGACCGTGATCTGCC
>CBFHRT010000054.1:0-13053 GCA_965658285.1 Puniceispirillaceae bacterium (SeqCode) | reverse complement strand
CGGCCGCAAGGACATGGCGTTGCAGCCGGTCTTCAAGCCCTTCCTCAGACTGGCGGCGCAACTCGTCCTCTTCATTCAGGCCACTCACGGCCTTGAAGGGTGGCAGGATCGGATCACGTTTCTCGGCGACAACACTGCAACGCTGCGCGATGACCAAGGTGTTACGGATTGCTTCCGGCACATCTGCGAACAGCGCCGCCATCTCCTCGGCGCTCTTGAAATAATGCTCGGCGGAAAAGCGGCGACGATCCTCTTCCGCCAGCTTGCGCCCGGTGCCAATACAGACAAGGACGTCATGCGGCACTTCCATCTCGCGGCTCTCGAACCGGCAGTCATTGGTGGCCACAAGCGGCAGCCCGGTCTCAAGCGCGGCATCAAGGAGTATCGGCTCGGCACGTTGCTCGGCAGCAAGGCCATGACGTTGAAGCTCGACATAGACACAGCCCGGCAAGGCGGCTGACAGGGCGGCGAGGCGTTCGGTCACAAGGCCCGTCTGGCCATCCGCCGCCGCCCTGCCGACAAAGCCGTTCTCGCCACCGCCCGTCAGCAGGATCAACCCCGCGCCCGCCGCTGCTAGAGACTCAAGAGGGATTACCGGATCATCGCCGCCCTCGACAGACAATAACGCCTCGGAATTCAGGTGGCACAGGGTGGCGTAACCTGCCTCGGTCTGCGCCAGCAACACCACCTCGCCACTGCCGCGATCATCACCAAGAAGGCATTCAAGGCCAATAATCGGCTGTACACCGGCACCCATCATGGTCTGCGAGAATTCCAACGCCCCAAACATGTTGTTGGTGTCGGTGATGGCCAGGGCCGGCTGCGAATCACCCCTCGCAAGCGCTGCCAACTGCTTCAGGCGAAGCGTTGATTCCGCAAGCGAATAGGCTGAATGTACGCGCAAATGCACAAATGACGGGGGCATGCGATCCGGTCCGCGAGAAATGAAGATAAAAGGATATCGCAGCGCGAAGTCCGGGCAAACAGCTTTTACCGCAGGGCAGCCACGATATGATCAGAGTTCGACGATCTGTCCTTCACGGATGGTCAGGCGCCGGTCCATTGTCGCGGCAAGACGTTCATTATGCGTCACGATAAGGGCCGCCGCGCCGGTGCCCCGTACAATCTTCTGCAGGTGCTGAAACACGTCATCGGCGGTATCAGGGTCCAGATTGCCGGTCGGCTCGTCAGCCAGAAGAACGCGCGGCGCGTTGGCGACGGCGCGGGCAATGGCAACACGTTGTTGCTCGCCGCCAGACAGGGCGCCAGGGCGATGCTCACATCGGTCGGCAAGGCCGACCATACCCAACAGCTGTTCGGCCCGCACCTCCGCCTCCCCGCGTGACAACCCGGCCAGCATCTGCGGGATCATGACATTTTCCAGGGCCGAAAACTCAGGCAGCAGACGATGAAACTGGAATACAAAGCCGACATGGCTTCCACGAAGCCGCCCACGCCTGCGGCTGCCGAGGCCACCGGTCGGCGTGCCGTCGATGATGACATCACCTTCGGTCGGCCGCTCCAGCAGGCCGGCGATATTCAGCAGCGTCGACTTGCCGGAACCGGACGGCCCGACAAGCGCCGTCATCTCGCCGCCCCTGATCGCAAGATTTGCCTCGCGTAGAACGTTGATGACGGTGTCACCCTGATGATATTGCCGGCTGACGCGGTGCATCTCCAGCCTGATCTTTCCGTTACCGGCCGGGCTATTCATGACGCAGCACCTCGGCCGGCGCGATACGGCCAGCACGCCAGGCGGGATAGAGGCTGGCAAGGAATGACAGCGCCAGCGCCATGGCGATCACCAGCCCGACCTCGGTCGGATTGACCTGCGCCGGCAGTGTTGACAGGAAATAGATCTCGGCGGCGAACAGCTCGGCCCCGGAGATCGACTCGATAAAGCCCTGGATAGACCCGATCTTCCAGCAGAAAAGCAGCCCCAGCACGGTGCCGGCCAATGTTCCGATGATACCGATGCTGGCACCGGTCATCAGGAAGATGCGGATGATTGTTCCGGCACCAGCCCCCATTGTCCGCAAAACCGCGATGTCGGCATGTTTCGAGCGGACAAGCATGATCATCGACGAGATGATGTTAAAGGCCGCAACAAGGATGATCAGTGTCAGGATCAGGAACATCACATTGCGTTCCACCCGCAACGCATTGATGAAGGTCCTATTGCGTTGCAGCCAGTCAAAGGCCCGCAGATCACCTGTCAACCGGTCGGCGACAAGAACCCGGATATTGGCGATATTCTGCGGATCGACCGTATAGATCTCAAGGCCTGAGGCCCGCCCCTTCATGCCGAGGAAATCACCGGCCATATCCAGCGGCATGAAGACAAAGCTGTTGTCATATTCATGCATGCCAACGTCGAAAATGCCGGCCACCCGAAAGGTACGGCGCTTTGGCAGGGTTCCGAATGCGGTGGCCTCGCCCCGCGCCGCCGTCAGGGCGATGGTGTCACCGACAGCCGCGCCCGTCTTGAAGGCCATACCCTTGCCAATCAGCACCCCTTCGCCATCACGAAAAGCGGCGATTGTCGGCTTGTCGAGCGCCTCCCATAAGGGGCGTCGGGCCGCCAGGTCGGACCAGCGTACACCGCGGATCACCGCGCCGATATTGACCGCGGCACGGGTGACCATCACCTGCCCCTCAACCTGCGGGGTAACGGCGATCACGCCGGGAATTTCAGCCAGTGTGAGTGACAGATCGTCAAAATTCTCGATACCGCGATTTTCGGCGGCATAGATGCCGACATGGCCGTTCAGGCCGAGAATCCGCCCGATAAGTTCAGCCCGGAACCCGTTCATCACCGACATCACGATGATCAATGTCGCGACACCAAGCGTGATCCCCGCCAGCGAGAACCAGGCAATGACGGAAATGAATCCCTCAGCCCGTCGCGCCCGCATATAGCGCATCGCCAATAGCCGCTCGACGGGGGAAAACAGGCTCATCCGGGTCCTTTCATCATGGCATTCATGCTGGCAACCATGCTGGCATTCATGCTGGCAATCGACGTGCCTTGCCACTCAGTTATTGTCGATCCCCACCATGGTGAGTGCGGAATCAGGCGAAACTTCGACAGCCTCGCCTGTCGCGCGGTTCTTGACCTCGACAACACCATTCGCCATGCCGCGCGGCCCGACAACGATCTGCCACGGAATACCAATCAGATCAATGCTGGCAAGTTTGGCGCCGGGGCGCTCATCCCGGTCATCCAGCAGCGGGTCACATCCGGCATTGGCCAGACGAGCGTAGAGATCTTCGGCGCAGGCAGAGCAGGTTTCATCGTCAGGCTTCAGATTGATCACGGCAACATCGAACGGGGCCACCGCGCGCGGCCAGATAATGCCCTTGTCATCATGACTTGCCTCGATAATGCCGCCAACAAGCCGCGACACGCCAATGCCGTAGGAGCCCATATGGACAGGAATGTTGGCACCATCCGGGCCGGCAACCGTCGCCCCCATCGCAGCCGAATATTTCTCACCGAAATAGAAAATATGGCCAACCTCGATGCCGCGAAGGCTCATCAGGTCCCCGGCGGCAACAGGACATTCCGCCGGATCGTGCTTTTCATCAGCACGGGCATAGAGCGAAGTGAACCGGTCGACAACAGGCTGCAGATCCTCGTCATAATCGACACTGGCGACAAGATCGGCATTCAGCCAGTCCTTGTGGAAATACACGCCGCTCTCGCCGGTTTCGGCAAGGATGATGAATTCATGGCTCATATCGCCGCCAATCGGACCGGTTTCAGCCTCCATCGGGATCGCCGTCAGCCCCATGCGGGCGAAGGTCTTGAGATAGGAGACGAACATGCGGTTATAGGCCTCACGGGCGCGGTCGGCATCAAGATCGAATGAATAGGCGTCCTTCATCAGGAATTCCCGGCCGCGCATGATGCCGAAACGCGGCCTTACCTCATCGCGGAACTTCCACTGGATATGGTAGAGGTTGAGCGGCAGGGCCTTGTAGCTGCGAACATGCGCGCGGAAGATATCGGTGACCTGTTCCTCATTCGTCGGGCCATACAGCATGTCGCGGTCATGGCGGTCACGGATGCGCAGCATTTCCGCGCCATAATCATCATAACGACCCGATTCCTGCCACAGCTCGGCAGGCTGGATCGTCGGCATCATGATTTCCAGCGCACCGGCACGGTTTTGCTCCTCGCGCACGATCTGCGCGATCTTGTCGAGAACCTTCTTGCCAAGGGGAAGCCAGGAATAGATACCGGCGCTTGATTGCTGGATCATGCCAGCGCGCAGCATCAACCGGTGCGAGGCGATCTGCGCCTCTTTCGGCGTTTCCTTGAGAAGCGGCAGAAAATAGTGACTGAGACGCATGAAGCTGGCCTTTCAATCGGGTGATACCGGCCGGATTATGTTGGCCGCGCCAATCTAAGGCGATGGCGGGCTCGATGCAAGCCGCCCTCGTCGGTATCAATGAAGAGCCAGATCGCGGTCACAGATCCGGCAGCCCGGCAGGGTCGAAAACGGCATCAATCATGGGATCCGTGACATCCTCAAGCCGTGAAGGCTGCCAGACAGCATCATTGCTCTTTTCGATCAGCACCGCGCGGACACCTTCCCGGAAATCGGGTCGCTCAGTCATCCTGATGGCCAGGTGATAGTCAAGCGCCAGCGCCGCCGGAATGTCCGCGATCCCCGGCCCCATCTCCACCAGTCTTGCGAAGACATGCATGCTCATCGGGCATCTGGTCGACAGCGCGGTGTGAATTGCCTCGGCAAGGCTATCACCTTTCAGCCGCGCCAGATCACCGGCACGATCACGCATGGCAGCGATGCCCTGCCCGGTGAAAACCTGATCGCCAAAAACATGATCAATGGTGGCCCGCTGCGCCTGCAACGGCGCGGCACCCGGATCGGCCCGGAAACTGTCAATGACGCTGTCGATATCCGCGCTGTCACACTCCAGCAGCGCCTGGCGAAGCGTTGTCATGCTGTCCGCGGGCACCATGGCATTGGCAAGCCCCAGCATCAGGCAGTCAGCAGCGCCAATGATATGGCCGGTCAGCCCGAGGAACAGCGCCACCGGGCGCGGACAGCGTCCCAGAAAAACGCTGGCCCCGGCATCCGGAAACAATCCGATGGCCGATTCCGGCATCGCAAAGCGGGTTGTGTCGCTGACGATGGCGTGGGTGCTGCATTGCATCAGCCCGGCACCGCCCCCCATGGTGATCCCGTCGGCAAGCGAGATGATCGGCTTCGGAAACTCATAGACGGCCAGATGCGAGCGGTATTCCGCCTTGAAATGGGTCCTCATGCGCGCAAACGCGCCCGCCACGGCAATGGCATGAAGGTCGCGGACATCACCGCCGGCACAAAAGGCGCGCGGCTCGGACGCCGCCATCACGACATGATCAATGGCGCTGTCCGCCGCCCATATGTCCAGCTGCTGGCGCAGCGCCGCCGCCATCTCGGCGCTGAGCGCGTTCAACGCGCGCGGCCGGTCGAGCAGCACAAGGCCGGCCCGGCCATGAGTGGAAAACCGGATGTTGTCCTGTTGCATTGCGTCCTGTCCAGATGGTGGCTATATCTCGAATGCCGATTGCGTGATGTTTGTCGAGCGTCAGGTCTTTCCAGACATGCCGTTTCACGCCAGTTCCGTGTCACGCAAATCAAAGTGGAGTCGAGATGAGCAGAGGTCAATACCCGGCCACGCGCATGCGTCGGAACAGGATGAAGGCTTTCTCCCGCCGTCTGGTGGCCGAGACCCGCCTTGGTGTCGCCGATCTGATCTGGCCGATGTTCGTGATCGAGGGCAAAGGCGTGTCCGAACCGGTGGACTCGATGCCGGGCGTTGAGCGCCTTTCCATTGACAGGCTGGTCGCGCAGGCCGGTGAGGCTGTCGATCTGGGCATCCCGGCAATCGCCATCTTTCCGTCGATTGATATGGCATTGAAAGATGCCGACGGCTCGGTGGCGTATGACGCTGACAATCTCGTCTGCCGGGCTGTGCGCGCCGTGAAACAGGCCTGGCCCGATCTTGGCATCATCTGCGACGTCGCGCTCGATCCCTTTACCGATCATGGTCACGATGGCGTGCTGCGCGGTGGCGAGATCGACAATGACGAAACCGTTGAAATCCTGTGCGCGCAGGCCGTTCATCAGGCGAATGCCGGCTGCGACATCATCGCCCCGTCCGATATGATGGATGGCCGCGTCGCCGCCATTCGGGCCGCACTGGATGAAGCCGGTCATCAGAATGTGCAGATCATGTCCTATGCGGCGAAATACGCGTCAGGATTCTATGGTCCGTTCCGCAGTGCGGTGCGCGCTGGTGCGCTTGCCGGCACGGATGGCAAATCCACCTACCAGATGGACCCGGCGAACAGCGATGAGGCCATGCATGAAATCGCGCTGGATCTGCAGGAAGGCGCGGACATGGTGATCGTCAAGCCGGGCATGCCCTATCTTGATATTCTGGCACGCGCCAAGGCCGAATTCGGCGTTCCCTGCATCGCCTATCAGGTATCAGGCGAATATGCGATGATCACCGCCGCCGGCCAGCATGGGTGGCTGGATGAGGACCGCGTGATGATGGAAAGCCTGATCGCGTTCAAACGTGCCGGCGCCGACGCTGTTCTGACCTATTTTGCGCCGCGCGTTGCGCGTCTGCTGCGCGCGCAGATGGACTGAGGCGCATACCGGAACAGATCACGGAGGACAGGAACATGACAGTCTCCGCAACCGATATCCAGAAGGCATCTGAACGACTTGAAGGTCATGTGATCCGCACGCCCTTCGTGCAGGCCCCGATGCTGTCAGCCTCGCTTGGCTGCGATGTCAGGCTGAAGCTGGAAAATTTACAACATACCTCGTCTTTCAAGGCGCGCGGTGCCTTCATCGCCATGCAGGCGCTGCCGGATGAAGCGCGAAAGCGCGGCGTCATCACAATGTCGGCAGGCAACCATGCCCAGGCGGTTGCCTATCACGCCCGGCAGATGGGCATTCCGGCGGTCATCGTGATGCCGGCGCAAACGCCATTCGCCAAGGTATCGCGCACCCGCGCCCATGGTGCCGAAGTGGTTCTTGAAGGCCGCAACCTGAATGAATGCGAGGGCCTTGTCAGCCGCCTGATCGACGAGCGCGGCCTGTCCCTGATCCATCCCTATGATGATGAACTGGTGATGACCGGCCAGGGGTCGGTCGGGCTGGAAATGCTGACCGAGGATGACGGTCTTGACGCGCTGGTCGTTCCGATCGGCGGCGGCGGCCTGATCGGCGGCATCGCCACCATCGCGCGCGAAATGCGCCCGAATATCAGGATCTACGGCGTCCAGACAGAGCTGTACCCGGCGATGAAACTTGCCGTGGACAATAAGGACATTGTCTGCGGCGGTGAAACGCTTGCCGAGGGCATCGCCGTCAAGAAGCCGGGCCGCGTCACCAGACCGGTCATTGCCGATCTTGTCGATGACATCCTTCTGGTCAATGAACAGTCGCTTGAATGGGCCGTCGGCAGCCTGATTGAACAGCAGCGGATCGTCGCCGAGGGCGCCGGGGCGGCCGGCATCGCCGCCATCCACCAGCACCGATCCGTTTTTGCCGGCAAGAAAGTCGGCGCGGTGATCTGCGGGGGCAATATCGACCCGCGTCTGCTGGCCTCGATCCTGAACCGCAACATGGCAAGTGACGGCAGGCTTGCCAGATTGCGGATCGATATCTCGGATGAACCCGGCATGCTGGCCGCAATCGCAGCGTCGATCGGGCGCTGTGGCGGCAATATCGTCGAGATCTACCATCAGCGGCTATTCTATGATGTGCCGGCCAAGCTGGCGAAGATCGACGCGGTCGTCGAAACACGGGGGCCGGATCATGTCGATGAAATCATCGCCGATCTGAAGGCCGCCAACTTCATTGTTCACCAGCTGGATGACAGTTCGGGCGGTTAGACAGGCAGGTGCGGCATCTGTTGCCTTGCCCTTGCCGCGAAAACAGGACAGCCTTGCATCATGGATCAGGACAAACGACTTCATCAACTGCCGCCGCTTCAGATGCGGCTCAGCATGCGATCGGACTGCCCCTATATCAGTGGGCGCACCGAACAGCGGGTCGCCGTCGATATCTCGGAAAATCCAAACCTTCACGATGAGCTGGCGCGGGCCGGGTTCCGGCGGGTTGAAAACTGGGTCTACAAGCCGGTCTGCCCGCAATGCCAGGCGTGCCTTCCCTGGCGCGTCGACACCGCGCGGTTCAAAGCTGGCCGCAACCTGTCGCGGATCAAACGCGCCAACAAGGACCTGACACGCTCTGTCGGGTCAATCCGCCCGACGAATGAGCAGTATCAGCTGTTCCTTGCCTATATTCGCGGGCGTCATCATGACGGGCAGATGGCGAATATGGGACGCGATGACTTCATCGCGATGATCGAGAACAGCCCGATCGAGACCTTTGTCGTCAATTATCGCGATGATGACGGCCGGCTTGTCGGCTGCGTTCTTGCCGATGTGCAGGAAGACGGGATGAGTGCGGTCTATTCCTTCTTCGACCCTCGCGAGGCCTCGCGCTCGCTTGGCACCTTCATGATCCTCGACCTCATCGATTACGCGCAGGAACGCGGCATGCCATGGCTCTATCTCGGCTATTACGTGCCGGGAAGCCAGAAGATGATGTATAAGGCACGATTCCAGCCGGCAGAAGTCTATATTGATGGCCGCTGGCGTCCTTATGACGGGTCCGACTGACGCCGCCTTTGGTCATCACATCATTCGGAAATATCGTTCAGGGCAGGACTTCAGGTGAACCGCGCCGGGCGGGGAAATCCGGTTGGCGGCATCTTGCCGGCGCCGGCGCGCTTGCCAAGCCAGTTTGTCAGATCCGCCTCGGTTCGGGTGCGCCCGCCACCATCCTTCCATGACAGGCCTTTCTCGGCGCTATAGACGGTAACGTCTGCCAGTCCGCCATCCTTGAAGCGTTGCAGGATTACCCCCTTGCCGCGCGTCATTTCCGGCACTTCGGCCAGCGGGAAGACCAGAAGCTTGCGATTGACCCCGACGGTGGCGACCATATCGCCCTCGGCAACACAACAGGCAACGGCGCGCGCCGTGCCGGAGATGTTCAGCACCTGCTTGCCCGACCGTGTCTGCGCCAGTGCTGCCTCGGTCGGCACGACAAGGCCATGACCGGTGCTGGCCGCAACCAGCAGTTTCTGGCCGCCGGCTTTCATCAGCCGCACGATATCGACATCAGCCGGCAAATCGACCATCAGGCTGACAGGCTCGCCAAAGCCGCGCCCACGCGGCAGCTTGTCGGCGGCCAGCGTGTAGAAACGGCCATTCTCGGCAAACAGCAGGATCTTGTCCGTTGTCTCGGCATGGAGCAGGAAGGCGGGACCGTCGCCTTCCTTGTATTTGAACTCGGAATCCAGATCCTGATGCCCCTTCATGGCGCGGATCCAGCCCTTTTCCGAACAGATCACCGTGACCGGCTCACGCTCCACCAGAATTTCCGCGGCATCCAGGTCGATCTCAGGTGCCTCGGCGCAATCGGTACGGCGGCTGTCGGACTTCACGAAGCTTGCCTTCATCTCGCGGATTTCGTTGGTGATCCGCTGCCATTGCAGCGATTCATCGCCAACAAGCGTGGCAAGCTCCTCGCGCTCGGCGATCAGGCTGTCACGCTCGGCCTTCAGGGCCATTTCCTCAAGCCGTCGCAGTGAGCGCAGCCGCATATCCAGGATCGCCGTCGCCTGCGCGTCGGTCAGGGAAAACCGCTCAACAAGCCTGATACGCGGGTTATCCGCCTCGCGAATGATGGCGATCACCTCGTCAAGATTGAGAAAGACCACCAGATAGCCTTCCAGCACCTCAAGCCGGGCAGCAATCTTGCCAAGCCGGAAATTCGAGCGTCTGACAAGCACCACGCGGCGGTGCGCCAGCCATGCATTCAACGCCTCGCGGAGATTCATCACGCCGGGACGCCCATCAGCGTCGAGAACGTTCAGGTTCAGCGGCACGCGGCTTTCAAGATCGGTCAGCTTGAACAGGCTTTCCATCACAACCTCGGGCTCGAGGCGCCGCGATTTCGGCTCCAGCACGATGCGGATATCTTCGGCCGACTCGTCGCGAATATCGGCCAGGAAGGGAAGCTTCTTTGCCTGCAGCATGTCCGCCATCCGTTCAATCAGACGTGATTTCTGGACCTGATAGGGAATTTCGGTGACCGCAATCTGCCAGCCGCCACCCTTTTCCTTTTCAACCACCCAGCGGGCGCGCACCCGAAACCCGCCACGGCCGGTGGCATAGGCCTCGCGAATGGTCTCTGCCGGCTCGACCAGCACGCCGCCGGTGGGAAAATCAGGGCCGCGCACATATTGCAGCAGCGTATCGACAGAGGCATTCGGATGTTTGATCAGATGCAGCGCGGCATCGGCAAGTTCGGTAATATTGTGTGGCGGGATCGAGGTCGCCATGCCGACGGCGATCCCCTGCGCGCCATTGGCAAGAAGGTTCGGTATCCCCGCCGGCAGCAGGCTCGGCTCCTCGGATTCACCATCATAGGTCGGCCGGAAATCGACCGTGTCCTCGTCGATGCCGTCAAGAAGCCGCTGCGCCACCTCGGTCATCCGCGCCTCGGTATAGCGCATCGCGGCGGCGTTATCGCCATCGATGTTGCCGAAATTGCCCTGCCCGTCAACAAGCCGGTAGCGCATCGCGAATTCCTGCGCCAGGCGTACCATCGCGTCATAGATCGCCGCATCGCCATGCGGGTGGAACTTACCCATGACGTCGCCGACAACCCGTGCCGATTTCTTGAATCCCTGATCCGGGTCGAGACGAAGCTGGCGCATCGCATAGAGCAGCCGGCGATGGACCGGCTTCAGACCGTCACGAACATCGGGAAGAGATCGCGAGGTGATGGTCGACAGCGCATAGGCAAGATAGCGCTCGCTCAGCGCCTCCGAGAAGGCCGTATCGATAATCTGGCCATCATCCTCGACTGTCGCGTCATTGGTCATGCGTGATCCACTCCTCGGATATTATGGCGGTACGCAAGGCTGAGAACTCACGACACCAAGATATGGCCGATTTATACCGTGGAACCCCCATATATACCAGCCACCATATCGGCCAATCGACGCCGTTGTGACGGCAGATCGACATGATATGACGCGAAGACGCGGCGCTCCAGAAAATGCCCTGTCAGCGCAAGGCCGGCATCGAAATCATGCCGGTTGCAGGCAACCCCGCCAAGAAAGCGCGGCAATGCCAGCATCCGGCCGGTGAATGTGCCGGCCTCGCCCTCGGCCACGGCCCGGCCCGACTTTGGACTGACATGCGCCAGCCTGCCGGTCTGCCCGGTCACCGCGCAATGTTCCAGATCGAGGCTGAAACCAACCGATTGCAGCAGACCAAGCTCCCACCTTATATAGCCTTCCAGCCAGCGATTGTCGGGATCCTCGATGCGCAGCAAATGCAGCAGCGCGCCGGTCGCCTCGAACAGGACGGGCTGCGCCTCGCGTTCCGGCAGGCTGCCATCAAGAAGCGCGCAGGCCGAGGCCACCGCGGCAAGACGCAGCGGATCATCGAGAAGCAGCGCCGTCACCGGGTCCTCAAGCTCTATCGTGAATTGCCCAAGCTGTTCCGTCAGGCGGGCCCGCCAGCTGGCGCGCACCAGATTGCCGGGCTGCAGGACACCGCGCATCTTCGCTGAACTGGCGCCGCGGACAAGCCCGGCATGGCGTCCCTGTGTCGGTGTCAGAAGAGACGCAAGCGCACTGTTCTCGCCATAGGGGCGTGCCGACAGAACCAGCGCCTCTTCGGCCCATTCAGGCATTATAGTCGAGGTCCCAGACGGAATAGCGTGCGGCATCATCCATCCAGTCCTTACGAACCTTGACGTGGCTCATCAGATGGATGCGGCGGCCAAGTGCCTCTTCAAGCTCGATCCGCGCCGCCATGCCGATACGCCGGATCGTCGCCCCCTTCTTGCCGAGGATGATCCCGCGATGGCCTTCGCGTGCGACATAGATCGACAGGCGCACAGTGGCGCTGCCATCATCCATCTCTTCCCAATGTTCGGTTTCTACCGTCAGCTGGTAGGGAAGTTCCTGGTGCAGATTGAGGAACAGTTTTTCGCGCATGATTTCGGCCGCCAGAAGCCGCATCGGCATATCCGACAGATCATCCGGATCGAACAGATAAGGCCCGGGCGGCATCCGCGTCGCCAGCCAGTCGCGCAGATCATCAATGCCATTGCCGGTGGTGGCGGAGACCATGAAGACGCGCTCGAACTCACACATCCGCGACAACTCTTCGGCCCGTTCCAGCAGCCGTTCAGGCGGCGCCAGATCAAGCTTGTTCAGCACCAGTGACGCGCGGCGGCCGGATTGTGCCAGCTGCTCGACAATGCGGGCCGTGTCCTCGTCGATCTCGCGGCGCGCGCAATCATGGAGCAGCAGCAGAACATCGCCGTCCTCGGCACCTTTCCAGGCGGCGCTGACCATGGCGCGGTCAAGCCGACGTTTCGGCTGAAAAATGCCGGGCGTGTCGATGAAGATGATCTGCGACTCGCCCTCCATCGCGATGCCGCGAACACGCGACCGCGTCGTCTGCACCTTTGGCGTCACGATCGACACCTTGGTGCCGACCATGGCATTCATCAACGTGGATTTGCCAGCATTCGGCGCGCCGATCAGGGCGACAAACCCGGCCCGCGTCTGTTGTTGTGCGGTCTCAGTCATCACGCCCTTCCCCGATCATCTCCAGAAGGCGTGCCGCGGCACGCTGTTCGGCCTGCTTGCGTGACCCGGCGCTTGCCTCGATCTCGGCAAACCCCTCAATCGATACCGCAAAGGTCATTTCCGGCGCATGGTCAGGACCGCTTCGCGCCACCAGCCGATAATGGGGAAGCGCAAGGCCCTTGCTCATGGCGAATTCCTGAAGTTGTGATTTGGCATCCTTTTCATCCTTGGCCGGGGCCTCTGAGTCAAACGGCCAATGCGCCATTATCAAGCGCTGCACCGGTGCCATTCCGCCATCAAGATAGATCGCCGCCACCAGACTTTCGACAACATCGG
>CBFHRT010000053.1:0-13143 GCA_965658285.1 Puniceispirillaceae bacterium (SeqCode) | reverse complement strand
GGATTGATTGTACGTCATCCTGTACGTCACCTAACCTGTTAGCACATAAAATGCTTACATATCAGTGATGTACATGAAGGATTGGTGCCCAGGAGAAGACTCGAACTTCCACGGCCTAATGGCCACTGGCACCTGAAGCCAGCGCGTCTACCAATTCCGCCACCTGGGCATCGGGGCGATCCGGGCTTTGCGGCCCGTTCTCGGAGGCGCGCAGAATAGCCGGCCCGCCCCGCATGTCAACTGAATCCGTGCGCCTGTTGGGCGGCGGCGGCGATGGTGGCGGTGGCCGGGCCGAATCTGCACTGGACGGCGGGCCGCCCTTGCCGCTATCACTCTTCCACGGGAAACGAAATTGGCGATGGGAACAGTCATGGACAGAACGGTTGCGGTCATTGGCGGGTCGGGCTTTGTCGGACGTGCCATTGTCGAAATGCTGGCCCGCGAGGGGGCGCGCGTCATCGTGCTGTGCCGCAATGCCGAACGCGCGAAATTCCTGAAGACGATGGGCGTCGTCGGGCAGGTCACGCCGGTGGCCGGCAATGCACTTTCAGATGATGACCTCGAACGGGTGATGGGGTCTGCCGATTCGGTGGTCAATCTTGTCGGCATTCTGGCCGAGGGCGGCTCGCAACGGTTCGCGGCGTTGCAGGGCGAACTGCCCGGACGGATCGGCGCGTTGGCATCACGGCTTGGCATGAAACATGTCGTCCATATCTCGGCCATCGGCGCCAGCGCCGATTCGAAAAGCACCTACGCGCGCAGCAAGGCGGCCGGCGAAGCGGCCCTTCATGAGGCCTTTCCCGATGCCGTGATCCTCCGTCCCTCGATCATCTTCGGGCCGCGTGACAGCTTCTTCAACCGCTTTGCCGGGATGGCGATGCTGGCACCGGGCCTGCCGCTTCCCGGTGGTGGCGGGATGAAGATGCAGCCTGTCTATGTTGGTGATGTGGTCGAGGCGGTGGCCATCGGTCTCGGCTTTCGCAAGATGCCAAAGGCTGGCAAGGTCACGCCTGTCGAGGGCGCCATCTTCGAGCTTGGCGGGCCGGATGTATTCACCTTCCGCGAGCTGATGAAAATCACGCTGGACGCCATTGGGCGCCGGCGTCTGCTGGTGCCGGTGCCGCTTGGCGCGATGTCGCTTGGCGCGATGATCACCGGTCTGCTGCCGAACCCGCCGCTGACGATGGATCAGGTGCGGCTTCTGGCGGTCGACAATGTGGTGGGTGACGAGGCGCGCGGGTTGGCTGATCTCGGCATCGCGCCGACATCCGTTGACGCCATTATCCCCGGTTATCTCGAATGTTTCCGGCCGGGTGGGCAGTTCTCGCGGCGCGGCTGACCCGTCACACGGTGCCGGCGGCGATCGCCAGCAGCAGCGCGGCGCCAAGCGCCATCCGGTACCAGACGAAAATCCGGAAATCGGCCCGCGTCAGCCAGCGCATCATCCAGCCGATGGCAGCCAGCGCAAAGCCAAAGGACAGCAGCGCCACCAACGCGGCATCGATACCAAGGGCGACATCGCCGTCCTGCATGATGTCGACGCCTTTCAACAGGCCGGCGCCGGCGATTGTCGGGATCGACAGCAACAGCGAGAAGCGTGCCGCCGCCAGCCGTCCAAAGCCCAGATAACGTGCCGCCGTCATCGTCACGCCGGACCGCGAGGCTCCGGGGATCAGCGCCAGGCATTGCATCAGGCCGATGGCAATGGCGCTGCCATATTTCATGTCGGCAATCCGGCGGCCAAGCGCGCCCACCTTGTCGGCATGCCAGAGCAGCGCGGCGAACAGCAGATTGGCGATGGCAAGCGTCCGCAGATCGAGAAGCCAGGCCGGATCGATGTCATTGACCACGAACCCGGCGATGATCACCGGCAGGGTGGCGATGGCCAGAAGCATGATCAACCGGCGCTGTCCCCGATCACCGCCCGGCCGCACTGCCATCAGCATGGCCAGCAGGTCAGCGCGCAGATACAGCAATACAGCGCCAAGCGTGCCGACATGCGCGGCCACGTCGATGGCCCGTCCCTGATAGGGACGGTCGGTCACCAGCGGGATCAGCGCCAGGTGTCCCGAGGATGATACCGGCAGGAATTCGGTGAGACCCTGCACCGCGGCAACGAGGATGATGAGCAGGATTGGCATGGTGTGTCTCCGCGGGCAGGCGGCACCGCGGCTCGCCGGCACCATCGCTTTATCGCCAGCAAGGTACGCGCAAAGGAACGGCAGGTCAAAACCATGTCGGCACCTCCAATTTAGTCTCAAAACGGAACTAAAAATAGGGAAAACGGGATTCTCACGCGATTTTGAAGCCCCGGCTCTTGCAAGTGGCGGCCAAAAAGGGTAATGGATGTTGACTTTTCTGACGCGGTGCCACGATGAAGATTGCCCCGATCAAGCGATCATCCGGGCGATCGGAGTGTGGGCGCGTCTTTGTTGTCTGCCAAGAACAACAGACCAGAACAACAGACCAGGACAGCGGGGCAGGACCATGTCGAGCAAGATGCTGAAATTCGTCACCACCGACAAGAAGATGCCTGACAAGCGCGGCGCGGATTCGCGGGTTCAGGATTTCGACGAAATCTATAACGAGTTCGATGTCACCGCCGCCGAGGATCAGGCCGGGCGCTGCTCGCAATGCGGCGTGCCGTTCTGCCAGATCAACTGTCCGCTCCACAACAACATCCCGGACTGGCTGATGCTGACCGCCGAGGGGCGGATGGAAGAGGCCTACCGGCTGTCCGCGCAGACCAACAACATGCCGGAAATCTGCGGCCGCATCTGTCCGCAGGACCGGCTGTGCGAGGGAAGCTGTGTCATCGAGAAGGGGTTTGAATCGGTCACCATCGGCGCGGTCGAGAAGCATATCACCGAAACGGCGTTCGAGAATGGCTGGGTGCAGCCGCCGCAGCCGGTTGCCGAACGGCCCGAATCGGTCGGCATCATCGGGGCCGGTCCGGCCGGCCTTGCCGCCGCCGACATGCTGCGCCAGCGCGGCTATCAGGTGACAATCTATGACCGCTATGACCGGGTTGGCGGGTTGCTGATCTATGGCATCCCCGGCTTCAAGCTGGAAAAGCACGTTGTCCAGCGGCGCCATGATCTGCTGGCGGATGGCGGTGTGACCTTCAGGATGAATGTCGATATCGGCGTCGATATCAGTTTCGAGGAAATTCGCGCGGCGCATGATGCCGTGCTTGTGGCCACCGGCGTTTACAAGGCGCGCGACATCAACGCGCCGGGTGTCGGCATGGAAGGTATCGTGCCGGCGCTTGATTATCTGACCGCTTCGAACCGGAAAAGCCTTGGCGATGCCGTCCCCGATTTTGACAGTGGAACGCTGAACGCCAAAGGCCGTGACGTTGTCGTCATCGGCGGCGGTGACACGGCGATGGACTGTGTTCGCACCGCGATCCGGCAGGAAGCAAACTCGGTGACATGTCTGTATCGCCGTGACCGCGCCAATATGCCGGGCTCGCAGCGTGAGGTGGCCAATGCCGAGGAAGAGGGCGTTGTCTTCAAATGGCTGTCGGCACCGCAGGCGTTCCTTGGTGACAATCATGTGCGGGCCGTGCAGGCGCAGAAAATCCATCTTGGCCAGCCCGATGCCACCGGCCGTCAGGTGCCGCAGATCATCGATGATTCGTCACATGAAATCCCGGCCGATCTGGTGATCAAGGCGCTCGGTTTCGACCCGGAGGATCTGCCGGTGATGTTTGGCACGCCAGATCTCGCGGTCTCGAAATGGGGCACCATCGATATCGACTGGCGCACCATGATGACCGGTCTTCCGGGCGTGTTCGCTGCCGGTGACATCGTGCGCGGTGCCTCGCTGGTTGTCTGGGGCGTGCGCGATGGCCGCGATGCCGCCGCCGCAATCGATTCCTACATCATGGCGCAGAGTGATGCGCCGCAGGCCGCCGCCGGCGCCTGAGACGAAAGACAGGACAGAGCCATGAGCAAGAAAAATGTCTTCGACGCGAACAGCTATCTGGCGCGGCGCGCCCGCAACGAGGCCCGCCTGACCGACGCCGGGGTCTATGGGCCTGAGATGGAGCATGACGCCTGCGGCGTCGGTTTCGTAGCGGCGCGTGACGGCAAGCCGACGCGCGCGGTCGTCGATGCTGCCATCGAGGCGCTGCAGGCCATCTGGCATCGCGGCGCGGTCGATGCCGACGGCATGACCGGCGACGGAGCGGGAATCCATATCGAGATCCCACGTGATTTCTTCATCGAGCATATTGCCCGGACCGGTCATGATGATGATGGCGGCCGGCTCGCCGTTGGCATGGTGTTCCTGCCGCGCACCGATCTGGCGGCGCAGGAACGCTGCCGCTGCATCGTCGAGCAGGAAATTCTGGCTGTTGGCCATATCATCTATGGCTGGCGGCAGGTTCCGGTCGACACCAAGGCGCTTGGCGACAAGGCGAACGCCACCCGCCCGGAGATCGAGCAGATCATGTTCTCGATGCCGGCCGATATCGATGAGGCCGAGGCCGAGCGCCAGCTCTACATCGTTCGTCGCCGCATCGAAAAGGCGGTGACGGCCGAGCTGATCTCGGATTTCTACATCTGTTCGATGTCGAGCCGGTCGATCATCTACAAGGGCATGTTCCTTGCCGAACAGGTGACGGCGTTCTTCCCGGACCTGAACGACACACGGTTCATCTCCTCCTTCGCGGTCTACCATCAGCGCTATTCGACCAACACCATGCCGACCTGGAAGCTGGCACAACCGTTCCGCGTGCTGGCGCATAATGGCGAGATCAACACCATCCGCGGCAACCAGAACTGGATGACCTGCCATGAGGACCGCATGGCGTCCGACATTTTCGGCGAGTCCATTGATGATCTGAAGCCGGTGGTGGCCAGGGGAAGCTCTGATTCGGCGGCGCTTGATGCGGTGTTCGAACTGCTTGGCCAGGGTGGGCGCAGCCTGCCGATGGTGAAGACGATGATGATCCCGGCCGCCGTCGATGTCGGCAGTGATCATGAACTCGCCAAGCTCTACGCCTATTGCAATTCGGTGATGGAGCCGTGGGACGGGCCGGCGGCCATCGCCGCCTATGCCGACAACTGGGTCATTGCCGGGATGGATCGGAATGGCCTGCGCCCGATGCGCTATGTCGTGACCGATAACGGGCTGGTGATCGCCGGCTCGGAGTCCGGCATGGTGGTCGTTCCCGAGGACCGGATCGTCGAACGTGGCCGGATCGGCCCCGGCCAGATGATGGGAATCGACCTGAAGCGTGGGCAGATGTTCCTCGATTCCGAGTTGACCGCCGAACTGGCTGGCAAGCGTGACTGGTCGAAATGGGTTGGCCGCGCCCAGCAGATGGAAGCTGTGCTGGCGAAACATGCCGGTAAGGGGTCCGGGCGGATGCCCGCCATTGAGGCCCGCCGCCGTCAGATGATGGCCGGCTGGACGATGGAGGATCTCGAATTGATCCTGCAACCGATGGCCGAAACCGGCAAGGAGGCGATCGGCTCGATGGGGGATGACACGCCACTGGCCGTGCTGTCCAACCGCTATCGCGGCCTGCATCATTTCTTCCGGCAGAATTTCTCGCAGGTGACCAATCCGCCAATCGACAGCCTGCGCGAGCGCCATGTGATGACGCTGCGCACGCGGCTTGGCAATCTTGGCAACATCCTCGATGAGGCACCGGAACAATGTGACCATCTGCTGCTGAACTCGCCGGTGATGACGGTGCCGGAATGGGATGCGCTTGTCGCCTATCTCGGTGACAAGGCGGCGATGATCGACTGCACCTTCGATATCGACGGGCCGGATGATTTCGTCGCGGCGATGGACCGGATCGCGGCCGAGGCCGAGGAGGCCGTCAGGTCGGGATGCGAGCATGTGATGCTGTCCGACCGCGGTGTTTCGGAACGCCGCGCACCGATACCGATGATCCTGGCGACAGGCGCCGTGCATGCGCATCTCGTGCGCCAGCAGCTGCGCACCTTCGCCTCGGTCAATGTCGCCACCGGTGAATGTCTTGACGTGCATCATTTTGCCGTGCTGATCGGGTGCGGGGCGACGACGATCAACGCCTATGTCGCCGAGGAAGCCATTGCCGAGCGGCATGATCGCGGGTTGCTGTCCGGACTGACCCTGCCTGAGGCGGCGGCGAATTACCGCAAGGCGGTCGAGGACGGGCTGCTGAAGATCATGTCGAAGATGGGTATTTCGGTGATCGCCTCCTATCGCGGCGGCTATAATTTCGAGGCGCTTGGCCTGTCGCGCGCGCTGGTGGCGAAATTCTTCCCGCCGATGTCCTCGCGGATTTCCGGCCTTGGCCTGACCGGCATCGCGGCGCGCGTCAGCGACATGCATCGCAAGGCCTATGAGTCGGCCGATGCCTTCCTGCCGGTTGGCGGCTTTTTTCGCTATCGCCGGTCGGGTGAGCGGCACGCCTTTGACGGCCAGCTGATCCACGCCATGCAGCATGCCTGCGATAACGGGTCCTATGAAAGCTGGAAGAAATATTCGGCGCTTGTGAATGGCCAGGGGCCGGTCAATCTTCGCGATCTGATGGATTTCAAGACTGGCCGCGAGGCGGTTGAGCTTGAGGATGTGGAATCGATCACCCGCATTCGCAAACGGCTTGTCTCACCAGGAATCTCGCTTGGTGCGCTGAGCCCGGAGGCGCATGAAACGCTGTCGATCGCGATGAACAGGATCGGCGCGAAGTCGGATTCCGGTGAAGGCGGCGAGGACCCGGCGCGCTTCAAACTTCGTGAGAATGGTGACAACCCGTCAAGCGCGATCAAGCAGATCGCCTCTGGCCGGTTCGGTGTCACTGCCGAATATCTGAACAGTTGCAAGGAGATCGAGATCAAGGTGGCGCAGGGCGCAAAGCCCGGCGAGGGCGGCCAGCTGCCCGGCATCAAGGTCGACAGCCTGATCGCGCGGCTTCGCCACTCGACGCCGGGGGTGACGCTGATCTCGCCGCCGCCGCATCACGATATCTATTCGATCGAGGATCTGGCGCAGCTGATCTATGACCTGAAGCAGATCAATCCTGATGCCAAGGTGTGCGTCAAGCTGGTGGCCTCGACAGGCATCGGCACCATCGCCGCCGGGGTGGCGAAGGCAAAGGCCGATGCCATCCTCGTCTCGGGGCATGGCGGCGGTACCGGCGCCAGCCCGCAATCCTCGATCAAGCATGCCGGTCTTCCCTGGGAGATGGGCCTGTCTGAAGTGCATCAGGTGCTGTGCATGAACGACCTTCGCGACAAGGTCGTGCTGCGCACCGATGGCGGCCTGAAGACCGGGCGTGACATCGTCATGGCGGCGATGCTTGGTGCCGATGAATATGGCATCGGCACCTCGGCCCTGATCGCGATGGGATGCATCATGGTGCGGCAGTGCCACTCCAACACCTGTCCGGTCGGCGTCTGCACGCAGCGTGATGATTTGCGGGCGAAGTTCGAGGGTACACCCGAAAAGGTGGTGCAGCTCTTCACCCATCTTGCCGAGGAGGTTCGTGAAATTCTGGCCTCGCTCGGTTTCAGTTCGCTGGAGGAGGTGATTGGCCGGACCGATCTGTTGACACAGGTCAGCCGTGGTGACGCCGCGCTCGACGATCTCGATCTGAACCCGATCCTGGTGCAGGCCGAGCGTACGACACATGATGGCAGCCCACGTGACCGCGAGCGCACCGCCGTTCCGGATACGCTCGATGCGCTGATGGTCCGCGATGCCAGCACGGCGTTGGAATTCGGATCAAAGATGCAGCTGTCCTATAATGTCGAGAACACGCAGCGCGCCATCGGCACGCGGCTGTCCTCGCATATTGTCCGCAAATTCGGCATGACCGGGCTTCGCGAGGACCATATTTCGGTGCGCCTTCGCGGCACCGCCGGACAGTCGCTCGGCGCCTTTGCCACGCAGGGGCTGCGGCTTGAGGTAATCGGCGATGCGAATGACTATGTCGGCAAGGGGCTGTCGGGCGGCACCATCATCGTGCGCCCGTCGGCGGCGGCAAGTTTTGTGGCGCATGAGAACACGATCATCGGCAACACGGTACTGTATGGCGCGACCTCGGGACGCTTGTTCGCCGCCGGCCAGGCCGGTGAGCGTCTGTGCGTGCGGAATTCGGGCGCCACGGCGGTTGTCGAGGGTGCCGGCACCAATGCCTGTGAATACATGACCGGCGGCCGGGTGGTCATCCTTGGCGAGGTCGGTGACAATTTCGGCGCCGGCATGACCGGCGGTATGGGCTTTGTCTATGATCCGAACGAGACATTCATCTCGCGGGTCAACCCGGCCAGCCTACAGGTCGTGCGGATCGGCACGGCGCATTGGGAGGCCGAGTTGAAAGCCCTTGTCGAGGCGCATGCCGCGGCAACGGATTCTGCCCTTGCGGCACGGCTTCTCAATGAGTGGGATGTCGAGATCGGCAAATTCTGGCAAGTCGTGCCGACAGAGATCGTCTCGCGTCTGGAGATGCCGCTTGCCGAAGACGCGGCTGCCGCCGGCGGGGCAACATCGGCCTAGCTTTTTGTCAGACGGTTGGTACAGCCATTGATGGCGGGTGGCTGGCGGCGGATGGTTGCCGGAATCGATGAATTCCGGTAATCGGGTGTCATGTCAGATATTTACGTGCAGACAGATCAGGATCTCCCGGCGATCGAGGCATTGATGGCCGAGGCCTTCGGGCCGGCGCGTCATGAACGCTCGGTCTGGGCGCTGCGGCCCGGGCCGCCGGTGGCCTCGCTGTGTCTGGTGATCCGCGAAGGGACCGCGACGGTTGGCTCGCTGCGGTTCTGGGAGGTGATGCTGGGATCGCAAACCATCCTGCTGCTTGGCCCGCTGGCGGTGCGCCCGGGAGTTCGTGGCCGTGGATTTGGGCGGGCGCTGATCAGCGAGGCGCTGGACCGGGCGACCGGTGGCGACTGGCCGCTGGTCCTTGTTTCCGGAGAGGTTGATTACTATCCCCGCTTCGGGTTTGTGCCGGCCGCCCCCTATGGCATCGACTGGCCGGGCTTTATCGAACCGGAACGCCTGCAATTCTACGAGCTTAGGGCCGGGGCGCTGGCGGCATTGCCGGCGGGCCCTCTTGCCGTGCGGCCGCTTCCCGGCTAGCCTCCTCGTATTTTCAGACTGGTAACAGTGATCCGGCATGCGTGTTCTGCATCATCACCCTCTTTATGGCGCTTCGCGTACGGTCAGGCTCCTGCTTGCCGAGCGTCGCCTTGTCCATCTTCCCAAGCTCGAATCCCCCTGGGACCGTCATGAGGATTTTCTGACGCTGAACCCGTCTGGCGAGGTGCCGGTGCTGGTGACCGAGGATGGCGATGTGCTGTGTGGCACGATGGTGATTGCCGAATATCTGGAGGAAACCGAGCCGGATGACGGGCGGCTGATCTGGGGAACGGCGGCAGAACGCGCCGAGATCCGGCGCCTGACCGACTGGTTCGAGCGCAAATTCGTCGTCGAGGTCGGTGCGCCGTTGTTGAATGAGCGCTATCTGAAACGCGTGACGGCGCGGGGCAACCCTTCTTCGGAAGTGATGCGGGCCGCGATGACCAATCTGCATATCCACCTAGACTATATCGACTGGCTTGCCGAACAGGGCAACTGGCTTGCCGGCAAGGCGATGTCGCTGGCCGATCTCAGCGCGGCGGCGCATCTGTCGGTAACCGACTATTTTGGCGACATCGACTGGGACCGCCATTCGGAAGCGCGGCTCTGGTATGCAAAGATCAAGTCACGGCCGGCCTTCCGCGACCTGCTTGAGGATGTTGTCGCCGGTCTGGCGCCATCGCAGCATTACGCCAATCTCGATTTCTAGGCGGCGAACAGACGGTCCACCATCCGGTCAAGCGCCGCGCGCAGCAGGGCCAGCTGATCCGGTTCCGAAAATCGGTGCCCGGCATCCTTGACCAATGTCACCTCGACATCGGTGCCGGTGAGCGCCGTGGCAATTTGGGTCGCGGTCTGCCAGGGAACCTCCTCATCCTGCATGCCATGCATCAGATGCACCGGCGCGGTGATGTCAAGATCGCCCCGCAGCCGCAGATTGTTGCGGCCATCGGTGATCAGGTGCCAGGGATATCGCACCGGCTCGTCGGCATAGGGGTTCGGCAAGGCAATGACGCCGTCAGCCTCGATCCGGCGTCGCTGGTCGTCATCGAATGCCGCCCATAGCAGATCCTCGGTGAAATCGGGTGCGGCGGCGATTCCCACAAGCGAGGCGACGCGGTCGGGCCGGGCCAGCGCGACATTCAGCATCAGCCACCCGCCAAGGGACGAGCCGACCAGGATTTGCGGCCCGTCGGTCAGTTCATCCAGCGCGGCGAGGCTGTCGGCTGTCCAGCTGGAGATGTTGCCGTCAAGGAACTCACCGCTGGACCGGCCGTGCCCGCGATAGTCGAACCGCAGGCAGGCAAGCCCCCGTTCGCGGGCCCAGAGTTCTGTTTCCAGCGCCTTGGTCCCGTCCATGTCCGAGCCATGCCCGCACAGGAACACCACTCCCGGCGCAGTGCCTTGCGTCCGGCGATAGGCAAGCCGGTCCCCGGCGCCAAGTTGCAGATAGTCGGGCGGCGATATATCAGGCATCCTTTACTCCTGAAAAGTCCTCTCGAATTTCCGGTGGCGCAATGCTATGACCGCAGCACGGAGACGCCAATGACCAGTAATGCGCGGAACACCCGCTTCGTCAAGAAACACAGCCGCGATGGCAACGGTCCCGTTGTCGTCCAGGTGCTGCCGGCGCTTGTCCGGGGTGGCGTGGAACGCGGCACCATCGAGATGGCGAAGGCGATCATCGATGCCGGTGGCCGCGCCGTGGTGATTTCCGAGGGTGGCCCGCTTGTCCGTCACCTCGACCGGATGGGCGCGACGCACCATGTCCTTGCCGTGGCGCGCAAGAACCCGCTTGGCTGGGGTGCAACGCGGCGCAAGCTGCGGCGGGTGCTTCAGGCAGAGGGGGCCGATATTGTTCATGTGCGATCACGCGTGCCGGCCTGGATCGCGGTGCCGGCCGCCAGATCGCTCGGGCTGATCACGGTCAGCACGGTGCATGGCCGCTTCCAGAACAGCAATATCCTGAAGCGGATGGTCAATGCCAAGATGCTGGCCACCGACCATGTCATCGCCATTTCAAACTATGTGCGACAGCAGATCGAACGGCAGTTCGGCGATCAGGGAAAGAAACTGTCGGTCGTGCCGCGCGGTGTCGATATCGACATGTTCGATCCTGCCTCGGTCTCGCAGTCGCGTATCATCCGCTTTGTTGAATCCATCGCGCTGCCCGAGGATGAACCTGTGATCATGCTGCCGGCGCGGCCGACCGGCTGGAAGGGGCATGAGGTGCTGTTGAAGGCGCTGGCCCGCATTTCCGACCGGAAGTTCCACTGTGTTCTGGTTGGCGCGGCCGATGGCAAGAGCGGTTTTGTCGACCGGTTGACCGAACTCGGCATGAAGCTTGGCCTTGCCGGTCGTTTTCGCCTGACGAACGGTGTCGATGACATGCCGGCCGCATTGATGGCGGCGGATATCGTGGCCATGCCTTCGGTAACGCCCGAACCCTTTGGCCGGGTTGCCCTCGAGGCGCAGGCGATGGGGCGGCTTGTCGTCGCGTTCGATCATGGGGGGGCAGCTGAATCAATCATTCATGGCCGCACCGGATGGCTGGCCACGCCGGTCGATCTCGACAGTCTTGCCGAATGTATTGCCAAGGCACTTGATGTCAGCGCCAGCCAGCGACGGACGGTGGCCGCTGAGACCCGCCGGCATATCGGGGATCGGTTTTCAACCGGCCAGATGTGCGGCAGCACCATCGCCATCTATGCCCGCCTTCTGAAAGCCCGTCATGCCACCGCCCCTCACGCCACGGCCTCTCACGCCAAGGAAGGCGGCGATCACCAGCACGCTTGAGTTTCGACCGGCCAGAAGCTAGGTTGCGCGTCGAACGCCATTGTTGGCGCCTTATTTAATTGACAGTTGTGACAGCCAGGACCACAGCCAGCCATGCCAACCGTAACCCTACCCGACGGATCATCCCGCACCTATGACGCGCCTGTAACGCCGGCAGCGATCGCGGCGGATATCGGCCCCGGCCTCGCCAAGGCGGCGATGCTTGCCGTTGTCGATGGCCAGGAATGGGACCTGACCCGCGAGATCGAGGTCGATGCCTCGCTGGCGCTGCTGACCGCAAAGGACGACGCCATTCTGGCGACAATCCGGCATGATGCGGCGCATGTCATGGCCGAGGCTGTGCTTGAACTCTATCCTGAGACGCAGGTTACCATCGGCCCGTCGATCGAGAATGGGTTCTATTACGATTTCCACCGCGAGGCGGCCTTCACCGAGGATGATCTGGCGGCGATCGAGGCGCGCATGCATGACATCGTCGACCGCGATGAGGCGATCATCCGCAATGTCTGGTCGCGTGACGAGGCGGTGGCCTTCTACCGGAAGAATGATGAGCCGTTCAAGGTCGAGCTTGTCGAGACGATCCCGCAGGGAGAGACGGTCACGTTCTACCAGCAGGGCGACTTTATCGATCTGTGTCGGGGGCCGCATCTGGCTTCGACAGGCAGGCTTGGCCATGCCTTTAAATTGATGAGTGTTGCCGGTGCCTATTGGCGCGGCGATTCCAACCGCCCGATGCTGCAGCGAATCTATGGCACCGCCTGGCGCACCGAGAAGGAGCTGAACGCCTATCTTCATATGCTTGAGGAGGCCGAGAAGCGCGACCACCGCAAGCTTGGCAAGCAGCTGAATTTCTTCCATCTGCAGGAAGAGGCTGTGGGATCGGTATTCTGGCACCCGAATGGCTGGACCATCTATCGCGAGATCGAGGCCTATATGCGCCGCCGTCTTGATGCTGGCGGCTATGAGGAGGTGAAAACCCCGCAGCTTGTCGACCGTGCGCTGTGGGAGGCGTCGGGGCATTGGGACAAGTTCCGCGAGAACATGTTCACCGCCGAGGCCGAGGATGACCGGACATTGGCGCTGAAGCCGATGAACTGTCCGTGCCATGTGCAGATCTTCCGGCAGGGCATCAAATCCTATCGCGATCTGCCGCTGCGTATGGCTGAATTCGGGTCATGCCATCGGAATGAGCCGTCCGGCGCGCTGCATGGCATCATGCGGGTGCGCGCTTTTACCCAGGATGATGCGCATATCTTC
>CBFHRT010000052.1:0-13230 GCA_965658285.1 Puniceispirillaceae bacterium (SeqCode) | reverse complement strand
TGCCGCCATAGCGGCGAACGCGGATGTTGCATTGTTCGGCATGGCCGACAAAGCCTTCCAGCATGCAGAGCCGCGAGCCATATTCCCCGACCAGTGTCGCGGCCTCGTCCGTCACAACCTTCTGATAGCTGTGTGTCTTCAGAAACTTGCCAACCCACAACCCGCCGGTATAGCGACCGGCCTTCTTCGTCGGCAGCGTATGGTTGGTGCCGATCACCTTGTCGCCATTCGCCACATTGGTGCGCGCGCCAAGGAACAGCGCGCCATAACAGGTCATGTTGTCGAGGAACCAGTCATCGCGGTCGGTCATCACCTGGACATGTTCCGAGGCGATCTCGTCCGCCATCTGCAGCATCTCATCATAGCTGTCACAGACAATCACCTCGCCATAATCGCGCCAGCTGACCGCCGCCGTATCGGCGGTCGGCAGAATGCCGAGCAGCCGGTCGATCTCGGCAAGCGTGTCCTTCGCCAGCGCCTCGGAATTCGTCAGCAGGACAGCCGGCGAGTTATAGCCATGCTCGGCCTGGCCAAGCAGGTCGGTGGCACAGAGTTCGGCGTCAACCGTCTCATCGGCAATCACCATCGTTTCGGTCGGACCGGCGAACAAATCGATCCCGACGCGCCCGAACAGCTGGCGTTTGGCCTCGGCGACAAAGGCATTGCCCGGACCGACAAGCATATGCACAGGCTCAATAGTCTCGGTGCCGATCGCCATCGCACCGACGGCCTGAATGCCGCCAAGCGCGTAAATCTCATGCGCGCCGCCAAGATGCATCGCCGCGATCACCGCCGGGTTCGGCTGGCCCTCGAATGGCGGGGTGGTGGCGACAATACGCGGCACGCCGGCAACCGAAGCGGTCAGCACCGACATATGCGCCGAGGCCACCATCGGGAATTTGCCGGCGGGGACATAGCATCCGACAGACTGCACCGGGATGTTGCGATGACCAAGGATGACGCCCGGCATCGTCTCGACTTCGACATCCTTCATCGAGTCACGCTGGATCTCGGCGAATTTGCGGATCTGGTCCTGCGCGAAACGGATGTCGTCCAGGTCGCGCTGCGATACCTGGGCGATCAGCTCGTCGATCTCATCCTGCGTCAGCCGGTAACTGGCCGGCGAGTAATCGTCGAACTTCTCGGCAAGCTCGCGCACCGCCGCATCACCTTTCGCCTCGATCTCGGCCAGCGCCGCCTCGACAACGGCGCGCACCTTGGCGTCATCCTCCGAGCGCTCCTGCTGCGGCTTGCCTGTCTTCAGATATCGAATTGCCATTTTCAGCTCCGCTAACTGCGACTATCGGGGCGTGGTGCCGACCGCTCGCCACGGTCGAACGCCTCCCACCCCTCACCATTGAAAACATCGACGCCAAGCTGCGCCATGACATGGGGAAAATCGACCATCACCCAGTTATCGACGATCTTGCCGTCAACAACCTTCCAGAAATCCATGTAGCGGATCTCAACCGTCTTGCCGGTCGGTGCGATTCCCATGAAATCACCGGAATGAACAGCTTCCTGGCGCCCGAAGGCGGCCGCCCATTCACCCATGTAGAGCCGCGCCTCATCGATACAGACCTTGTCAGAGAAGGCCGCCTGAAAGGGGCGCTGCCAGTTATCCTGGAATTCCTTCAGGCCGGTCTTGGTGCCACAGCCCGTATTGCCCATCCAGCGGAATCCCGCGGCGAAGAAGTCCCCGATATCATCAATCCGGTGGTCATTCAGCCCGTCGACCATGCCTTCGATGACAGCCCGCGTCTCGGCCGTTTTGGTCATGTCGGTATCGCGGGACAAGGCAGCCTGTTCGGGACGTGCACCAGCCATTGTCAAACCCCTTCCAGACGCCGGCCGTCAGCCGCATCAAACAGATGGCAAGCCGCGCGCGGCAATGTGATATGGACCTCCTCGCCGATGCTGGCGCGAAATTCCTTATGCGCCTTCACCGCGACCATCGAGGCACCGGCGCGGACCGTCACCATTGTGGCATCGCCAAGAAGCTCCATCGCATAGACAGGCGCCGAAATGACCCCGGCCTTGGCGGTCACCCGGGGCTTGCCGCCAGACCCGGCGATGGCGGCATCCTCGGCCCGGAAACCGAGTGTTACCTGTCCCTCGACACCCTTCAGCCCCTTTACCGCCATATTGTCAGCGCTGAAGGCACCAGCGGACACCGTGCCCTCGACCAGATTCATCGCCGGACTGCCGATGAAGCCGGCGACGAAGACATTCGCCGGGCGGTCATAGATTTCGGTCGGGCTGCCAACCTGCTGGACGATACCGCGGTTCATCACCACCACACGGTCGGCAAGTGTCATTGCCTCGATCTGGTCATGCGTGACATAGATCGTCGTGACCTTGAGCTCATGATGAAGATGCTTGATCTGGGCACGGGTCGAGACACGAAGCTTGGCGTCGAGATTCGACAGCGGTTCATCCATCAGAAAGACGTTCGGCTCGCGTACAATGGCACGGGCCAGCGCCACCCGCTGCCGCTGGCCACCTGACAGGGCCGCCGGCCGGCGGTGCAGGAAATCATCCAGCTCCACCATCGCGGCGGCGCGGCGCACGCGCTCATCATGCGTTGCCGGATCGACCTTCCTGACCTTTAGCGGAAAGCGGATATTCTCATAGACATTCATGTTCGGGTACAGGCCGTAGGACTGGAAAACCATCGCTATATCGCGGTCCTTCGGCTCGAGGTCGTTGACAACCTGCCCGTCAATCTCGACATCACCGGCGGTGATCTCCTCGAGACCGGCAATCATCCGCATGGTCGTTGTCTTGCCGCAACCTGACGGGCCGAGAAGCACCAGGAATTCCTGGTCGGCGATGTCGAGGTCGAAGGTGTCGACGGCAACAAAATCACCCCATCTCTTGGTCAGGTTTTTCAGCCTGATACTGGCCATATCACGCCCCCCTATCCCTTCACCGCGCCGGCGGTCAACCCGCTGACGATCTGGCGCTGGAAGAACATCACCAGCACAAACAGCGGTGCTGTGGCCGACACGACCGCCGCCACCGCATACATCACATTGCCCTGTTCCTGGGCGTTGCCGAGGAAGCTGGCGATCTTCGGCACCATTGTCCGGTTCTCCTCGGTCAGCAGCAGGCCGGTAAGTGCGAAATCATTATAGGCAAGCAGGAAGCTGAACAGCCCTGTCGTGATCACGCCGGGCCACATCACCGGAATGATCACATAGCGGAAAGCCTGAAAGCGCGTGCAGCCATCGACCATCGCGCTTTCATCAAGGTCCTTCGGGATGTTCTGAAAGAAGGAATGCAACATCCACAGGGTGAAGGGCTGGTTGATCGCCACCATCACGATAATGGTGGTCGTCAGGTGGCCCCACAGGTTCAGCTGGAAGAAAGGAAGAAGATAACCCGACACCAGCGTGATATGCGGCATCGCCCGGAACACCAGCGCAATGATCAGGATCCAGAAGGCGTACCGAAACCCGGATCGCGACAACGCATAGCCGCCGAGTGTGCCAAGCGTCAGCGAGATCGCGACAACCGACAGCGTCATGATGCCGGTGTTCAGCGTCGCCTTCCAGAATTCCTCTTTCACCCAGGCACCCTCATAACCGGCACCTGTCGAGGTGGCACCGGTTTCAGCCAGCGTGCGAATGCCGAACAGCGCATTGCGCCAATCCTGACGCGAGAAGAAATCCGCCTCGACCTTGAAGCTTCCCCACAGCGTCCAGAGAAACGGCACCGAGGCAAGTGCCAGCCACAGGATGAGAAAGCCGAGGCTTAAAACGGTCAGCCAGACGGGTGATTTACGTGCCATTGCCGACTCCCTAGGCCAGACGCCGGTTGGCGCGCCAGGTCCGCAGAACAACGGGGGCCAGCAGAATGCAGACGCCGATGATTGTCAGCATGGAGGTGGCGGCGGCGGAGCCGAACAGCATCGCGCCATCACTGCCCCGAAGGTCGTTATAGATGATCCAGGATAGCGAGGTGGCGTTGGCCTGGGCGTTGAAGCCGACAATCGGCTCGAACACCCGGAAATTGTCCATCAGCTGGATCAGCGTGACAAACACGGCCAGCGGCATCAGATGTGGAATGACCACGTAGCGGACGCGCTGCCAGCGGCTGGCCCCATCAATCATCGCACTTTCCAACGTATCCTGCGGCACGGTCTGCAACCCTGCGTAGAACACAACGAAGGCGAATGGCGCCGAATGCCAGACACCATAGACAATCAGGGTCAGCCAGGTCAGCGTCGATGACGCCTTGAGGGACAGGCTGGGATCCTCGAACAGCATCTGGAGGGAGGCACCGATAATGCCCTTGGAATCGATCATCCAGAACAGCACCAGCGAGCCGATCAGCGGCGTGACGATCATCGGCAACAGCGAGAAAAAGATCGTCGGTCCCTTGAACATGCCGGGGATCCGGTTCACCGTCAGCGCGATAACAAAGCCGAGAATGATCACCAGCGGCGTGACGACGAATGTGTAGGTCAGCGTGAAGGCAAGTGCCTTGTAGAATGGCAGGTTAAGGGCCCGTCCAAAGAACTCACCGAGGCTTGTGGCCTCGTCCCAGGCAAGGCTGATCTCCTCGAAGGCAAGATGGTTCCGGTTGGTGTAGGTGCCAACCCCGTTGAACCGGCCAAGCGGCTCATCGGCGCGAAGCTGCGCGGTGGCGTCGGCATTCACCATCTCAACCGTCTTGCAGCCGAACGGGCCGCAATTCTCGACCGTCTCGATCACCTGTTCATGGGCGATGAACAGCGACTGCACCCCTACCGACACGATTGGCAGCGCGATGAACAAAAGCATCGCCAGCGCCGACGGCCAGATAAAGCTGATGAAGGTGCGATGCGGCATGCTGCCTGTCCAGTGATGCGGGATTAATGCTCAAAAAAGTGGGTCGGGAGCGCAGCGCGCTCCCGACCTTGAAAATGCAAGGCCTAGAGGAAGCCTTTTTCCTTGGCAGCGGCGATGTAGGCCGCCTCGATATCGGCGAGGGCCTGATCAGCGCTTTCCTTGCCCTGCAGGAAGTCGGCAAGCTCGGCACCGATCGCACCATGCATGGTGCCCATGTAGGACAGCATCGGATAGGGCGAGGCACCGCCAGCAGCGGAGTCGACAACACCCTTGCCGACCGGGCGCGGCTGCGCACCGGCGATCAGCCAGTTGGCGGCGTCAGCATTGGCTGCCGCCATCGCCGGCGAAATGCCGTTCATGACAGCGATGAAGGATGCCTCGGCATCGGCAGCCGATGCGTTCTTGGCAATCGCAAAACCGTCCCACCACAGCGTTGTAGCGGGGGTCGAGCCACCGGACACGGTCGGGGCAGCGGCAAACATGGTGTTGCTCTCGATCGCGGCGGTCGACCCTTCACCATCGGTGACGGCACCGGCGCGCGAACCCCACAGGTTGGTCAGCGCGACATTGCCGGCCTCCCACTCTGCCTGCACGGCATTCGAATCATGCGTCAGGAAATCCGGATTCATATATTCGGTCAGCGCCTTCATCATGTTCAGCGTGGCAACGCCCTTGGCGTTGTTGATCGCCGGTTGCGCCGAGCCGGACTTGAAGAACTCACCGCCATGGCCGAGATACATGTTCACGAACTCTTCACCGAGGTTCCAGCCGGCCTTGTAAGTGCCGGCGATCGGATACTCCATCAGGCCCTTGTCGCGGATTTTCTTGGCAGCCGCCAGAACACCTTCATAGGTGGCCGGAACATCGGCGCCAGCCGCATCAAGGATATCCTTGCGGTAGAACAGGTGCTGGGCATTCGCCATGAAGGCCACCGCCATCACCTTGCCGTCGATGGTGATCTTCTGCATGCCCTGCAGACCAGCGCCATGCTTGGCGATCAGATCGTCAAGCGGCATCGCCAGGCCATCATTCATCACCGCAACGAGCGTGCTGTTGGTGACGTGCGATGCGGTGAACTCGGGCGGAGTGGCGGTGAAGCCAGCCACGATCAGATCCTTGTGATCCTTGTTCAGGTTGGCCGTCACGCTGGCGCCGCCACCGTCGCAGGCAGTCGCTGCCGATGCAATGGCCTGGGTCGCCGGGAAGTCATTCGCAAGAAGCTTTGCCGAGCCAGACCCGATGCCGCATCCGGCATGGGCGCTCGACGCGCTGGCAAGCACGAAGGCCGCAGAAACGGCGAGTTTGGAAACCTTGTTCATCATGTTTCTCCTAGAACTGAATGTTGTGACGTTGTCATTATGACATTGTCAGGCGCCTGCACGAACAGACAACATGCCAAACAGGCGCCCCACCATGCTCTGGTCGTCCGCACAGAGTGGATTTCCAGAGGCGGGATTCCTTTGCATTACAAGATTTGAATACGTATGCAATTTTGTAAAGCCCTTTCGTGACGGTGCGACATTTCATGGTCATTCCGGGGTGGCGCTTTTCATTGACAGGCCGGTGACAAGCGCCTTTCAATCGGCACGCCGCACGTATCAAGGACAAGGTATCAAGGACAAGCCCATGCCCCTTCAGATGACCGACACCAACATCATCGCCTTCAAGACGCAGGCTTATGAAAACCTTCATGGGCTGGCATCCGGGCGGCTGTCGGTGGCCGATATCTATCATCCCGACGCCAAATATTGGGGCAGCCACCCGATCAACGAGATTGGCGGCAGTGACGCCATCGCCGGTGTATGGGCGACGCTTCGCCACGCGATGCCCGACCTTGAACGCCGCGACAGCATCTTCACCGGCGGCATTTGCCAGCCCGATTCGCGGATGCCGGCGGATGTGGCTGGCCGCCAGCTTGTCGCCAGCATGGGCGTGATCCAGGGCACCATGACAGGCGATCTGTTCGGCATCCCGGCAACAAACGGCCTTGTCCATCTTCGTGTCTGCGAGGTGCATCACATGCACGAGGGCCGGATCATGCACAGCTATGTGCTGTTCGACTTTCTCGATCTGATGCGGCAGGCCGGCATCTGGCCAATGGCGCCATCGCTTGGCACCGAGGGGATGTGGCCGGCCCCGACAACATCTGGCGTCAGGCTCAACGAAAATGACCAACAGACAGGCCAGCAATCAATCGACATCGTTCTTGGCATGCATGCGGCGCTTGGCAGTTTCGATGGCAAATCGGTGCATTCGATGAGCCACGGCGACGCCTGGACAGATGATTTCCTGTGGTACGGCCCGGCCGGCATCGGCACCACCCGCGGCATGTCCGGGTTCCAGCAGCATCATCAAATCCCGTTCCTCATCGGCTGGCCGGACCGGCAGGGGGTCGGCCATTATGTGCGGATCGCCGACGGCAATTTCGTCGTCACCGGCGGCTGGCCCTCGGTGCGCGGAACGCATCTTGGCGAATGGCTGGGCCTGCCGCCAACCGGGCGCAGTATCGATATGCGGGTGATGGATTTCTATCATCTGGTCGATGGCCGCATTCATGAAAACTGGGTGCCGATCGACATCATCCATATCATGCTGCAGATGGGGTATGACGTCTTTGCCCGCCTTCGCCATCTTACCGGCGCCCCGATGACCGATCTGCCCCAAACATGACAGGCACCTGACCTTAACGGGTCTGGCCAAGGCGAACCGGCGCCCCGTCGGCCAGCACCGCGTCAGCGGGATCATGGCTGACAAGAAGGGCGGGTATCTGGCGGTCGCGAATCTGGTCGCGAACGAACATCCCGAAACCATGCCGCAATTCCGGATCGAGAGCTGAAAACGCCTCATCCATCAGCAGCGCCTTCGGCTCGGCAAGCAAGGTTCGCATCAGCGCCACCCGCGCCGCCTGCCCGCCGGAAAGCGATGCCGGGTCGCGGCCCGCAAAGCCGGTAAGGCCGGCGGCGTCCAGCGCCGCCTCGACATGCGCCGCCCGATCACGCCGGTGCCGCGCGGCAAGCCCGAAGGCAAGATTATCGCCAACCGACATATGCGGAAACAGAAGCGCGTCCTGGAACATCAGCCCGACACCGCGCTGTTCGGCCGGAAGACGGGAAATATCCCTCCCATTGAGGCTGATTTCGCCAGTCCAGCGAACGGCGGTATTCCCGGCCCCACCAATCACCCCGAGAAGCGTTGACTTGCCACACCCGCTCGGCCCCTGAAGAAGGCGCAGCTCGCCGCCAGGGACCGCAACATCAAGCCCCTCGATCAACGGTGTCTGCCCGTCAAAGGCTATGGTCAGGGCGCGCAGTTGCAGCATATTGGGGATCCATGTTCACGATTTGGCGAGACTATAGCCCGCGCCGGTCAAGTCATGCTAGGTCGATGCAATAAATGATCGTTCCGAGACTTCGCCCGAAGCATCATAATACACTGAACATGACCACGCTCCAGCCATGACCCTGCTCCACAAGCTGCGCCACATCATTCTCCCGGCGATGTCCGTCCTGCTGTTTTCCGCCGGGCCGGCGCTGGCCGACGACCGGGATTTTACGGCCATCCGCGATGCGGCGCGCGGACAGACCGTCTATTTCAATGCCTGGGGCGGTGATGACAAGATCAATGACTATATTGCCTGGGCTGGCGACGAGATGGCACGGCGCCACGGCATCACCCTGAAACATGTCAAGCTGAGTGACACCGCTGCCGCCGTGGCACGGATTCTGGCGGAACAGGCGGCCGGACGAGACACCGGCGGTTCCGTCGATCTGCTATGGGTCAATGGCGAGAATTTCGCTGCCCTGAAACGGCACGGGTTGCTGCAAGACGCGCCTTGGGCGGAATCCCTGCCATCATGGCGTTTTACCGATGCCGCAGCCCTGCCCGCCATCAGGCTGGATTTCGCGGTGCCGACCGACGGGCTGGAATCGCCCTGGGGCCGGGCGCAGCTTGTCTTCGCACATGACAGCGCCCGCCTGCCAACCCCGCCGCGGAGCGCGGCCGACCTCGCCGCCTACATCATCAGCACGCCCGGAAGATTCACCTACCCACAACCACCCGACTTCGTCGGCCTGTCCTTTCTGAAACAGATCCTGATCGAAACAACGATGGACACGGCGCCGCTCTATCACCCGGTTGACCCGGCCCGGTTCGACGAGGTGACGGCGCCGCTCTGGCGGTGGCTCGACAGTGTGACACCGCATTTGTGGCGCGGCGGGCGGGCCTATCCGGCGACCTATCCCATGCAGCGCCAGCTGCTGGCCGATGGTGAGGTCGATATCGCCATCGCCTTCAATCCTGCCGATGCCTCCTCGGCGATTGAACGCGGCGAGCTGCCGGCCAGCGTTCGCACCTATATCCATACCGGCGGCACCATCGCGAATGTGCATTTCCTGGCCATTCCGTTCAACGCGAACGCGTCCGAGGCAGCGCGGGTTGTCGCCGATTTCCTGCTATCGCCAGAGGCGCAGATTCGGAAGGCGGACCCACATGTCTGGGGTGATCCCACGGTGCTGGCCACGCACCGTCTGTCAGAGGCGGACCGGGCCAGGTTTGCCGCCCTGCCGCGCGGCGTTGCCACGCTGTCAGAGACCGATCTTGCTGCGACGTTGGCCGAACCACATCCCTCCTGGATGAAGGCCATCGAGACGGAATGGCGGCGCCGCTATGCCAGTGGCGGCTGACCGCCTATGATGAAGGCCGGCGCGGCACATAGGTGCATGGCTGTATGGGGTATGGCTATAGGGGGCATAACCATATAATGGCGGGGCATCACATCTTGGCCGGCATTCTGGCACTTGCCACGGCACTGCCGGTTGTTGCCGGCATCATCGGGGTGGCGGCGCCTGCCTTCGGTGTGTTTCCACCGCTTGGGTTTGTTGTGCCATCGCTTGGCCCAGCCACCGACTTTCTGGCCACACCGGGATTGGCGCGGGCCCTTGTCACCTCGCTCGGCACCGGGCTTGCGGCAACCTCACTTGCCGTTCTGTTCAGCTTCGCGCTGCTTGTCACCTTCGAAGGCGCGCGCGGCGCCCGCTGGCTACGCCGGTTTGCCGGGCCACTGATCGCCGTGCCGCATAGCGCCGTTGCCATCGGAGTCTTATTCCTGCTGGCGCCGTCAGGATGGTTGATGCGGCTTGTCTCGCCGGGGCTGACGGGCTTTGACCGGCCGCCATTATGGGCGCTTGTCCCGGATGGCAGCGGGGCGGTGCTGTGTCTCGGGCTGCTGATCAAGGAGGTGCCGTTTCTCGTCCTTGTCAGCCTTGCCGCCCTTGCCACCCTGCCCGTGCAGCGGTTGCTGGCGACCGGCATGTCACTCGGATATGGCAGGACGGCAAGCTGGCTGTATCTTGTTCTGCCACTTGTCTATCGTCGCATCAGGCTGCCGGTCCTTGCCGTGCTTGTCTTCAGCCTGTCCGTTGTCGATATGCCGCGCCTTCTCGGTCCGATGCTGCCGCCACCGCTGGCCGTGCTGATTGTCGAGGGTTTCGAGGATGCCGAGCTTGCAGCGCGTCTTCCAGCCTCATTCGGGGCGCTGCTACAGATGGCGTTGACGGGCGTGGCGGTGGTCATCTGGTGCGTCGGCGAATTTCTGTGCGGGCGCGTGCTGAAAACCGTGCGGCGCGGCGGGGCTCGCCTTACGGCCTTGCGCGGATATGCCAGAGCGCTGGCGACACTCGCGATGCTGCCCGTGATCATCGGCGGCGGCGGGTTGCTGGCGGCGGCGCTATGGTCGGTTGCGGGACCGTGGTTCTTTCCGGCGGCACTGCCGGACGCGCTGACATGGCGTTTCTGGATGCGCGCCGACAGCCTTGCGCCGGCGCTGATGGCCAGCCTTGTTATCGCTGGCGTGGCATCATTTGTTGCCGTCGCGCTGGCGCTCCTGGCAATTGAACTGGCGCGGCTTCGCGGCCATACAGGCCTCTGGCAGGTCTGGATCTTCGCCCCCATCCTGCTACCGCAGGCAGGCTTTGTCCCCGGCCTGCAGATGGTGCTGACGGTGACATGGCTTGAGGGAACGTGGCTGGCGATGATCTGGATGCATATGCTGTTCATCCTTCCCTATGCCTTTCTGATCCTGGCGCCGGCGGCGGCATCACTCGACAGGCGGCACGAACAGGTCGCGGCCAGCCTCGGGGCCGGCGCATGGCGTCGCTATTGCCGCGTGACATTGCCGATGCTGGCACCGGCCATCATTACCGCGCTGTTCGTCGGGACAGCGGTTTCGGTGGCGCTGTATCTGCCGAGCCTGTTTGCCGGGGCCGGACGGATCACCACGATGACGCTGGAGGCGGTGGCCCTTGCCTCGGGCGGCAGCCGGGCCATGGCCGGGGTCGCCACGATGCTGCAGCTGCTGATCCCGATGCTGGCCTTCGCCGCGCTGCAGGCCCTCTATCACCTGAGATTCGGGCGGTTCGCCGGCATGCGCGCAGGCGGCTTGCATTGAGGGTGCAACCCGCGCACTCTTCTGCGGCAAAACAGATGAAAAACGGGTTTGAAATTGCGCATTCTGGTTTACGGCGATTCCAACAGCTGGGGCTATCTTGATGACGGGCTGGGAAACCGCCACGGCGAACGCTGGCCGGTGATAATGGCGCAGCATCTGCGGCAGGCCGGCATCGAGGCCGAACTTGTCGAGGAATGTCTTCCCGGCCGTACAACCAATATCGACGATCCGCAGGAAGGTGCCTGGTGCAATGGCCTCATGCCGTTGAAAGCCATTCTGCTGTCGCAGCAGCCGCTCGATCATATCCTGCTCATGCTTGGCACCAACGACATGAAGACCAGATTTGGCCGTGACGCGGCGGCGATCACCGCCGGTGTGATGTCGCTGCTGGCCATCATCCGCGAGACCGCCGCCGGCCCCGGCGGCTGGAATGAAGAGACGCCCGCCCCGGTGACAGTCATCTGCCCGCCCGCACTTGGCGAGCTGGCCGACGATCCGGCCTGGCCGCGACAGGGGGAATGGCGTGGCGGGCGCGCCAGCTCACAGGCCCTGCCACCTGTCCTGAAGGCAGCGTGTGATGGCGCCGGCGCAGCGTTCATCGACGGCAATCTGCATGCGGTGTCATCATCGCGCGACCCGATTCACTGGAGCGCCGAGACACATCTGCGGTTCGGTGCCGGGGTGGCCGCCACCATTCTCGCCGCCGGCTGACCAATGCTCTACCGGATTATCCTGCCGCTGGTGTTTGTCGGGCTGTGGTCATCGGCCTTCGTTACCGCCAAGGTGGGCGTTCAGTATGCAACGCCGTTCGCGATGCTGATGCTGCGTTTCGGCATTGTGAGTGTCCTGTTCGGGATGATCATGCTGGCCGTCCGGCAGTGGCGCAAAGCCGCGCCGCAGCTGCCGCCACGGCAGGTCATGGCGCTGACCGCGCTTGTCGGTCTGCTGCTGCATGGGATCTATCTTGGCAGCGTGTTCTTCGCCCTGTCGCAGGGGCTGTCGGCCGGCATTTCGGCGCTGATCGTCTCGCTGCAGCCGCTTCTTGCCTCCGGTCTGGCGATCATCCTGTTCGATGAAAGGCTGCGCCCTGTACAAATCCTCGGCATGCTGGCCGGCATTACCGGCGTCATTCTGGTGCTGCTGCCGAAAATGGCGGGCACGATGCCGATGGTCGGCCTTGTCTCTGTGACCATCGGCCTTGGCGCGGTGACAGCCGGCACGCTGCTGCAAAAGCGGATCGGCGGCAAGATCGACCTGCTGACAGGCAACCTCATACAGTCGCTTGCCGCCACCGCCTTTTTCCTTGTTATCTGCGCGACTATCGAGCCGCCGGAAATAGACTGGCAACTGCCCTTCCTGCTGACACTTGCCTGGATGGTCCTGATGATCTCGCTTGGCGCCTATCTGATCCTGATGGTGATGATCCGGCGCGACAGCATGGCGGCGGTGTCATCGTTGATGTTCCTTGTGCCGCCCGTGACGGCCATCCTCGCCGCCATCGGCTTTGAAGAACCTTTGACCCTGCTTGGCATTATCGGGTTCTGCGTGACAAGCGCGGGCGTCTATCTGGTGACCCGCTATGCGTCGCCTGCCACGTCCTAGGCGCGCGTGGCGGCGGGCTTCAGGCGCACCGGAGCCATTGAAGCATCACCAGTCGCAGAGACGCCGCGCCAGATATTGCGCGAATTCATGGTTTCCGCGCTCAAGCCAGCTGAGCGGGCCGGGCGCGCCAAGCGGCGATGCAGCGCCATTGAAGATGCCCTCCACAACATGCCTGTCCTCGACCTGAACCTTGTCGAGAAACGCTTTCGTTGCCGCAAGATAGGCATCCTTGTCCTCTTCCCCGGCCAGTTTCTCGGGTACAATCGCGGCGCCATAGCGGATGCGGGTACGAGCCGGACCATCAGGCTGCAGCGACAGATACCACAGATGATCGGGGGCGAGGACATA
>CBFHRT010000051.1:0-13486 GCA_965658285.1 Puniceispirillaceae bacterium (SeqCode) | reverse complement strand
GGTATTGCAGGCGCACCGGTGGTGAGCGGGCCAGCCTCGCCGATACGCCATTCATCAACTCGCGCCAGATGGTCATATTGCGGATAGGCTGCGCCAACCTGCGGGTTGGGGCGACTGGCATAGGGCATTGCCGGATCATCGAACCGCGCCGCCAGCCGGGCCAGACTGTCCCGCGCCGCTGCCGCATCCCAGTCCGGCGGCTGCACGGGTTTGCGCGACCCGGGCTCGTCACGCTTGCCGGTCAGCCGCCAATATTCCATCTCCAGCACCTCTGCCGCCTCGATGCCGGCAAAGCCGCCATGCGCGGCGATCACCGCTTCGGTGATCAGCTGTGTGCGCCGCCCCTGTGCGACATCTCTGGCGCTTGGCGTCGTGCCGGTCTTGTAATCAAGGATGGCAAGGCCGCCGCCGGTAAACTGGTCGATCCTGTCGGCGCGCGCCCGGAACGTTACCGGCCCGGCCGGCGCCTCCACCTCAATGGCGCCGCCAACCTCGGCATGGCTGTCCTGCAGGCTGGCCCGGCGACGTGTCTCGGTTTCGACAAACCAGGACGCCATGGCGCGAAAGGCCGGCCACCAGAAATGCCGCACGGTTGGGATCTGCCAGAACGGATCGAACTGACGACGCGCGATGGCCAGCATTTCATCAAGTGCATTCGCGGGCAGATCGCCGTGCGGATGGTCCTTCAGAAAGGCGGCCAGAGTGTCATGCACAAGATTGCCGCGCAGCGCCGCATCGATTGGCCGGTCGATATCATCAAGCTGGCGCAGACCGAGGACCCGTTTCGCGTAGAGGCTGTAGGGATCGGCAATCCAGTCATCAATCTCGGTGGCGGAAAAGCGCCTCGGACGCGCGCTGACGGGTGGCGCCGGACGTGGGCGGGCGCAAGGCGTCATCGGCGGCACGGGTGACAGCGCGACAAGCTGGTCGCGCCAGTGCCGGCCATCATCAACCGCCTGCTCGATACTCAGCGCGCCAAGCACCGCGCCAAGGCGCTGCAGCCAGCGGCTCGGCGTCGTCACCGCATCACCGTCACGAAGCGACCGCGTGATGATCACCTCCGGCGTGGTGGTGGCCATCCACACATCATGCGCGCTGAGGCCGGTCCGCCAGTTATGCGGCTGCAGGCCGGCGGCGCGGCGCATCTCGGCGTTCATCCAGGGATCGATTTCCGGACGCGGTGGCCAGTTACCCTCATTGAAGCCGCCAAGAATCAGTCTGTCAGCACTTTGCATCCGCGCCTCGACAGGACCGAGAATGGCCAGCCGCGGATGCGTCTGCCAGCTGCGCCGCACCGTCTTCGACGCCATCAGCTGCGCCAGAATCTGCGGAAAGGATGCCGGATCAGCGGCATAGACCGCGCCATGCTCGGCAAGGGCGGCAAGAAGCTTTGCCGCCGCATCGCCATCCTCACTTGACCAGACATGAAGCGCGCCATCGGCAAGATCGATGGTCCCGTCATTCCCGCAACGCCGCGACGCCAGTGCCTCGGCAGCGCTGCCAAGCGCCCGTGCCAGTGAGGCGATATCCGGCGCCGGCGCCGACCAGGCATCGGTAAGCGGTGCCAGCGGTGCCACGACATGCGCCTCAAAAAACGCCAACAGATCATCATCACCGGCGAGGCGATCACGAATCCCGGCAAGTCCTTCTGCCGGCCTGTACCCCCGCAGCGCCGCCAGCTCGAGAGCGCGAAGGCGTGACCTGAAACGGGCCGGCGCCAACCCGCCGGCAACAAGCGGATGTTTCAGAAAGGCCAGCGTCGGAACCGGCGCGAAAGCCTCGGCAACCATCGTGACCATACTATGAAGAAAGCCGCCAACCGGGCAGACAGACAGGGGCCGCCCCGCCGAGTCATCGACATCGATCCGCCAGCGTTGCAGGGCCGCGATCACCGCCTCGGCAAGCTGTCTGTCCGGCGTTACCAGCGCCGCCGTACGGCCCGGCACTTCCAGAACCTCGCGCATGGCGATGGCGATCAGCCCGGCCTCCTCGGCCCTGGTGCCGGATTCCACAATCGACAACCCGGCCAGCGCGTCACGGCCGAGCCCGGGATTCGTCGTGCCAAGCTGGCGCCAGTCTGCGCTGAGGGCCGCCGGCTTAAAAGCTTCACGCATCAGATCGCGCCGTAATGCCCCCGCCTCGGCGGACCCGTCTGCCGCCTTCCAGAGGGCCACATCGGCTGGCCCCACGCCAAGTGCCTCGAGAAGCACTGACAGCTGATGCTGCGGATGGCCAGCATCATCCGCAATCTCGCGCCAATGGTCGGCCGCCCCCTGATCGAGGCCTGGCAACACCACATGCCCGTTCGGCAGGGCCGCAACACAGGCAATCAACTCGCGCGTCGCCGCAAAGGTACCGGTTGACCCGGCCACCAGCACCAGGCCCTGCGGCGGCGCCTGCCGCCAGGCCTCACAGCGAAGTCTGATCAGCCTGTTGCGCCTGTCCGCCGGGTCGAGAACCCCCTGCTCCGCAAGAATGGCCGGCCAGCGGTCAATCAGGATGGTCAGCAGTTTCAGAATGTCCTGCCAGTGGCGCGAGAACCGTTCCGGAAGCAGATCTACAAGCTGCTCCGGCGTGGAATCGACGTTGCACAGCGCATCGAGAAGCCGTGCCAGCGAATCCGCAAGCTGCATCGTCTGCGGCGGTGTCGGCGTGACCCCGCCCATCGCGAACCCCTGAAGGAGTCGCGCCAGCCAGAGCTGCCGGCACAGCGTATCCATCGCCGGCGGCAGCGCCGCACCATCCGCGGCAAAGCCCAGAATTTCGGGTGAATCCTCCTCAACATCGCCAATCGGCTCAATCCGTGGCAGCAATGTCGCATCATCACCCCGGATTTCCAGAAACGCCGCCCGAAGCGACAGCGCGGCACGGCGGGATGGCACCAGAATGGTCGCCCGTGCCAGATCATCAGCCGTGCCAGCAAGATCGATAACGCCGGTGGCAAGCGTCGTGGCGAAGGGAACGCCGGCAGGAATGCTGTAAATATTGGGCAGGGAGGGAGGAGACGTCATGCCCCGATCATACAGGCAACCGCCGGCCAAGACGAGGGCTTGAGGATCAAAATCCTGTCAGCTCACATCATTCATCCGAGCGTCGATATCCGCCAGCAGGGGCTGCCATCTGGCACCTCCGGCAAGCGCGATGACGCGGCTGTCGGACAGCTCCGGATCCGGCTGGATCGATATATTCAGCGCGGTGCGAGGAAGATAGGGGCCAAGCCGCTGGGCCCATTCGATCAGGCAAATCGAGTCGATAAAGGCATCCTCGATGCCGAGTTCCAACGCGTCGTCGGGCGTGTCGAGCCGGTAGAGATCGAAATGCATCAGGGCCGGCCCGTCAGCTGGCTCATAGGTCTGCACAAGGGTGAAGGTCGGGCTTGGAATGTCGCTTTCCTGCGGGCAGGCATGCTGGATGATCGCCCGCGCCAGCACCGACTTGCCGGCGCCAAGAGGTCCTTCCAGTGCCACCACGTCGCCGGCCTTCAGCCGATCCGCAATGAAATGACCCAGCCGCGCGGTCGCGGCTGGGTCACAAAGCGTCAGGTCAAGCCGGGTCATGCCTAGTAACGATATTGCTCGCTCTTGAACGGGCCCTGCTGTTCAACCCCGATATAGGAAGCCTGGTCATTGCTGAGCTCCGAGAGTGTCGCCCCGACCTTGGCAAGATGCAGCGCCGCCACCTTTTCATCGAGATGGCGCGGCAGGGTGTAGACACGGTTCTCATACCCCTCACCCTCGTTCCAGAGTTCCATCTGTGCCAGAACCTGGTTGGTGAAGGATGCCGACATGACGAAGGAGGGATGGCCGGTGGCGCAGCCCAGATTCACCAGCCGACCCTTGGCCAGCATGATGATCCGCTTGCCATCGGGAAACTCGATCTCGTCGACCTGCGGCTTCACCTCGGACCAGTTCATGTTCTGCAGCGAGGATACCTGGATCTCGTTATCGAAATGCCCGATGTTGCAGACGATGGCGCGGTCCTTCATGTCGCGCATATGGTCAAGCGTGATGACATCACGGTTGCCGGTGGCGGTGACGAAGATGTCGGCCTTCGGCGCCGCCTGTTCCATTGTGACGACCTCATAGCCTTCCATCGCCGCCTGCAGCGCGCAGATCGGATCAATCTCAGTGACCATCACGCGGGCGCCGCCCTGGCGAAGCGATGCTGCCGACCCCTTGCCGACATCACCATATCCCGCGACAACAGCAACCTTGCCGGCGAGCATCACGTCGGTGGCCCGGCGAATGCCATCGACCAGGGATTCGCGGCAGCCATACAGATTGTCGAATTTCGACTTTGTGACCGAGTCATTGACGTTGATGGCCGGGAAAGGAAGTCCCCCTGCCTCGGCAAGTTGATAGAGCCGCAACACGCCGGTCGTGGTTTCCTCGGACACGCCCTTGATGGCGTCACGCTGGCGTGTGAACCAACCCGGGCTGCTGGCAAGACGAATATGGATCTGCGCCTTCAGGAACTCTTCTTCCTCGGACGCCGGCGTGGCAAGGACATCCTCACCAGCTTCGGCGCGGGCCCCGAGCAGGATGTACATTGTGGCATCACCGCCATCATCCAGGATCATGTTGGCCGTGCCACCATCGGCCCAGCCGAAAATGCGGTCGACATATTCCCAGTATTCGGCCAGTGTTTCGCCTTTCTTGGCGAATACCGGCACGCCGGCCGCCGCGATGGCCGCCGCCGCCTGATCCTGGGTCGAGAAGATATTGCAGGATGCCCAGCGAACGTCGGCGCCAAGCGCCACCAGCGTTTCAATCAGCACCGCCGTCTGCACCGTCATGTGAAGACAACCGGCAACACGGGCGCCTTTCAGCGGCTTTGCCGCGCCAAACTCATCGCGAAGTGCCATCAGGCCCGGCATTTCGGTTTCGGCGATGGACAGTTCCTTGCGCCCCCAATCGGCAAGGCCGAGATCGGCCACAATATAATCGTTGGACATCGAACATCTCTTCAGCGGTTTATTGGATCAGCGGGTGGCTTATCAGATATCGGATGGCAAGGGAAGCGGCTTGGTTTGCGACAGTTTATCTGCGGTGTTCGCGTTATCTGCGGTCTTCAAGCTCGCGATGCGCTATCTTCACACCATATCCACTTTCGCGAAGCCAAGCAGCCATCGTCTCGGCAGCCCAGACCGAGCGGTGCTGACCGCCGGTGCAGCCGAAGGCGATGGTCAGCAAGGGACGCCCTTCGCGCGACATCCGCGGCAGCATTTCGTTCAACATCGCCTTGAGGGACTCGAGAACCGCACTGGCCTTGTCATCATCATTCAGAAACCCGGCGACAGCTTCATCCCGCCCGTCCTGTTTGCGAAGCTCTGTCACCCAATGCGGATTCTCTGCAAATCGCATATCAATGACCATATCACTGTGGTCGGGAATGCGCCGACGATAGGAAAAACTGAGCAGACGCAGGCTGATCTGGAAGGCCTCTTCAATCCCGAGGCTGGCCAACAGCGACTGGCGCAGATCAGACGGCTTCGTGCTGCTGGTATCAAGCCGTATATCGGCAAGCGGGGCAACATCATCCATCCGGTCAAGGTCCGCCGCAATGGCATCGGCCAGCGAGCCGCTCCCGGCCAGCGGATGCTGGCGACGCGTGGCGTTGAAGCGCCGCAGCAGGTCATCCTGAGACGCCGTCAGATAAATGGCCGTAAACTGGTCCGGGAATTTGCGCCGCAGATTGCCGACAAGCGTCTCGACGGCGCCAACCGAAAATCCGGTCGTGCGGGCGTCAAGCCCCATGGCAAGGCTGCGGCCACCGGCTTCGACCTCCATCGCGACCAGCGTATCGATCATCGCAAGCGGCAAATTGTCGACAGCCTTGATACCGCAATCCTCAAGGATGTTGAGCGCCGTTGACAGGCCCGCCCCCGAAGCTCCGGTCACAAGGATCAATCTTGGCGCTTCATCATCCATACCGGCATCATACCAGTTTCAACAGGGCCGCAACAGGGGCTAACCCGACGCCTGTGGCAGCGTCAGGGTGAAGCAGGCCCCCTCGTCATTCGATGCGACCAGATCACCGCCATATCCATGCGCAATCTGCTGTGCGATCGACAATCCAAGCCCGGAATGCTCACCAAAGGCCTCGCTGGCCGGGCGCTCGGAATAGAAGCGGTTGAAGATCTCCTGCAACCGGCCCGGCGGAATGCCCGGCCCCTGATCACGTACCTGCAGCCGCGCCATGCCATCCTCGCCCGGATCGACGGCGAAACTGATCTTGCTGTCGGCCGGCGCAAAGGACACCGCATTGCCAAGCAGATTGTCGAGGATCTGGACGATCCGGCCATCATGAACCGAAACTGTTACAGGCATATCGGACAGGCTTGCCTCGAGCCTGTGCGTATCGGTTGTGGTCTGCCGCGCCTCGACAAAACTGGTCACCAGATCGCGCAGATCGATCACGCGGGCCGACTCTGTCGCCATTTCATTGTCCAGCCGGCTGGCCCGCGAAATGTCGGTGATCAGCCTGTCAAGGCGCGCAACATCGCGCAGAATCACATTCATCAGCTTCTGCTGCTGTTCCGGGTCGGAAATCCGGCTGATGGTTTCGGCAGCGCTGCGAAGCGATGACAACGGGTTCTTCAGCTCATGCGCCACATCGGCGGCGAAGCCGGCAGTGGCCGCCATACGTTTCTGCAGCTCGTCGGTCATATCGATCAGGGATTCCGACAGCTTGCCGATCTCGTCACGCCGCTGCGGCAGCCGCTGCATCCGCGCCGACAGATCACGGCTCCGCCGCAGATTGTCGGCCTCATTGGCAAGATAGGTGATCGGCGTGGTGATCGAGCGCGCCAGATAGACACTGAGCGCAATGGTGATCAGCAGGACGATGCCGAACAGCTGAATGAACACCACATTAACGTCGGCGATTTCCTTTTCGATCTTGCCGCCGCCGATGCTGACCAGCAGCGCGCCGCGGACAAGCCGCAAATCCTGAATCGGCACCGCCACCGACAGCACCAGACGGCCACGCGGATCGCGGCGCAACTGTCGCGCCGGCTCTCCAGCCAACGCCATCAAAACCTCATCATAATCGCTGGCCTGCTGGCGCGCCCGTTCACGATAGACCGGCAAGGCCAGATCGCTTCCGATCATGCCGGCAGCGCGGCGCATAATGGCCTGGAAATAGTCCGAAGATCGCTGCATCGCCCCACGCGCCTCACGGCGACGTAGCCGCGCCCGGCCACTGCCATCGCCGGCCCGCGCCGTATCGGCAAGAAGCCAGCCATCATGGCGAAACACCCGGGCCCGCAATTCGGTACCGTAACCGACAAGCGGCAGCAGATGGTTCATGGTTTCAGGCGACAGGCGGCGGCGCGTCAAGCCGCCATCGATCTCGGACTGCGCCAGCGCCAGCGAGCGTGCGAGGGTAAAGCCCTGGCGTTCAAGTGCGGTGAATTCAGAACGGATCAGCGTCGTGCGATACTGATCGATGGAAAACAGGCCGATGATGAACAGGACCAGCGGCACCAGCATGATCGCCATGATTCTGGTGCTGAGGCGGCTCATCCGGAAGCGCAACCTTACCAGCGGCCTGCCAATGGCGCCGCGCGCCAGCAGGCGGCGCACCAGAGATTTCAATTTAGCCTTCACCGCCGGCACCATCCGTTGCTGACCGTCCATTCAAGACATGCCCGTCCAGACACACCCGTCTAGGCACGCCCGTCCAGACATACTACATGCCGGATGATCCGGCACCTCCGGTCATCTGACCGTTGCCCGGCCGCATCCGGCACGCATCGACCCCAAAATTACGTCCGATATTTATACCCTATGCCATAGAGCGTTTCGATATTGTCGAACGTCGAATCCTGGGCCCTGATCTTGCGACGGAGCCGCTTGATGTGGCTGTCGATGGTGCGGTCATCAAGAAACACCGACTCACCATAGGCCGCATCCATCAGCTGATCCCGGTTCTTGACCATGCCGGGACGCGATGCCAGCGCCTGCAGGATCAGGAATTCGGTGACGGTCAGCTTGACCTCCTCGCCCTTCCAGCTGCACAGATGCCGGTCAGGGTCCATCAACAACTCGCCCTGCCGGATGATGTTCGGCGCTGACATATCCATCTCATCCTGGCTGGCCCGGCGCAGCACCGCGCGGATGCGGGCAATCAACAGCCGCTGTGAGAAGGGTTTGGTGATGTAGTCATCGGCCCCCATGCCGAGGCCAAGCGCCTCGTCAAGCTCGTCATCCTTGCTCGTCAGAAAAATGACCGGGAGGCTTGAGCCACCACGGAGTTTCTGCAGCAGTTCCATGCCATCCATGCGCGGCATCTTGATATCAAGGACGGCCAGCTCGACAGGGCGGCGGCCAAGGCCCCGCAGCGCCGTTTCACCATCATGATAGCAATCAACCTCGAAACCCTCATTCTCCAGCGTCAGCGACACCGAGGTCAGAATGTTCTGGTCGTCATCGACAAGCGCAATCCGCGTTCCCATGCCAAGTCTCCTGTCTTCGAGTCGAATTCAGGGGCGGCGCTCACCACCATGATCCCGGCCACCCTGAGTCCGGTCTAGCCAGCAAAAAGGGCCAAGATAGGGCGTCATTATGCCGGCCATGCCGCAATGCCGCCGCAATGCCGCCCGGTCAATGCGCCTCGGCCCAGCTGTCGGCAATGCCGGCATCGGCGACAAGCGGCACCGCCAGCTCCAGCACCGGCGCGGCGGCCGCCTCCATCACCTGCCGGATGACCGTCACCGCGTCCGCGGCCGTTGCGTCATCCGCCTCGAAGATCAGTTCATCATGAACCTGCAGCAGCATCCTGGCATCAAGCCCGGCCTCGGCCAACGCGCCCGGAATGCGGATCATCGCCCGCTTGATGATATCGGCGGCGCTTCCCTGAATCGGCGCGTTGATGGCCTGGCGTTCGGCAAAGCCGCGCTGCGCCGGATTGCCGGCGGTGATCCCGCCAATATGAATCCGCCGCCCGAACAGCGTCTCGACATGGCCAGCCTCGCGCGCCTCCAGCTTGATCCGTTCCATGTAGGACCGGATGCCGGGGAAATTCTCGAAATAGGCGTTGATGAAATCGCGCGCCTCGCCCTGCCTGATGCCAAGCTGGCGGGCCAGCCCGAACCCGGAAATACCGTAGATGATGCCGAAATTGATGGCCTTGGCGCGGCGGCGTGTTTCACCGTCCATGCTCTCGATCGGCACACCGAACACCTCGGAAGCGGTGCGGGCATGAATGTCGACCCCGGCGCGGAAGGCCTCGATCATCGTCTCCTCGCCGGCAACATGCGCCACCAGCCGCAATTCGATCTGCGAATAGTCGGCCGAGATCAGCTTCTTGCCCTCGGCGGCGACAAAGGCGGTACGGATCTGCCGCCCCTCGGCGGTGCGGATCGGGATGTTCTGCACATTCGGGTCGGATGAGGACAGGCGCCCGGTCGAGGCGCCAACCATCGAGAAGGAGGTATGGACCCGCCCGGTCTCGGGAAGAATGCTCTCGACAAGCGCGTCGGCATAGGTTGATTTGAGTTTTGCCAGCTGCCGCCAGTCAAGAACCCTGGCGGCGATTTCCACACCGTTCGCGGCAAGCTCCTCAAGGATGTCGGCCGAGGTCGAATAGGCACCTGTCTTGGCTTTCTTGCCGCCTTCCAGCCCCATCTTGTCGAACAGGATTTCGCCAAGCTGTTTTGGCGATCCGACATTGAACTCCTCACCGGCGAGGCCGAGAATCTCGCGGTTCAGCGCCTCCATCCGGGTCGCGAAGTCATTCGACATTCGCGCCAGGATCGACGGATTGACCGTGATGCCGGCATTCTCCATCGCCGCCAGCACCGGGATCAATGGCCTCTCCAGCCTTTCATAGACCGACGCCACGCCTTCAACGGCAAGCCGCGGGCGCAGCATCTGCCACAGGCGCAGCGTGATGTCGGCATCCTCAGCCGCGTAATCGAGCGCAGCTTCGGGCGCGAGCGATCCGAACGGCACCTGCTTGGCGCCCTTGCCGCAGACATCCTCAAATTTGATGGTCGTATGGTCGAGCCAGTGACCGGCAAGCGAGTCCATCGAATGGCTGTTCACCCGTCCCGCATCAAGCACATAGGACAGGCACATCGTATCATCGACCGGCCCCAGACGGATGCCACCATTATGCGGGCGCATCAGGACATGGCTGTCATATTTCAGATTATGCCCGATCTTCAGCACCGCCGGATCCTCGAACAGCGGCTTCAGGATCGCCATCGCGTCATCGAACGCAATCTGGTCCGGCGGTTCGGCCACGGCATTGGCATCAGCCTCAAAATCAAGACCGCCCTGCCCGTCCACCGCCACCGTTGCCGTGCCATGGCGAAGCGGCACATAACAGGCCCGCCCAGGCGCCAGCGCCATCGAAATGCCGACAAGCTCGGCCGCCGCCGCGTTCAGCGAACTGGTTTCCGTGTCAACGGCCAGATGGCCCTGCCGGCGTGCCATCGCGGCCCATTCGGCAAGCGCAGCCGTCTCGGTGATCAGCTGGTAGTCAACCTCGCCCTCCGGCACCGGCGCGGCGGCGGATGACGGCGTGTCGGCAGGTTGCGGCGTGCCGCCCATTGACCGCACAGCCGGCGCGGCGCGCGGCGCCTCGCCATCGGCGCCAATCCGCGTCAGCAGCCGCTTGAATTCCTGCTCGGCCAGGAAATCCTTCAACTTTTCGAAATCGCGCTCACCGCGCTGCAACCCGTCCAGCGTCAGCGGCGTCGGCGAGTCATCGCGAAGCCGCACGAGGTCACGTGAAACCCGCGCCTGTTCGGCGAAATTGATCAGATTCTCGCGCCGTTTCGGCTGTTTGATCTCTTCTGCACGCGCCAACAGCGTGTCGAGATCACCATAATTATTGATCAGCTCAGCCGCTGTCTTCACGCCGATCCCGGGCACGCCGGGAACATTGTCGGTGGAATCACCGGCCAGCGCCTGGACGTCAACGACCTTGTCAGGCGTGACGCCGAACCGCTCCTCGACCTCGGGCGCCGCGATGCGCCGCTGCTTCATCGGGTCCAGCATCGTCACGCCGCCGCGCACAAGCTGCATCAGGTCCTTGTCGGACGAGACAATCACCGTCTCCATCCCGGCCGCCTCGGCCATGCCGGCATAGGTGGCGATCAAATCATCAGCCTCGAACCCCGGCGCCTCCAGCTGTGGCAGGCTCAGCGCCTCGGTGGCGTGGCGCACCAGCGCGAATTGCGGCACCAGCTCTTCCGGCGGGTCGGTGCGGTTGGCCTTGTAGTCGGCATAGATGTCGTTGCGGAAGGTCTTGCGCGCCGAATCGAAGACGACGGCGACATGGCTTGGCGCCAGATCATCGACAAGCTTCATCACCATACCGGTAAAGCCGAACACCGCATTGACCGGCGTGCCGTCGCCCCGCGTCATCGGCGGCAATGCATGGAAGGCCCGGAAGATATAGCCCGACCCGTCGATCAGGACCAGCTGGTCACGATCACTCATCGGGCACCCGCCATGCCGGCGGTCCCGGTTTCAGTCGTATAAAGCCTGTCGGTGGGCAGAAATTTGCCTGGGGCGTTACGCATCATCCTCGTCCCCGGCGCGCACATAGCGGCGCGAGCAATAGGGACAGACAATCTCGCCATCGGTGCCAAGCGTCAGCCAGACCCGCGGATGGCCAAGCGCATCGCCATTGCCATCGCAGGCCACACGGTCACCCGTCACCGCGACAGTTTCCAATTCCGGCGTGGTGCCGCCCTGATCGTCGCTGCCGACATCCGTTTTGCTGGCCATCATCATCCGCCCACTTCCCCCTGAACATCATCGCGGGTTGCGCTGGCAGTAAGACCGGTCACTCCGCTGGATGAAATCTATAGCCTTGCCGGCGGCGATGCAATTGCGAAGCACCGGCGCTGACCGTCAGGCGCGAAAATATGGCTCTTTATCCGATGCAGAGCCGCCAATGAAGTGCCGTGCGTGGTTTCGCTGATCGCGGCAAACCCCTATATGAACGGTGACAGTTTTGCCGCAGGTATCCATTCCATGACTCAACCCTTTATCCACGCCCCCGCCGATGGCATCGCCATTCGCGCCCGCGGCATCCGGAAACTCTACACCGGTGCGGGCGGCACGGCGCCAAAACAGGCGCTTGATGATGTCGATCTCGATATACCGGTTGGCGCCGTCTTCGGGCTTCTCGGGCCGAATGGTGCCGGCAAATCGACCTTCATCAACATCATGGCCGGCACGGTGATCAAGTCTGCCGGCAGCCTTGGCGTCTGGGGCACCGACATTGATGACAATCCGCGCCAGGCACGGGCCAATATCGGGATCGTGCCGCAGGAATTGAACATCGATGCCTATTTCACGCCGCGCCAGCAGCTGGAATTCCAGGCCGGCCTGTTCGGTGTCGTGCCGGCGGAGCGGCGCAGTGACGAGATTCTCGAGATGGTCGGCCTGTCGGAACAGGCGCACACCTACGCACGGCGGCTTTCGGGCGGTATGCGGCGGCGGCTTCTTGTCGCCAAGGCGATGGTTCACAGCCCGCCGATCCTGGTCCTTGACGAGCCGACCGCCGGCGTCGATGTGGCGCTTCGCCAGCGGCTCTGGGACAATATCCGCGCCCTGAATGACGCCGGCGTGACGATCGTGCTGACGACGCATTACCTGGAAGAGGCCGAGGCGCTGTGCGACCGCATCGCCATTCTCAATCACGGGCGGCTGATCGCGAACCAGCCGAAGGAACAGCTGATGGCCGGCGCGCGGGCCAAGGAGTTGCGGATGACACTGGCCGGCGGCGCCCCGTCACGGATGCCGGCATCGCTTGCCGCACTTGGCGCACAGCCCGTCGAGGGCGGCATTCTGATACGCTATGACCCGGCGGTGACGGGCGCCGCCGAAATCATCACCGCCGTGGCCGCCTCCGGACTGCAGATTGGCGATGTCACCACCGTCGAAGCCGATCTTGAGGATGTGTTCCTTGAGATGACAGGCGGCATGACCTGAACCGGGGGTCGGTGAAAGGGCCGGTCGACCGCTTGGCAAATGGCTTGGCATCGGCTGGCCAAGCGCGTATAAACCGCACCAATGGCGGCTAGGCTCGCCTGCCGCACCCGTAGCTCAGCTGGATAGAGCGCTGCCCTCCGAAGGCAGAGGTCAGAGGTTCGAATCCTCTCGGGTGCGCCAATCTTTTCAACGGCTTACCCAAAATCATACCTAGCGAGATTTCCGATCGGTCACACTGTGGTCACAAGGAAACCGCTATCATGGCTTCTATACGCCGCCGAAATGGCAAATATCAGGTACAGATTAGGGTCGGCAGTTACAGCCGGTCGCAAAGCTTCTACAAGCTCAACGATGCAAAGTTATGGGCGCGAAAAGAAGAAGAGCTGGCTGAACAACGCAGGTATCTCGGCAGTAAATACGAACCCTGCAATCTTGCAGAAATACTGGTCCGATATCTTAGAGACGTCACACCTCATAAAAGGTCATGCGACACAGAACGCATCGTTCTACAAGCGCTGTTGAAGGAGAAC
>CBFHRT010000050.1:0-13491 GCA_965658285.1 Puniceispirillaceae bacterium (SeqCode) | reverse complement strand
ATCTTGTTGCCGTCCTGCGTATTTCTGATTTCGGGATCGCGGCCCAGATTACCCAAAAGGATAACCTTGTTCACACTGCCTGCCATGGCTGTCCAACTCCTTCGCGCGCGTTTTTCGGGGGATAGTGATAAAAAGCATCGATAAGGGCTTTAGATTACCCAGTCGGACGCATAAATGACAACAACTGATGTAGATTAACTGATGTTGATTTCGCCGCAGCCGGCAGGCCCTCTTTGGGGTGGTCCGGGGTGATGGTGACGGGTATGATCGCGCGATGCCGAATGAAACCAAAAAGTCTCCTCCCGCCGCTGACGCGCTGTTCGACAGCACCGTGGCGACAACCACCTCCAGCGATATCCACCCACCGGAAGATGGTGTGGCGGCAGCGCGGATCGAGCCGCGCGTTATCTCGGTCCGTGGGGCGCGTGAACACAATCTCGACGATGTCAGTATCGATTTGCCGCGTGACCGGCTGGTGGTGTTGACCGGTCTGTCCGGATCCGGCAAATCATCGCTTGCCTTCGATACCATCTATGCCGAAGGGCAGCGGCGCTATGTTGAATCGCTGTCCGCCTATGCACGGCAGTTCCTCGAGATGATGCAAAAACCCGATGTGGACCTGATCGAGGGCCTGTCACCGGCGATTTCGATCGAACAGAAGACAACCTCGCGGAACCCGCGTTCGACCGTCGGCACCGTCACCGAAATCTATGACTATATGCGCCTGTTGTGGGCGCGCATCGGTATCCCCTACTCGCCAGCCACCGGGCTGCCGATCCGCAGCCAGACGGTCAGCCAGATGGTCGATATCCTGCTGGCGATGGAGGACGGCACGCGGCTTTATCTGCTGGCGCCGGTTGTGCGTGGGCGCAAGGGCGAGTACCGCAAGGAACTTGCCGATTATCACCGCAAGGGGTTCAGCCGGGTGCGCATCGATGGCGAGATCTATGACCTTGACGACACGCCTGAACTCGACAAGAAGCGCAAGCATGACATTGAACTTGTCGTCGACAGGCTGGTTATCCGCGGTGATCCCGACGAACTTTCGACGCGTCTTGCCGATTCGCTGGAAACGGCCCTGTCCCTCACCGATGGGCTGGCCTTCGCCGATCATGCCGACACCGGTGCGCGCACCGTATTCTCGGCCAACTTCGCTTGTCCGGAATCCGGCTTCACCATCGATGAGATCGAACCAAGGCTGTTCTCGTTCAACAATCCCTTCGGTGCCTGCCCGGCCTGTGACGGTCTTGGCGTCAGTAGCCATTTCGATGAGCAGCTGGTGGTGCCGGACCACCGCCAGACGCTGCGTGGCGGCGCCATCGCGCCCTGGGCAAACAGCAGCTCACGTTATTACATCCAGACGCTGGAATCACTGGCGCGGCAATTCGGCTTCTCGCTCGACATGCCGTTTGGTGAGCTGGATGAGGAAATCCAGACTTTGATCCTCCGCGGATCCGGCAAGATCCCCGTCACGATGGAATTCGATGACGGCATGCGTTCCTACAAGACGAAGCGCCCGTTTGAGGGATTGATGCCGAATCTGACGCGTCGTTACCGCGAAACGGATTCATCCTGGGTTCGCGAGGAGCTGGAGAAATTCCGGGCCAATCATCCCTGCGATTCCTGCGGCGGCAAACGCCTCAAGCCGGAGGCACTCGCCGTCAAGGTCGACCAGACCGACATTTCCGACATTGCCCGCCTGTCGATCGGCGATGCGCGAGACTGGTTTGCCGGGCTGAGTGACAAACTGCGCGGACAGGAATCCGAGATTGCGGCGCGGATCCTCAAGGAAATCAACGAGCGCCTGGGCTTTCTGGTGAATGTCGGGCTCAGCTATCTGTCGATGGCACGCAATTCCGGCACTCTGTCGGGCGGTGAATCCCAGCGCATCAGGCTGGCCTCGCAAATCGGCTCGGGCCTGACCGGCGTTCTCTATGTTCTTGATGAACCGTCAATCGGCCTTCACCAGCGTGATAATGACAGGTTGCTGGCGACGCTGGTGCGGTTGCGTGACCTTGGCAATACGGTTCTTGTGGTCGAGCATGACGAGGATTCCATTCGTCTTGCCGACTATGTCATCGATATGGGCCCCGGCGCCGGTGTTCATGGCGGCATGGTTGTGGCGGCAGGTACACCGGATCAGATTATCGCCAGCCAGGCCTCGTTGACCGGGCAATATCTGTCAGGCAAGAGAGAGATCAGCATTCCGGCCAGCCGCCGCAAGCCCCGGAAGGGGCGTTTCGTCCGTATCGAGAATGCCACCGGCAATAATCTGCGCGACGTAAGCGTGGCGTTCCCGCTTGGCGTTCTGACCTGTGTTACAGGCGTGTCCGGCGGCGGCAAATCGACCCTCGTTCTTGAAACATTATGGAAGGGTCTTGCCCGCCGCCTGCACAAGGCGCGCGAGATGCCGGCACCTCATAAGGCCATCAACGGCGCCGAGTTGCTGGACAAGGTGGTTGATATCGACCAGTCGCCGATTGGCCGTACACCGCGTTCGAACCCGGCCACCTATACCGGCGCCTTCACGCCCATCCGGGAATGGTTTGCCGGCCTGCCTGAGGCGAAGGCGCGCGGTTATGCCCCGGGGCGTTTCTCCTTCAATGTGAAAGGCGGACGGTGCGAGGCCTGTCAGGGTGACGGGCTGATCAAGATCGAGATGCACTTCCTTCCCGATGTCTATGTGACCTGCGATACCTGTAAGGGACGGCGCTATAACCGGGAAACGCTGGAGATCACCTTCCGTGGCAAGTCTATCGCTGATGTGCTTGAAATGACTGTGGAAGAAGGTGTTGATTTCTTTAAGGCTGTGCCGTCAATCCGGGAAAAGCTGGAGACGATGTTCCGGGTTGGCCTCGGCTATGTTCGCATCGGCCAGCAGGCGACGACGCTGTCAGGCGGTGAAGCGCAGCGCGTGAAGCTGTCGAAGGAACTGTCACGGCGGGCGACAGGCCGCACCATCTATATCCTGGATGAGCCGACGACCGGCCTTCATTTCCATGACATCGCCAAGCTTCTGGAGGTCTTGCAGGAGCTTGTCGATCAGGGCAACACGGTGATCGTCATCGAACATAATATGGACGTTATCAAGACCGCCGACTGGATCATCGATCTTGGTCCCGAGGGCGGTGATGGCGGCGGCATGATTGTCGCCGAAGGCACACCGGAACAGGTTGCCGCTGTCACGGAATCGCATACCGGTGCGTATCTTGCGCGCATGCTGCCGACAAAGGGATGATCATGCCACTGACTGACAGCAACACGCCGGTTGTTCATATCATCGGCGGCGGATTGGCCGGCAGCGAGGCCGCCTTTCAGGTCGCGCAGCGCGGCATTCGCGTCGTGCTTCATGAAATGCGGCCTGTGCGGAAAACCGACGCGCACCACACCGACCATCTTGCAGAGCTTGTCTGTTCCAACAGTTTCCGCTCCGACGATGCCGAGGCGAATGCCGTCGGCGTGCTTCATGCCGAGATGCGGATGATGGAATCGGTGATCATGAGCGCCGCTGATGAACATAAGGTGCCGGCGGGCGGCGCGCTTGCGGTTGACCGGGATGGCTTTTCCGCCGGCGTGCAGCATCGTCTGGCAGAACACCCGCTGATCGAGCTGGCGCGCGAGGAAGTCACCGAGATCCCCGATGACTGGGACAATGTCATCATCGCCACAGGCCCCCTCACCTCGCCGCCGCTGGCCCAGATGGTGAGAGAGATTGGCGGCGAGGATGATCTTGCCTTCTTTGATGCGATCGCGCCGATCGTGCATTTCGACAGTGTCGATATGGATGTGGCCTGGTTCCAGTCGCGCTATGACAAGGCCACCGATGGCGGCGATGGCAAGGATTATATCAACTGCCCGATGGACAAGCCGCAATATGAGGCCTTCATCGACGCGCTGCTGACCGGCGAGAAGATGAGCTTTCGCGAATGGGAGGAGAACACGCCCTATTTCGAAGGCTGCATGCCGATCGAGGTAATGGCCTCGCGGGGGCCGGAAACGCTGCGTTTCGGACCGATGAAGCCGGTCGGCCTGACCAATGCCCATGATGGCAGCCGCCCACATGCGGTGATCCAGCTTCGCCAGGACAACGCCCTCGGCACCCTCTACAATATGGTCGGCTTCCAGACGAAGCTGAAATATGCCGAACAAGTGCGTGTCTTCCAGACCATTCCGGCGCTTGAGAACGCCCAATTCGCACGGCTCGGCGGGTTGCACCGCAACACCTTCATCAATTCGCCGCGCCTGCTTGATGGGCAGCTGCGGATGAAGGCGCGGCCATCCTTGCGCTTTGCCGGCCAGATTACCGGTGTTGAGGGGTATGTCGAGTCCGCCGCCATCGGCCTGATGGCAGGGATCATGGCGGCCGCGCAGGCAACAGGCGGCAGCTGGAGCCCGCCGCCAGTCGACACCGCGCATGGTGCCTTGCTGGCCCATATCACGGGCGGCGCCGATGCCGACACCTTCCAGCCGATGAATGTGAATTTCGGCCTGTTCCCGCCAATTGACGGGGCCGCGACAGGTGGCAAGCGCAAGCTTCGTGGACGTGATCGAAAGCTGGCTTATGCCAGCCGGGCGCTGGAATCCTTCAGGGGATGGGCACTGGTGAAGGCCGCCTGATCCCAAGCCGCCAGGCAAGCATTCGCCATACCAGCAGCGCATCTTCATCACGGTATCTGCCGGTCAGGCGATACCGGGCCAGTTGGCCCACCATCCAGATCCAGTAAAGATCGCGCGCCTGCAGGCCGGCCAGAGTGGCGTCATCAAGCTGCGCTGCCTGTTCATGGTCCTGCAGCGCCGCGCCGACATGTCCCGCCGCATACCGCGGCTCCTGCCCATTGGCGAGCATCACGAAAACATCACGCCAGCAGGACGCTGCCGAGATCCTGTTGTCGGCAAGCCGGTCTTGCCATAGTGCCATTTGCGCCAGCAAATCGTCCTGCCGGATCGCGCCGGCCTCAAGATGTGTGATTATCCGGCGCATCAGCGGCACATTCTCGTGGCGGCGTGCTTCGATGGCATCAACCCACCATTGCAGGCGGATCGCCGCCAGCATCGGCTCGGAGGTGACGCGGACCGACATTTCCGCTTCAAGCGCGAGATGCAGTCTGTCTGCCAACACCGGACGGGAAACGGCAGGGCTGAAGAGAAGGCACAGTGCCAGCTCCCTGTCACTGTCGCGAAGAGCCTGCCAGCTGTTTGACCAGCTCGCTGGCCGGCCATTGTCTGGCATCAGATGGCGACAAGCGCGGCGGCGGCAGCGCGCCCCTCGCTCATCAGCACGTTCCAGGTCCGGCAGGCCGCTGGCGTTGACAGCAATTCAAACGCAATGCCGTGCGCGCGCAGCGACGCGCCAAGATCACTGAACGGATGTTGCGGCGCCTGACCGGCACCGAGAACCAGCAACGGCACCGCCGGATCGCCCAGCAGCGGTACCAGATCGCTGGCTGTCAGATCATCGAGGTCTGTTGGCGGTGTCCAGACTGTGGTCAGACGCGGCAACAGGAACAGGCTGCCGCTATGGCGCGTGCCCGACACCCGGAACCCACCATCGCCATAGCCGTGAATGAGCTGGAGATCGCTGCCTTCGCCAAAACTCTTGATATCAACCATCTGTTTGGTCAGACGTCCTCGGCCACCGCGCCAGGATCGTCATCCTCATCAAGGTGCCGTTTCAGATCGAACGACGCCAACATGCCGACAGCGACGAAAATCGACGAATAGGTGCCGATCAGGACACCCCACATCATGGCAAGGGCGAAGTCGCGCAGCACCGCCCCGCCGAACAGCACAATGGCCAACAACGCCAGCAATGTGGTCACCGATGTCATCACCGTCCGCGACAGCGTTTCGTTCAGCGACATGTTCAGGATTTCACGCTGCTCATAGGATTTGTAGCGCCGCAGGTTTTCCCGCACCCGGTCGAACACAACCACCGTATCATTGATCGAATAGCCGGCGATGGTCAGGATCGCCGCCACCGTGGCGAGGTTGAACTCAAAGGACGTCAGGGCAAACAGCCCGATCGTCGACAGCACGTCATGCGCCAACGCCAGAATGGCGGCAATCGAGAACTGCCACTCGAAGCGAAACCAGATATAGACCATGATTGCCAGCAACGCGCAGACAACGGCCAGAACGCCCTTCTGGGCCAGCTCCGCACCAACAGTCGGGCCGACAAATTCAGTCCGGCGGATGTCATAATCAGCGCCGAGCGCCTCCGTGATCGCCCTGATCGCCGCAATCTGTGCGGCCTCGTCGCCCTCCTGGCGCTGCACGCGGACCAGAATATCCGTCTCACTGCCGAATCCCTGGATGCTGATATCGCCAAGGCCAAGCTGATCCAGATCGGAGCGGACCCCGCCAATGTCGGCCGGACCGGATGCATTGCGCGCCTCGATCAGGATACCGCCCCGGAAATCAATCCCGAGATTCAGCCCGACAAGCGAGAACAACGCCACCGAGGCGGCGACGAGAAGCGCCGAGAAGATGATGGCAGGCTTGCGAAGGCGCAGGAAATCAATGCTGGTATCGCTGGGAACTAGTTTCAGACGCATGTGTCGTCTCCCTACAGGACCAGCTGGCGCGGGCGTTTGCGCTCAAGCCAGATGATGATCAGCAAACGAGTCACCATCACCGCGGTGAACAGCGACGTCGCGATGCCGATTGACAGCGTTACCGCAAAGCCCTTGATCGGACCCGACCCGAAAATATAGAGAAACAGCGCCGCGAACAGGGTTGTCAGGTTGGAATCGATGATTGTCGAGATGGCGCGTTTGTAGCCGCCTTCGATGGCCGCCATGACGCTTCGGCCCCGCCGCAATTCCTCGCGTATCCGCTCGAACACCAGAACGTTTGCATCAACCGCCATACCCATCGTCAGAACGATGCCGGCGATCCCCGGCAAGGTCAGCGTCGCCTGAATGGCCGACAAGGCACCAAGTATCAGAATCACATTTACCGCCAGCGCGATATCTGCAAGCAGGCCGAACAAACCATAGCTGAGGATCATATAGACTATGACAAGCGCCAGACCGACAAGGGCCGCGATCTGGCCAGCTGCCACCGAATCCGCACCAAGGCCGGGACCGATGGAGCGTTCCTCCATCACGATCAGCGGAGCCGGCAAGGCGCCGGCGCGCAGGATCAGCGCAAGTTCATTCGTCTCGGCGACGGAAAAGCTGCCGGTGATCTGACCACTGCCGAAAATCTGTGACTGGATGGTTGGCGCCGACACGACCTTGTCATCCAGAATGATGGCGAAGGGACGTCCGACATTCGCCCCGGTTACGCGGCCAAACCGTTTCGCACCAGCGGCGTTCAGGGTGAAGCTGACCGACGGCCGGTTGTTCTGGTCAAAACTCGCCTGCGCGGTTTCCAGCAATTCACCACTGACCATGACGCGCTTTTCGACGACATAGAACTGCCCGTCATCGGAATCGCTCGGCAGAAGAACGCTGCCAGGCGGTGTGCGCCCACGATCCATCGCCTCCTGCGCCGTCATTGACATATCGACAAGCTGGAAGGTCAGTTTCGCCGTCCGGCCAAGCAGGCGCTTGATCTCCTCGGGATCATCGACCCCGGGAAGCTGCACCAGAATGCGGTCGGCCCCCTGTCTTTGAATGACCGGCTCTTTCGTGCCATCCGGATCAATCCGCCGGCGGATGATTTCCATCGACTGTTCAATCGTCTGTGTCTGCAGCGTTGCCAGACCGATCTCATTGAATGCAATGCGGTACTCAGGAGTGTCATCGACAATGTCGAAATCACGGCCGAAATCGCTAAAAATCTGCGTCGCTACAGCGCTGACTTCCGCATTACGAAGCCGCACCCGCACTTCATCATCGGTCACATCGAGACCGCTGAACCTGATCTTCTGGGCACGGAATTCCTGACGTATGGTTTCGGCGATGCCCTCGAGCCGCTCCTCTGCCACAACATCCATATCGACACGCAGCAAGAGATGCGATCCGCCCTGCAGGTCCAGCCCGAGATTGATCTTTTGCCCCGGCAGGAAACCACCGCCGGAGTCATCGTTACCCGGCATTATGTTTGGCGCCGCGTAGACGATGCCAAGAACCGTGATCAGGATCACGACAAGCTTTTTCCAGCCTTCAAACTGTAGCATGGCGGCAGGCTCTCTTCAGATTGATGCGTGTCGCGGCATCGCCACGACACCATCATGTCATTTACGACTTGGCTTCGGTCTTGCCGCGTATATCGGCAATCATTGTGCGGACAACATTGACCTTCACATCCTTGGCGATCTCGACCTCGATGGTCTCGCTGTCATCGACTGCCTTGATGATGGTGCCTGTCAGGCCGCCATTGGTTATGATCTTGTCGCCACGTTTCAGCGCCGACAGCATTTGCTTATGCTGCTTTGCACGCTTCTGCTGCGGGCGGATCAGCAGGAAATAGAAGATGACCATCACAAGGATGATCGGCATCAACCCAAGGCCGCCTTCGGCAAAGCCGCCGGACTGGGCAAAAGCTGGGGAAATAAGCATGGCGTTTCAACTCCGGACTGCGCTCGAATTCGTTGGTCACGCACCATAAACACCAAGACACGGTTGAGCAATGATCAACGCCATCCCGGCGGACGAATTCTGCGCACGAAATTTGCACAGGAATGATCGAAAAAATGCCCATTGCAGGAGTTGTTAGGCGTCGCCAGCCCTGATAGATTCTCGCCATGACCGATCCAGATACCGATTCCGAGTTCCTGCGCCATCTTTCGCGCATCGCTGACGCCCTCGAAAAACACAACCCCACAGACCCGACCGCGGCGGATATGGAACCTGCCGACGCCTATGTCTGGAACAGCTCAAGCCGCCGCCTTGGCGCCGTGACCAAGGTCAACCGGGTTGATCTGCGGCTGCTCTGCGGGGTTGATCACCAGCGTGACAGCCTGCTGTCCAACACCATTGCCTTTGTGCGGGGATTTGCGGCCAATAACGCGCTGTTATGGGGGGCCCGCGGTACCGGCAAATCGTCACTGGTCAAGGCCGTGCATGGCACTGTTACCGACCGCGGGATGGATTGTGCGCTGGTCGAGGTGCATCGCGAGGATATTTCCGACCTGCCCTTCCTGATGAGCTATCTCTCGCAACTCGATCGCCGCTTCATCGTTTTCACCGACGATCTGACCTTCGATCATGGTGACAGCAGCTACAAATCCCTGAAGGCAGCGCTTGATGGCGGGGTTGAAGGCCGACCTGACAATGTCATTTTCTATGCCACCTCGAACCGGCGCCATCTGATGCCACGTCAGATGATCGAGAATGAGCGATCCACCGCCATCAACCCGTCGGAAAGCGTCGAGGAAAGCGTCTCGCTGTCTGATCGTTTCGGCCTGTGGATCGGCTTCCATTCAATCGACCAGGACACATTCTTTGCCATTGTCGAAGGCTATGTCACGCATTTCGGGATCAACACCAGCAATGTCGATGTCCGCCGTGAGGCCCTGGCCTGGTCGATGGAACGCGGATCGCGCTCGGGCCGCGTAGCCTGGCAGTTCATTGTCGATCTGGCGGCACGCACTGAAACCGATCTGACGGAAAAACGCTAGGCAAATGGCTGTCAGGCAATGATGGTGCGCGGGTCAATCGGCTTGCGCGCGCGGCGGATTTCGAAATGCAGCTGTGGCGTATCAACCTTGCCTGTCTGTCCAACCGTCGCAATCTTCTGGCCGACTTCGATAACGTCACCTTCCTTCACCAGAACCTCACCAAGATGCGCATAGGCGGTAATGATCCCGCCATCATGCTTGACCAGGATCAGCGTTCCAAAGGATTTGATCTCACGCCCAACAAAGGCCACGGTACCGCGCGCCGCCGCGCGGACATCGGTTCCCGCCGCAGCGGCGATATTGACCCCGTCATTATGCACACCGCGGGCCGCCGGACCGAATTCGGTGACAATTTCACCCTCTATGGGCCAGCGAAACGCGCCTGTGCCAGACGGCGCTACAAAGCGCTTTCTGACAGCCGGTGTGGCGGCAGGCACCGGCGGAGGTGCCACCGCTGCCACAACGGTGGTGGCTTCAGGCGCCACATCGAGAACTGAAAAATCAAGCTGGTCTGGCAGGATCAACCGTTGGCCCACTTCCAGCGTAAAGGGCGCCTCAACGCCATTTGCCTCGGCAAGCTGATACTGGCTGACAGCATAGCGTTGGGACAGTGAATAGATCGAATCCTCGGGCCCGACGACGTGTGTGCGTGGCGGTGTCAGCCTCAGAACCTGACCAACCACCACCGCATAGGGAGGGCCGATCTGGTTGTCGCGGATGATCGAGGTGGGCGGCACACCATAGCGCGCCGCGATGGCATAGATATTGTCGCCATCACGCACGGTAACGCGTCCATCAGGCGGAATGGCCTCGCGCGGCTGGCGCAGCGGAGCCACAAGGAGTGGTGCCGGCGTATCCCGCGTGAGCGACAGGTTCGGCGCCTTGCATCCGGCCAACGGCACCAAAGCTGTCACCAGTGCCATTGTCGCAAGCCAACTGAGGCTGCCCTGCTGCAACGCCATGCTCTAGCCCTCTACCAATGGAACGAATTTCACGGGAAGCAGCTCCTCTTTCTCGAAACCGGTCTCGGTCCTGCGGACTGTCACCAATGCCTGTGCCCGGTCACGACCCTCGGGTGCCACCATGATGCCGCCAGTTTTCAATTGATTCAACAGTGCTTCCGGAATGGTCGCGGGTGCGCAGGTCAGAATGATCCTGTCAAAAGGCGCGCCTTCCGGCCATCCGCGCGCGCCATCGCCGACTTTTGTGGTGATATTGGTGATTCGCAGCTTACGAAACTGCGTCTCCGCCTCGACAAGAAGCGGCCGCAGCCGCTCGATCGAATAAACACGCCGACACAGGAATGACAGGATGGCCGCCTGATAGCCGCTGCCAGTGCCGATTTCCAGAACACGCTCTCGCCCGGTCAGTTGCAGAGCTGCCGTCATCCGCGCGACGATATAGGGCTGGCTGATGGTCTGTTCCAAGGCGATGGGCAGCGAGGCGTTCTCATAGGCATGATCACGAAGCGCCGCCGGGACGAACATCTCCCGTGGCACCTGCTCGATGGCCGACATGACGTCCGACTCGACAACGCCCATGCCGCGAAGGGTCATGGTCAGCCGTGCTTTTTCCTGTTGAAAGTCAGTCATGCCCCTGCCTGAACGCGGTCTGTCGGCAGGCATATTCGGTGATGGCCGGTACGATCAGAATTCAACAGCTGTCAGCCCGGCCTGGATATCGCCTGCCGTGATATCCATACCCAAAGCTGTCAGTGATATCCAGCCCTCGTCCATTACCGCGCGGTCGCTTCCGGGAATTGTCTGCTCACGGCTCATCAAGGGTCCAAGCCGGTAGGAGTTCGGGCTGTCACCGTCAATCACATGATCGCCGAATTTGTGGCGGTCGAGAGTGGCGGGCCGGATGCCAAGGACATCACTGCCGGACACCGGTGGAAAATTGACATTCATCACGGTCCGCTCAGGAATGCCGGCCTCGAGGATGGCGCGGATAACACGCTCGCCATGAATGATGGCCGAATCATATTCAGCCTCTTCAATCCCGCCATTACGCTGTGACAGTGCGATTGCCGGCACCCCCATCAGCGCGCCTTCCATCGCCGCGGCGATCGTGCCGGAATACAGAACATCATCGGCGGCGTTCATGCCGGCATTGATCCCCGACAGAACCAGATCGGGCTTGTCGTCCAGAACACGCGACATGCCCATGATCACACAGTCGCTTGGCGTTCCGGAACAGGAAAATTGCCTGTCGCCTCGCGGCTCAATCACCACATCGCGGCGCAGGGTGATGGCGCGTGACATGCCTGACCGGTTTCCATCCGGCGCGATCACCCACACATCATCACTCAAACGCAGCGCAATGTCGCGCAGAATGCGGATGCCGACGGCATCAATGCCGTCATCATTGCTGATCAGAATGCGCCGGGGCGAAATCGGAGAAAAGGGTGACATGGGCTACCTCGGCCAAAACAGAACAAAACAGAATACAGGAGCCTTCAGCGCCACTGGCGCCATATAGTCGCTAGAGCGGCGTGATCGTCTCGCAGCCCATATAGTCATGCAAGGCCGCGGGAAGCCGAACCGACCCATCTTCCTGCTGTCCGGTTTCCAGAACAGCAATCATCGTGCGGCCAACGGCAAGGCCGGACCCATTCAGCGTATGAACATGCTGGGAGTTTCCGTCGGCGTCCCGGAATCGGGCCTTCATGCGCCGCGCCTGAAACGGGCCGCAGTTCGAACAGGAGGAAATCTCGCGATACTGACCGCGCCCCTCATCCTGGCCGGGAAGCCATACTTCAAGATCATAGGTTTTCTGCGCGCCGAAACCTGTATCCCCGCTGCACAGCATCATCACCCGGTAAGCGAGGCCGAGACGTTGCAGGATCGCCTCCGCACAGCCGGTCATCCTCTCATGCTCGGCAGCCGACTGGTCAGGATGGGTAACGCTAACAAGTTCAACCTTGGAAAACTGGTGCTGGCGGATCATGCCGCGCGTGTCACGTCCTGCAGCGCCGGCCTCGGACCGGAAGCAGGGTGTGTGCGCGGTAAACCGCATAGGCAGGCTTTCCACTGGCCAGATTTCGTCGGCAGCAATGTTGGTCAACGGCACTTCGGCGGTCGGGATCAGCCATTTGTCATCGGTCCGGAAAAGATCCTCTCCAAATTTTGGCAGTTGGCCGGTGCCCGTCATCGCCGTGCTGTTGACCAGAACCGGCGGCAGCGTTTCCTGATAGCCGAATTCGCCGGTATGGATATCCAGCATGAACGCGGCAAGCGCACGCTCGAGACGCGCCAACTGGCCGCGCAAGACAACAAACCGTGCGCCGGAAAGCTTGGCGGCAACGGCAAAGTCCATCTGACCCAGCCCCTCGCCAATGGCGACATGGTCACGCGGGGTGAAATCATATGACGGGATCTCGCCCCATTCGCGGACCAGCCTGTTATCGGCCTCATCGCTGCCATCGGGAACTTCGTCGTCAAGGATGTTGGGAAGCCCCATGAGATGCTCATCAAGACTCGCTGCAAGCGTGCCCTCTTCCGCTTCAAGGTCTGGCATCCGCGCCTTGATGTCACCCACCTCGGCAATCAGATCATCGGCATCCTCGCCCTTGCTCTTGCGCATACCGATTTCCTTCGACGCCTGGTTGCGGCGCGACTGCAACTCCTGGATATCCGCCTGCAGCGCCCGGCGGCGCGAATCTATCTCCAGAATCACGGCGGCAAGCGGGTCCATGCCACGGCGCCCAAGCGCCGCGTCGAAAACATCGGGATGCTCGCGGATAAAGCGGATATCATGCATCGTTTGGCTCGTTTCACATGATCGAGGCGGAGCGACCGCCGGGGCCTAGTTTGCCGCCTCGTCGGTTGACTTTGGGGCGATGATCCTCGCACCGAAAATGGAAATCTCGTAAAGGGCGATGATCGGCATCGCCAGCATCAGCTGGGATACAACGTCTGGCG
>CBFHRT010000049.1:0-13826 GCA_965658285.1 Puniceispirillaceae bacterium (SeqCode) | reverse complement strand
CTGGCGGCCTTGACCTTGTCTTTCCGCATCATGAGAACGAGATTGCCCAGTCATGCTGTGCGCATGGCACTGACATCATGGCGAAATACTGGCTTCATAACGGCTATGTCACGATGGGTGACGAGAAGATGTCGAAATCGCTTGGCAATATGGTGTTGGCGCATGAGGCGATTGCCGAGCATCGCGGCGAGACGGTGCGGGCCGGGCTGCTGGCGGCGCATTACCGGGCGCCGGTGGCGCTGACCACCTCGGCGCTGGCCGAAGCGCGCAATGTCCTTGACCGGCTCTATCGCGCCGTTGGCGATGCCGTGGCGGACGATGACGCGGTGGATGCGGCCTTTCTGGCGGCGCTGTGCGATGATCTGAATACGCCGGCGGCGATGGCGCGGTTGCACGAACTCGCTGGCGCGGCCAACCGCGGCGATGCCGATGCGGCGGTGGCGCTGAAATCATCGGCCGCGCTGCTCGGCCTTCTGGGCCAGACCGCCGATGAATGGGCGCGTGGCGATCAGGGCGGTAACGGTGCCGATGATGCCGATATCGACTCCATGATCGAAGCACGCAATGCGGCCCGTGCGGCGCGCGATTTCGCCGCCGCCGATGCCATTCGTGACGAGCTGGCGGCACGCGGGATCCTGCTGGAAGACGGGCCGGGCGGCACCGTCTGGCGGCGAAGCTAGCCTTTTGTCGGCATTTTTGTTAAGCCCTAACCGCATTGAGGGGCCGCACATAGACGGGTCCCGATGGACAGATGCCCGGGGGCAGGTGGATGAGCGATAACAGGATCTGGTTGTTTGATACGACGCTTCGCGATGGTGGTCAAACCCGCGGGGTCGATTTCTCGAAGGCCGACAAAATCGCCATTTCCCTCGCTCTGGACGAGATCGGTATGGATTATATCGAGGGTGGCTGGCCGGGTGCCAACCCGACGGATGACGCTTTTTTCGCCGCACCGCCAAAGACACGCAGCGCGCGCATGGTGGCCTTTGGCATGACCCGCCGCGGCGGCCGCAGCACGGCAAATGACCCGGGGCTGAATGCGGTGATCGGGGCCGATGTGCCGGCCACCTGTCTTGTTGGCAAGACATGGGATTTCCATGTCGAAACGGCGATCAACACCTCGCTTGAGGAAAATCTCGACATGATCCGGCAATCGGTCGCGGCGGCCGCTGATCGTGGCCGTGAATCGATGTTCGATTGCGAGCATTTCTTTGACGGCTACAAGAACAATCCCGATTATGCGCTGGATTGTGTTCGCGCGGCGCATGCGGGCGGCGCTTCATGGGTCATCCTGTGTGACACCAATGGCGGGACGCTGCCGCATGAGGTGTTCGAGATTGTCAGCACGGTGCATGCGGCCATGCCCGAGGTTCGTCTCGGCATCCATTGCCACAATGACGCCGGCGTTGCGGCAGCCAATTCGCTGGCTGCGATCCGCGCCGGTGCGCGGCAGGTCCAGGGAACGATCAACGGGCTTGGCGAACGGTGTGGCAATGCCGATCTGATCACGCTGATCCCGACGCTGGTCCTGAAGCTTGGCTATGACACCGGCATTGCCGAGGAAAATCTGCCAAAACTGATGGGTCTTTCGCGGATGCTCGATGAAAGGCTGAACCGCGCGCCGAACGCGCACGCGCCCTATGTCGGCGAGGCGGCCTTTGCCCATAAGGGCGGTCTTCACGCCTCGGCGGCGCAGAAGGACCCACGCACCTATGAGCATGTGCCGCCGGAAAAGGTCGGCAATTCGCGACAGTATCTTGTCTCCGACCAGGCTGGCAAATCCAACATGATGGCGCGGTTCGCCGAATTCGGGATTGAGATTGATGCCGCCGACCCGCGGCTGGAAACATTGATCCGCGTGGTCAAGGAACGTGAATTCGAAGGCTGGGCGTTTGACTCCGCCGAGGCAAGCTTTGAGCTTCTGGCCCGCCGTACGCTTGGCGAGGTGCCGGACTATTTCAATATCGGCCGGTTCCGGGTGATGGATGAAAGGCGGTTCAACGCCCGCGGCCAGCTTGTCGTCGAATCGGAGGCCACCGCCACCATCACCGTCGGCAATGTCATCTATCATGAGGTGGCGCTTGGCAACGGACCGGTGAACGCGGTCGATACGGCGCTTCGCAAGGCGTTGTCGACAGCCTATCCGTCGCTCGAGGATGTCGAGCTTGTTGATTACAAGGTGCGCATTCTCGATGCCCGTGAGGGACAGGCCGGCACCGGCGCGGTAACCCGTGTAATGATCGAATTCCGGACGCCGGACGGCGTGATCTGGCGGACTGTCGGTGTGTCGACGAACATCATCGACGCCTCGGTCGTGGCGCTTGGCGATGGCATGATGTGGAAGCTGCAGCGTGACGGGATTGCCGGTCCCGCCAACGCCGCCTGACGCATGGCCCTCGATACGCCGCCTGTTGTCATTCTTGTTCGCCCGCAGCTTGGCGAGAATATCGGTGCGGCTGCCCGCGCGATGATGAATTGCGGGCTCACCGACTTGCGGCTCGTCGCGCCACGTGATGGCTGGCCCAACCCGGCGGCGTTGCCGATGGCGGCCGGCGGGGCGTCAATCATCGAGTCTGCCACGGTCCATGACAGCGTTGCCGCGGCCGCGCATGACCTGACCTTTCTTGCTGCCCTGTCGGCGCGCCGCCGCGACATGCCAGTGCGGACAAGCGACCCGCGCGCTGTGACCGGCGACTTGCTGCGCCATGGCGGCAAGGCCGGGCTGATGTTCGGGCCCGAGGCGTCGGGTCTCGACAATGAGGATGTGGTGCGGGCCGACTGCCTCGTGACCGCGGACCTGAACCCTGATTACCCGTCGCTGAATCTGGCGCAGGCGGTGTTGCTGATGGCGTGGGAGTGGCGCGCCGCCGCTGCCGCCAAATCGGGGACGGACCTGAAAGACGAGGCGGATATGCCGGATGATGACGCTGCCGAAAGCGCCACTATTCTTGAACGTGACAGGTTTCATGAACGGCTCGAGGCGGAGCTGGACAGTGGCGGTTTCTTCATCTCGCCGGAAATGGCGCCGGCGGTAAAACGCAATCTGCGCGCGCTGTTTGGGCGGGCCCGCCCGACAAGCCAGGAAATCAGCACGCTCCACGGCGTCATCCAGGCGCTGACCAAGACACGTGACAGGTCGAAATCAGGTTGACAGATGGGCCGCTGATGCCTAGGTTTCCGCCATTCCCGGGAACGTGGATTGCACCAGCGGGGTGTGATGCCGGTTTGGCGGTAACGCCGTAACCCTACCGGGCCACAACAGGAAGCGCCACAGGCGCCTCCGCAGACATATGAGGAGCCATCTATGGCCAAGTCTGATCACAAGCGGCATTCCGCCAAGCACAAGATTGACCGCCGTCTCGGGGTGAATCTCTGGGGCCGCCCGAAATCCCCCGTCAATAGTCGTGAATATGGCCCCGGCCAGCATGGCCAGCGCCGCAAGAAGCCGACAGACTTCGGCGTGCAGCTGATGGCCAAGCAGAAGCTGAAGGGCTATTACGGCAATATCGGCGAGAAGCAGTTCAAGAAATATTACAAGAAGGCGGCCAGCGCGAAGGGTGATACCGGTCAGAATCTGGTCGGTATCCTCGAGACGCGCCTTGACGCTGTCCTGTACCGCTCGAAGATGGTGCCGACCGTCTTTGCCGCGCGTCAGGTGATCAACCACGGCCACGTCATGCTGAATGGCAAGCGCTGCAACATTGCGTCGGTGCTGCTGCGTCCGGGTGACGAGATTGCGCTGAAGGAGAAGGCGAAGAATATCCCGGCCGTTCTCGAGGCGGTTGCTTCGGTCGAGCGTGATGTTCCCGAATATGTCGAGGCCGACCATAACAAATTCACCGCGAAGTTCGTTCGTGTGCCGGGTCTGGATGAGGTTCCCTATCCGGTGCAGATGGAACCGAACCTGGTCGTCGAATATTATTCACGGTAACAGGGCGTCCGGCGCAGGGGTTGCCAGCGCGCCGATCCGCCATGTCATATTCAAGGGGGCGGGCCATGTGGTCCGCCCCTTGTCGTTTGGTTATGATCTGTCGATGATTTTTGCATGGCGCCGCACGGTGGATCTTTGTTATCCCTGACGGGACGGCGTGCAACCTCCTGACAGGGGGTGGCCGTATATCCTGCGCCGACGGGACGGGACCATGACGACGAATGATGATGACATCGAAGATGTGCCAGCCCCGTCGTCGGATGGCTGGCCGGAGCGTTATTTCGCGGTGATCTTCACCAACCAGCGGACCATGTCGGCCGACGAGATGTACAGCCTGACCTCGGACCGCATGGTTGAGCTGGCGCAGCAGCAGCCGGGATTTCTGGGGGTTGAAGCGGTGCGCGGTGAGGACGGGATCGGAATCACCGTGTCATACTGGCGCGACCGCGCCGCGATCCGTAACTGGCGGGTCAATGTCGAACATCTTGCCGCGCAGCAGATGGGCCGTCAGGAATTCTACAGCTGGTACCATCTACGCGTCTGCGAAGTGGTCACACACAGGAGCTTTGACGCCGGCGATATGGTGACCGGCGACAAGTGATGGATTTGGCGGGCTTTGGTCAGGCTGAAGGCTTGGCGTCAACGCCGCGGGTCTGGAACATCTCGGTCAGCTCGCCCGTCTCGTACATCTCGCGAACGATGTCACAGCCACCGACAAATTCACCCTTTACATAGAGCTGCGGGATCGTCGGCCAGTCGGAAAAGGCCTTGATGCCCTCGCGGATGCTGCCATCCTCGAGAACATTGATGCCGCGAAACGGCACACCAAGATGCGTCAGCACGCCGACCACGGCGGCCGAGAAACCACATTGCGGGAACACTGGTGTGCCCTTCATGTAAAGAACAACGTCGTCGCTGCCGATATCGGCCTGGATACGGTCGCGGGTTGCGTCATCAAGCATGATCATTTCTCCAGCTGGGGGACGGGCAGCTTGCCACGCCCCGGAATTCAGTTGTTTGTCGGTGCCGATGTCTGTAGCGCCAGCGCATGCAATTCGCCGCCCATGCGGCCACCAAGCGCCTTGTAGACCATCTGGTGCTGCTGGACGCGGCTCTTGCCGGTAAAGGCCTGCGCGACGACGCGGCAGGCGTAATGGTCGCCATCGCCGCGAAGGTCCTCGATCACCACTTCGGCATCGGGGAAGGCGTCCTTGATCAGCGTCTCGATTTCTGATGCCTGCATCGGCATGAGGCATTGTCCTCCTGTTCGGGTGGCGTCATCCGCCTGACATCAAGGCGGGGATGGTCGCCTCGACCAGATTGCTCAGGTCTTCTACAGATATGGCACCCTCGTCGCCGAATTGCAATTCGCCTCCGTCACGGGTGCTGCCGATCGCCGCAGCTGGCACGCCGGCCGCCTGCGCCGCGTTCAGCAATGCCTGCGGATCGGCGGTGGCGACGACATAGCGTGCCTGATCCTCACCAAAGGCCCAGCCATGGCGGTTGCCGCCCGCTGGCAGGGTGATCTGCGCGCCGATCCGCCCGGTGATGCACATTTCGGCAATGGCGACGGCAAGGCCGCCATCGCTGATATCATGTGCCGCCGTGATCACGCCGTTGGCGATCTGCTGCTGGACGAACAGGCCGTTGCGGCGTTCCGCCTCCAGATCGACCGGCGGCGGTGCTGCGGCGGGCGCACCTGCCAGATTGCGGGCATAGAGCGAGACACCCAGCCAGCCATCATCTGCTTCATCCGTCTGGCCGATCACAATCAGCGTCAGGCCGGCGGCGGCGGGTGCCATGCCGACGGCGGTTCCGATATCCTCGATCGTGCCGACCATGCCGATGACCGGGCAGGGCAGGATGGCGCTGCCATCGGTCTCGTTATAGAGCGAGACATTGCCGGACACGACCGGGGTGTCCAGGGCGCGGGCGGCATCACCCATGCCAAGCACGGATTGCGCCATCTGCGCCAGGATTTCGGGCCTCTCCGGATTGCCGAAATTCAGATTGTTGGTGATTGCAAGGCCGCGCGCGCCAATCGCCGACAGGTTCCGCCACGCCTCGGCGACGGCCTGTGCGCCGCCCGTGTGCGGGTCCGCCTCAACATAGCGCGGCGTGCAATCGGTGCTGGCGGCAAGGCCGCGGCGCGAGCCATGAATCCGGACAAGGCCAGCATCGCCGCCCGGCGGCGCAATCGTGTCTGCCATCACCTGACTGTCATACTGCTCATAGACCCAGCGGCGGCTGGCAAGATCGACAGAACCGAGAAGGTCTGTCAGAACCGCGGTAACAGGCCTGTCATCGCTGATATCGGCGCTGGCCAGAACCGGTCGCCTCACCACCTCTGCCTGCGGGCGGTCATATTCCGGCGCGTCATCGACTAGCGGTGCCAGCGGGATATCACAGGCGACATCGCCATCTTTCAGCAGGACAAGCCGCCCGGTCTCCGTGACCTTGCCAATCGGCATGAAATCAAGGTCCCATTTCTCGAAGATCTGGCGCGCGGTGTCGGTGGCGTCAGGCTTCAGGACCATCAGCATCCGTTCCTGGCTTTCCGACAGCATCAATTCATAGGCGCTCATCCCGTCCTCGCGGGCCGGCACCAGATCGAGGTCCATCTCCATGCCGAGACCGCCCTTTGACGCCATCTCGACCGAGGAAGAGGTCAGCCCGGCCGCCCCCATATCCTGAATGGACAGAACCGAGTCCGACGCCATCAACTCAAGGCAAGCCTCCATCAACAGCTTGCCGGTGAACGGGTCACCAACCTGTACTGTCGGGCGCTTGGATTCCGTCTCGTCGGAGAATTCGGCCGATGCCATTGTCGCGCCATGAATGCCGTCGCGGCCGGTCTTGGCGCCAACATAGATCACCGGATTGCCAGGGCCCGTCGCCGCCGAGCGGAAGATACGGTCGCTGTTGGCAAGCCCGATCGCCATCGCGTTCACAAGGATATTGCCGTTATATGAGGAATCGAAATTGACCTCGCCGCCAATCGTCGGGATGCCGATGCAGTTGCCATAGCCGCCAATGCCTGACACAACGCCGGACAGTAGGTGGCGCGTTTTCTCATGGTCGGCAGCACCGAATCGCAGCGCGTTCAACAGCGCCACCGGTCGCGCGCCCATCGTGAAGACGTCACGAAGGATGCCGCCAACACCCGTCGCCGCGCCCTGATAGGGCTCGATGAAAGACGGGTGATTGTGGCTCTCGATCTTGAAGATGGCGGCAAGCCCGTCACCGATATCGATGGCGCCGGCATTCTCCCCCGGTCCCTGGATGACCTGCGCTCCCTCGGTTGGCAGCGTTTTCAGCCATCTCTTCGAGGATTTGTAGGAGCAATGCTCTGACCACATCGCCGAGAAGATTCCCAGCTCGCACAGATTCGGCGTGCGGCCAAGCCGTGTCAGGATGAGATCCCATTCTTCCTGCGACAGCCCCATCGAGGCGGCGTTCTCGAAGGTCATGGCGGGGTCTTGATGTGGCGCGCTCATGATACGAGAGCCTCCAGACTGGCGGTCAGCATGGTGGCGCCGTCGGCGCTGCCAAGCTCGGCTGAAATGGCGCGTTCGGGATGTGGCATCATGCCCATGACACGGCCATTCGCCGAAATGATACCGGCGATGTCACGCGCCGCGCCATTCGGATTGGACGGCCCGTGAATGTCGCTGTCGACATAACGGAACGCGATCTGGCCATTATCCTCCAGCCGCTGCAGATCATCGTCGCCGGCGAAGTAATTGCCCTCATTATGCGCCACCGGAATGACCATCCTGTGCCCGGGCACCAGTCCTGATGTGAAGGGCGAATCGGTGCCGCCAACAACCTCGATACAGGTGTTGCGGCAGACATATTTCAGACCGGCATTTTCGACCAGAACTCCAGGGAGAAGACCAGCCTCGAGCAATACCTGAAAGCCGTTACAGATTCCCATCACGGCGCCACCACGCGCGGCATGGTCAAGCACCGCCTCCATGATCGGCGAGCGCGCCGCCAGCGCACCGCAGCGAAGGTAATCACCATAGGAAAAGCCACCGGGAATGATCGCCAGATCGACCGGGTCGAGGCTTGTCTCCTTGTGCCAGACAAGGGCTGGACGGCGGCCGGCCAGTTTTTCAACCGCCACCATCATATCACGGTCGCAGTTCGATCCCGGGAAGACGATGATGGCGACGCGAAGCGCGCTCAGGCTCATGCGTCAGTCTCCCCGGCAATCTCGATCTCGTAATCCTCGATCACGGTGTTCGCCAGCAACGTCTCGCACATGCGGGCCACACGCTGCTCGGCCCGTGCCGGGTCGCTTTCGTCGATTTCGAGGGAGATCCGCTTGCCAACCCGGACCTCGCCAACTTCCTGAAACCCGAGATCGGTCAGCGAGCGCCCGATGGCGCGTCCCTGCGGGTCGAGAACCCCCTCTTTCAGCGAGATGTTGACGATTACCTGCATGGGTCTGTCCTTTACATCGGTCGGTTGGGCAGGCGGTCAGCGTGCCTGCGGTATGGTCACGCCAAGACGGCGCGCGATTTCCTGATAGGCTTCGGTGAGGCCGCCAAGGTCGCGGCGGAACCTGTCCTTGTCCATCTTCTCGTCGGTGCCGACCTGCCAGAGGCGGCAATTGTCGGGGCTGATCTCGTCGGCAAGCATAATCCCGCCGCTGCCATCGGCCGGCCGTCCGAACTCAAGCTTGAAGTCGATCAGCCTGACGTCGATGGCGGCGAAGATGTCGGTCAACAGGGCATTGATGCGGTGTGTCTCGGCGACCATGACATCGAATTCCTCGGCGCTGGCCCAGCCGAATGTCAGGATATGTTCGCGCGCGATGATCGGGTCGCCAAGCGCGTCATCCTTCAGGCAGAATTCAACCAGGGTCGACGGCAGATCATCGCCCTCGGTCAGGCCGAGTCGCGGGCAGATGGACCCGGCAGCAACATTGCGAACTACCACTTCGACGGGGATGATCTCCAGCGCGCGGATCACCTGCTCGCGATCATTCAGACGTTCGACGAAATGCGTGGTCACGCCGGCATTCGCGAGCCGGATCATGATATGCTCGCTGATGAAATTGTTCAGCACACCCTTGCCGGTGATGACGTCCTTCTTCTGGGCGTTGAAGGCGGTGGCGTCATCCTTGAAATACTGTACCAGCGTACCGGCATCGGGGCCGGGATAGATGATCTTGGCCTTGCCCTCGTAAAGTGACTGCCGCTCCCCCATCACGAACCCCCGCCAAAAACACGCTCAAAGATGGTGTCGACATGCCGGAAATGCTGGTCGAGGTCGAACAGCGCGTCGATCTCCGCCGCGCTGAGCGCCGCCTGCACATCCGCATCGGCCTTCAACCTGTCTCGATAGCTGCCGCCATCCTTCCATGTGGCCATGGCGTTGCGCTGCACCATGACATATGCATCCTCGCGGCTGACGCCCTTCTGGGTCAGCGCCAGCATCACCTGCTGCGAATGCACAAGGCCGCCAAGCTGGTCAAGATTGGCCTGCATCGAATCGGTATAGACGACCAGCTTTTCGACCACACTGGCAAGGCGTTGCAGCGCGAAATCAAGGGCGATGGTGGCATCGGGTCCGAACACGCGTTCGACCGATGAATGCGAGATATCGCGCTCATGCCACAGCACGACATTCTCCAGCGCCGGTGTCACCGCGGCGCGGACGATCCGCGCCAGCCCGGTCAGGTTTTCGGTCAGCACCGGATTGCGCTTGTGCGGCATCGCCGACGAGCCTTTCTGGCCGGCGGAGAAAAACTCCTCCGCCTCGCGAAGCTCGGTACGTTGAAGGTGCCTGATTTCGGTGGCAAGCCGTTCGACCGAACTTGCGATGACGCCAAGCACGGCAAAGAACATCGCGTGCCGGTCGCGCGGGATGACCTGCGTCGATACGGGTTCCGGTGTCAGTCCCAGCTTTTCGGCGACATGCGCCTCGACCGCCGGGTCGATATGCGCGAAGGTGCCGACCGCGCCGGAAATCGCACAGGTGGCGATCTCTGCCCGCGCCGCCTCCAGCCGCTGGCGGCAACGTGTAAACTCGGCAAAGAAGGTCGCCAGCTTCAGCCCGAAGGTTGTCGGTTCGGCATGGATGCCGTGGCTGCGGCCGATTGTCGGGGTGTAGCGATGTTCCTCGGCGCGGGTCTTGAGCGCCGCCAGAAGGCGGTCCATGCCGGCAAGCAAAAGATCGCTGGCGCGTGTCATCTGTACGGCGAGCGTCGTGTCGAGGACGTCGGACGAGGTCATGCCCTGATGTACGAAGCGGGCTTCCTCGCCAACATGTTCGGCAAGGCTGGTCAGGAAGGCGATGACATCATGCTTGGTTTCGCGTTCGATCTCGTTGATGCGGTCAATGTCAAAACCGCCGCGTTCCCAGACGGCCTTCGCCGCCTCCTGTGGGATCATGCCAAGCTCCGCCATCGCGTCACAGGCATGTGCCTCAATTTCGTACCAGATTTGAAATTTACTCTGTTCGGACCAGATAGAGGTCATTTCCGGTCGCGAATATCGGGGAATCATCGAGCTGTTTTCCTTTGCCACTGCCAGCGCCGTGGTTGTAGCATCGGAGAGGCGAAAATACCAGTGCGTAACCCGGCACAAAAGGGGTGCCGCTGACCTGTCAATTCGATCTGCAAGGGACCAGATAGCGATGTTCATCCGAAGGCTTGTCGTCAATGCCCTGTTGATGGCCGCCCGCAATCCGGCGGTGCAGAAAAAAGCTGGTGAGGCGGCTGGCAAGGCGCTTGAACAGGCGCGCCCGAACCTGATGAAGGCCAGTCGGCGGGCCGGCCAGTTGACCCGCAAGGCGCGCAACAAGATCAACGACCTGACAGATCCAAAATAGCTGCCGGCCAGTATTGCGTCGCTAGAGAAGCCCCAGGCTCTTGAAGCTCACCACCTCGTGACCGGCAACAACCAGATGATCGTGAAGCGTCACTGTCACCAGCGCCAGCGCCGCGTGAAGCTCCGTCGTCATCTCAACATCGGCGCGTGAAGGTTCGGTCTCGCCGCTGGGATGATTATGGACGAGAATCACCGCCTTTGCGTGATGGCGCAGCGCGGCGGCGACAACCTCGCGGACATAGACAGGTGTCTGGTCGATGGTGCCGCTGGACAGTCGTTCCTCGGCAATCAGTCTGTTCCGGTTGTCGAGACACAGCATCATGAAATGTTCGATCGGTTCATGTGACAGCCGGGTGACGCAGTAATGCTGGACCTCGCTCCAGCTTGCCAGAACATGCCGGTTGTGAATGTCGGAATGGCTGAGATGCAACCCCGCGGCCTCGACAATCTTCAGCGCCGACACCGAGGCATCCCCCATCCCGCGATAGTCACCGAGCGCCTTTGCCGGCGCGCGCAACACCGCTGAGAGCGATCCGAAGCTGGCCATCAGATCCTTCGCCAGCGGTTTGGTGTCGGTGCGCGGATTGCCGGCATAGAGCAGCATCTCAAGAAGCTCCAGTTCGCTGAAGGCATCTGCGCCCTTGTCGAGAAGCTTTGCCCGCATGCGGGCCCGATGTCCTGATTGATGGCTCGGCCGGGGTGCAGTGTGACGGTCTGATCTGTGATCAGGCGGCGGTGAACTTGCGTGACCGCTGTCAGCTGTTTCATCTGCCGGCATGGTGGGCGGTTTGGTCATGCCCACAGGGATAAGCCAACAGGGCTAAAGAAAGCGTTAAGAACCCGTCACCTCAGGCATTTTGGCGTCAACGCGTGACGGCGGCCTCGGCATAGGGCGGCGCCGTATATCCCGCCGGGGACAGGGTGAATATTTCCGGGTCGCCCTCGGTGATGCCGATGGAATGTTCGAACTGTGCCGACAGGGACCGGTCGCGGGTCACCGCTGTCCAGCCATCGCCAAGAATCTTGGTCTCGGCGCGGCCGGCATTGATCATCGGTTCAATGGTAAAGATCATGCCGGGTTCCAGCTTCATGCCGGCGCCGGGGGTGCCGAAATGCAGCACCGTCGGGGCGCAGTGGAATGTCTGGCCGAGGCCGTGGCCGGTAAAGTCGCGGACCACCGAAAAACGCTGTGCCTCGGCGTGGGTCTGGATGGCATGACCGATATCGCCCAGCGTGTTGCCCGGCCGGGCGGCCTCGATGCCGCGCATCAGGCAGTCATAGGTCACCGACGTCAGCAGACGCGCCTTGACCGACGGCTCGCCAACGAAATACATCCGCGATGTATCGCCATACCAGCCGTCGAGAATGACCGTGACATCGATGTTCAGGATATCACCGTCACGGATTGCCTTCGTCCCCGGTATCCCGTGGCAGACAACATGGTTCAGCGAGATGCAGGTGGCTTTCGGGAACCCCTTGTAGTTCAGCGGCGCGGGGGTCGCACCATGCGCGCTGATATAGTCATGACAGATGCGGTCCAACTCCTCGGTCGTGATCCCGGCCCGGACATGCTGCGTGATCATGTCAAGGACCGACGCCGCCAGCCTGCCGGCGGCGTGCATGCCGGCAAAGCCGGTTTCATCATGAAGGATTACAGGGTCGGTGCGCATGACTGCCTTGCTTTTGGTCTGCTTCTGCTTCGGAGGTTGCGCGCATACCACTAATCACAAAATACCTGCTTGCCAAGCCATTTAGGCGGTCTTTTCCGATGCGGTGCCATCGCGGGTTTGCATGCCGGACTTGACCGCCGCCGGAAAGACGCTATCTCCGGGGAACGTATTTTTCAGTGATCGTCAGAGGAAACAGGCATGGCCAACCCGACAGCCGCAATAATCGTCATCGGTGATGAAATCCTCTCCGGCCGCACCAAGGACAGGAATATCGGATGGCTGGCGGAACAGCTCAGCCTGCAGGGCATCATGCTGCGCGAGGCGCGGGTGATCCCGGATGTTCGTGACATCATCATCGACACCGTGCAGTTGCTGTCGGCGGCGCATGACCTTGTCTTTACCAGCGGCGGCATCGGGCCGACGCATGATGACATCACAACAGAATGTATCGCCGCCGCCTTTGGCCGGAAGGTCATCCGCCATCCTGAGGCGGAGGCGCGCCTGATCGCGCATTACGAGGATACGGATATCGAGTTCAACGCGGCGCGCCAGAAGATGGCCGACATCCCCGAAGGCGCGGCCCTGATCGACAATCCGCTCAGCGCCGCCCCGGGGTATATCCTCGGCAATGTTCATGTCTTTGCCGGCGTGCCGTCGATTCTGCAGGCGATGTTCGAGGGATTGCGTGACCGGCTCCCCGGCGGGGTCGCCATGACGCGTCTGACGGTACAATGCGCCATCGGCGAGGGTACCATCGCCACAATCATGGAAAGTGTTCAGGCGGCGCATGACGGTGTCAGTATCGGCAGCTATCCCTGGTTCAAACCTGGCCAGTTCGGCACCGCCGCCGTGGTCAGTGGTCTTGACCCGCAGGTAACTATGGCCGCGGCCGAGGCGCTTGCCGCCGGGGTGCGCGATCTTGGCGCCGCCGCCGACATCATGCCGCTTGGCGAGGATGGCCGGGTCTAGTCGCGGCGCCTGAAACCCGGAACCGACCCGCGCCGCCTGCGGCGTTGTTTGGGGCTGCCGGTGCCGGTGCCGGTTTCCGTTCGGCTGCGATGCCAGGGTGATTCGCTATCTTCACTGCCGGCAGTGTCGTCCGCCGAATCCGCATCCCGTACGACAACCCGCGATCGCAGTGGGTCGTTGGCGCGCCGGCGGTAGCGGTGGTTGGCTTCCTGCCGTATCTCGGCAAAGGGAATCGGGTGGGCATTCCATCGTTCGGGCGGTGTGTCATTGGCACCGAAGAGCGGCACATCCGCGCGCTTGAAGAAGGGGATCAGCACCATGCCGGCGATAAACCCGCCAATATGCGCGAAATAGGCAACGCCGCCATCATCACCTGCCAGCGCATTGGGAACGGCGATGAACTGCCCGCCGATC
>CBFHRT010000048.1:0-13972 GCA_965658285.1 Puniceispirillaceae bacterium (SeqCode) | reverse complement strand
TCCGTCCGGATCTCGACATCCGGCGCTGCGTTATCCTGCGTTGCCATAAGTAGCCCCCCTGCTGTCATTCCGGCCAAGCTTGGCGCAGCCAGTGCCGACAGGCAATGACATTGCGCTTTCCGGTGTGGGTTTTTCCTGATAAGGCGGATGGAACTCTCACCACAGACCTGCCGGCGAGGTGTTTCATGTCAGGTTGGATGCAGCGCCCCTTTGTCGCCCTCGGGTTGCTGGCGCTTGGAATGGGAATCATCCCGTTGAATGATGCCTTCATCAAGCTGATGAGTGGTCATCTGCCGCTGGCCGAGATCGCGCTGATCCGGGGTGTTCTGGCGCTTGCCATCATGGTGGTGTTTGCCCGCGGCATTAGCGTTCTGCGGGCATTGCCGGTCCGCGTCTTCTGGCAGTTTTTCGGACGCGGCATGTGTCTGGTGCTGGCGATGACATTGTATTTCGTCCCGCTTGGCACCTTGCCGCTGCCGACTGTCATTTCGATCTTCTTCGTCTCGCCGCTGCTGATCACGCTGCTATCGGTACCGCTTCTTGGCGAGCGGATTGGCATCCACCGGGTTCTGTCGGTCTGCCTCGGGCTGGCCGGGGTGCTGCTGATCATCCGGCCGGGCACAGCCGATTTCCGCATTGAATCGGTGATTGTTTTCGGCGCGGCGCTGTCCTACGCGCTGTTCCAGATCTGGACGCGGCGCCTCAAGGGGGTCGGCAGCCTGTCGGCGATGGTGACGGTCCAGCAGATCTGCTACATCGCGGCGGCGTTGCCGATGCTGGCGGTCAATGCTGTGTGGCCGCGCCCCGAAACGGCCAATGTCTCGCTTGATTTTCTGCTCCGCGCTCCGATGATGCCGACGGGCCAGGACATGCTGTTTCTTGGTTTCTGCACCTTGGCCGTCCTGTTCCTGTCGGTGGCCTCATCGAACGCCTACAGGTCGGTCGAGGCCTCGATCATTGCGCCGTTTGAATATACGGCCATCCCCTTTGCCGTGATCTGGGGAATCCTGATCTGGAATGAATGGCCGGATGCGCTGAGCTGGGGTGGCATGGCGATGATCCTGGCAGGTGGCTTCTACACCATCTACCGCGAACGCGCGCGTGATGTTGATCTCATGACCGGCACGCCGATGCCGGCTTCTGCCTCGGCATCGCAGGTCACCGATGATGACCATCAAAAGCATGGCGGTCCTGACTCCTAGCTGCCACCGCCCTGCCAAACGCCTTTGTCGCGCAGTGAGTCTGCTACCTCGCGTGGCATATATGTCTCGTCATGCTTGGCAAGGACATTGCTTGCGGTCAGTCTGCCATTGCTGATCCGGCCCTCGGCGACGACCCCCTGTCCCTCACGGAACAGGCTTGGCAGCGCGCCGTCAAAGCTGACTGCTATTTCGGCGTCGCCATCGGTGACGACAAAGTTCGAATCCAGCCCGTCGATGCTGACACTGCCATCCTTGACGAGACCGCCAAGGCGGATCTGCTGTCCCTCGCTATTGCCGGGAATCTCTGATGGCGTGTAGAAGAACACGATATTTTCCCGGAGCGCACCAAGAACAAGCGCGATAGCACCACCCAGCAGGATCGCGATGACGGCGATCCCCACAAGCCGGCGTTGTTTTGGCGTCAGACGGTTTGCGGTTGTGTCCATGCGCCGTTTTCTAACGCCGCCATGCGCGTTTCGCAAGCGCAAGCGCCCCGTTGGCGTCATGTGTGACGACATGGCGCGTTTTATTGCGTGTCCGGTGGTGGCGGCGGGTTGCAAGACAGCACCGCGTGATCTATGTCGAAATAGGGTTGTAAGGCGGGTCGCCCGGGTGGTGCGTCCGGGAGCCGTTTCACTGTGGTGGGGAAAGGTCTGATATGGACCCGATGATGAAATATCCGCGGCTTCGCGATCTGGAACCGGCGGCGCGTCGGCGCATTCCCCCGTTTATTTTTGCCTATCTTGATTCCGGCACCGGCCATGATGTGACAAAGGCGGCGAATACGGCCTTTTATGACAGCCTGGCGCTGACCCCGCAATTCATGCGCGGGCGGGTTGACGCTGACCTGTCTGTCTCGCTTCTTGGCAAGGCCTACAACGCTCCCTTTGGCGTGGCGCCGATTGGCCTGTCCTCGACCATCTGGCCGGGTGCCGAACAGATCCTCGCGAAGGCGGCCCGCAAGCATGGCTTTCCCTATACGCTGAGCACTGTTGCCGGAGAATCGATCGAACGGGTGGCCAAGGTCGGTGGTGACATGGCCTGGTTCCAGCTATACCCGCCGCGAGACCGGGATATATGCTTTGATCTGATGCAACGGGCCCGTGATGTCGGTGTCGACACGCTGGTGGTCACCGCCGATGTCCCGGCGCCAAGCCGCCGTGAACGCATGCGGATCGCCGGCGCGCCGCTGGGAAGCCGTGGCAATTCCATGTACAGCCCGACAGTGTTGCTACAGGCGGCGATGCGGCCGAACTGGGCGCTGCGGATGCTGATGAATGGCGGGCCGCGGTTCCGCAACATGGAACCCTATGCCAGCAGGGACAAGACACTGCCGATCACCAAATTCATTGGCTCGCAGCTGAATGGCAGTCTTGACTGGGATTATCTTGATGTCATCCGTGACAAGTGGCCCGGCAAGCTTCTGCTGAAGGGAATCCTGCATGGTCAGGATGCCGAACGCGCGATGCGCCAGGGCTGCGATGCGCTGGTCGTGTCCAATCATGGTGGCCGCCAGCTTGATGCCGCGCCGCACCCGCTTCACCAGCTGCCGCATATCCGGTCGGTGGTCGGCAACAAGGTGCCGCTGATTGTCGATAGCGGCATTTGCTCCGGTCTCGACATTGCCAAGGCGCTGGCGTCCGGTGCCGATTTCGTTCTCCTCGGCCGCGCCTTCATGTATGCCGTGGCGGCGCTTGGTGACAAAGGCGGCGAACATGCCGCGGCCATTCTGTTTGAAGAGCTTCGTGATGTCATGGCGCAGCTTGGCGTGCAGAATATCGCCGGGCTGTCCGAAGTGTCGGTCACCCGGGACAATCATTAATCACCCGCCAATCCCGCACCACTCCTGCTCCAATACCGAAAGACGATTAGCGACATGTTCCTGAAGACAGGCTCACCTATTGCCAGTGCCCTGACCCTCACTATCGTTCTTTTGGCAAGCCTGCTGGCATCGGGGATGCCCACTGCCAGTGCAATGGATGCGCTTTCGGCAAGTGACGTCCAGATCCGGGCTACCGCCCCCGGCATGACGGCAACCGGTGGCTATCTGACGATCCATAACCATTCAGATGAAGATGACAGGCTGGTCGGCGTTGTGGCGGATTTCGCCGCGAAGGCTGAAATTCACAGCATGCTGCATGAAAACGGGGTGATGAAGATGCGGCCGCTGCCTGACGGGATCAAGCTTCCCGCGGGTGGCATGGTCGAACTGGCGCCAGGCGGTCTGCATCTGATGCTGATGGGGCTGAAACAGACATTGCAGGCGGGACAGATGCTGGAGATAGAGCTGACTTTCGCCTCTGGCCGGACGTTGCGTCTGCCGGCACATGTCAAACGCCCCGGCGAGATTTCTGTTGGTAACGACGAGATGTCAGACGGCCACGAACACTCACACGAACACTCAGATAAAAATTCGCACACCAACTCCGGCAGCTGACGCGGCCCTGCCTAGAAAATGCCGGCATCAAGGCCTGCCGCCATGCCCATGGCAAGCTCCTCGACCTCGCCTGGATAGCTGTCTGACCAGTGTCCATGCAGGATCAGTGGAGGTGCCACAAGCCGCCATCGCTGCGCGCTGACAATCCCCTCCAATGCGCGTCTGGTCGCCGTACCGTCAAGACCGGCCCGGATATAGATGCCGACAGCCAGGCCCTCAAACGCTCCAAGCCAGTCATTATAGCAGCGGTCGAACATGTCCTTTGTCGCGCCCGCCATATAGCCGATATTCTCGGTTGTCCCCAGCAGCATCCCGTCGATGCCGCTCAAATCTTCTGATGTGATATCAAAGGGCGAGGCGAGGCGCGCCGTCACATCGCCAACATCGGGATGGGCGGCGCCGGCGCGCGCCGCCGCCGCCAGCGCGACGGTGTTGGGCGAGGGGGCGTGGGCGATGATCAGCAGTGATTTCGACATGGCGACAGGTCTCTCCGGCCGCTATAGTCGCCGAAACGGGTAACAGGGCGCAAGCGCCGAGGGGTAAATGGCGAATCTGATCGCGCGGGATGATCTGCAGACAGCGGTGGCGGGGCTTGATGGCTGGGCGCTGTCTGAGGACGGCATTGCCCTTGAAAGGACGTTTACCTTCAAGGGGTTCAATAGCGCGTTTGGTTTCATGACCCGGGTCGCGATGGCGGCGGAACGCGCCAACCACCACCCTGAATGGTCGAATGTCTATAACCGCGTCACCATCCGCTGGACCACACATTCACTTGGCGGCGTGTCCGATCTTGACCTGAAACTTGCTGCGACCTGTGATCGTTTTGCCGCTGGATAAATTCTCTCAATAGACAAGCCAGTCAAGCAACCACAGGGCGCCGAGGCCAGTGGCGATGGTTGCGAGGACCGACCGCGTGACCAACGCCACGGTCACGGCCACCAGCGCGGCCGGAAGGCGGGCATTTCCGGCCAGCACCAGCCCCCCGTCCGGGGCGATGATCACCGCCGGCACGATGATCGCCGTCAGCACGGCAATCGGTACGAAGCCGAGCGCATCCTGCAGCCAGTCCGGCAGCTGGCGCGGCGCGATGTCGGAGAACATCACGAAGCGCGTCGCAAAGGTGAACAGCCCGCAGGCGATCATCACGAACCAGATCATGCGTTAGTCTCGCGGATGCTGTGCCGGTGCGTCAGATAGCCGGCGGTGATCCCGCCAATGGCGGCAAGAATGATCCAGCTTTTCCAGGGCAACGGCTGGCCAACCACTGAAATGATGCCTGCGGTCAGACAGGCGGCAAGGTCGGCGCGCCGTCTGATCGCCGGTGCGACTAGCGCAATGAAAGTGAGCGGAATGGCAAAGCCGAGCGACCAGGATTGCGGAATCGTGGCGCCGAACAAGACTCCGGTCACGGTGGTAATCTGCCAGCACACCCACAAGGTCATGCCGGTGCCAAGAAGATGGTAATGCTGATGCGTAGAGGCAGGGCCGTTGCGAAGCCGCTGGATTGTCACCGCATAAGCCTCATCGGTCAGCAGATAGGCCAGAGGGATGCGCCAGGCCAGCGGCAGGTCGCGAAGATAGTGAGCGATCGAGGCGCTGTAGAGGACGTGGCGCAGATTGATCACCGATACCGAGGCCCCGACAACCGGCGCCGGCACGCTCGCGCCCCACAGCTGGGCAAAGACCACCTGACTGGCGCCGCCAAAGACGATCGAGGACAGCAGGATGGTCTGCAGTGGCGTCAGGCCGCTGGCAAGGCCAAGAACGCCGAAAACCAGCCCGAAAGGTGCCACGCCAAGCTGCAGTGGCAATTCCTGCCTGACACCCAGCCAGAATTCCTGGCTTCGTGTCGATGTGGCTGGCGGAGAGGAGGCAGACATGGGCGCGCGCAACAATGTTTGATGACGATCTGCCTATCACGCTGGTGGCGCGAAGGACAAGCCGCTTGTATCGCGATGCCTGGCAGGGATGCCTGATAAGGATGCCTGGCAAGGATGTCTGATAGAGATGCCCGGCAACGATGTCTGGCAAAGATGGCTTGCACGGCATGGCAAACTCCGCCACACAGGGTCAGGCTCCGGACTCACAAGTGAAAAGCGACACCATGTTACTCAGCGTTCCCGTTTCTGTCGGCGAGGTTGTCGACAAACTCACCATCCTTGAAATCAAGTTGGCGCGGATTGTTGATCCGGAAAAGCTTGAAAACATCACCGCCGAACGGGACGCGCTTCGCCCGCTTGTCAGTGGCGGAGTTTTCGACAGTGACGAGATGATTGCGCTGACCGACGCACTTCGCACGGTGAATGGCCATCTGTGGGATATCGAGGACAACATCCGCGCCGAGGAGGCTGCCGGGCGCTTTGGTGACCGGTTCATCGAGCTGGCGCGCGCCGTCTATGTAACAAATGACAGACGCGCTGAATTGAAGAAGCAGATCAACCTTGCCACCGGATCGGCGCTGGTCGAGGAAAAGTCCTATGAGGATTATTCCGGCAAGGGCTGAGGCTGGTCGGGACGGCGGCCCATCACGTCAGGGCACCATCATTTAACCGGCCATGAGATCAGTTGGTTTCGGTCAGCCAGGTCAGGTCCGGGTTCTGCAGATCGATGCTGGCCTTGCGCGGCGCGTCCCCGGCAAGCCGGAGCCGTGCTGACCGCACCATTGCCGAGAAGGCCAGACGCTTGGCAAGGGAATCACGCTTTCGGTTCAGGTTTCTGGCGATCCTGTGGCCGATGCGGTCGCGGTCCCATTTCGGTTTCACGCCGGGATAACCGATGGTTGAATCATGGCCATCCTCGCTGACAATCGACGGGGTGAGGACAAGCGTCTTCAGCCCATGCTCCCACCAGCGATTCATCAGCACATCCACCTCGAAAATGCCGGGAACCGACACGTCGAGCAGCTTTTCGGCGGCAGTGCGACTGACCACATAACCAATCGCGCCAATGCTGACATAGCGGGTGATGGAGAGCGCATGCGTTGGCGAGATACGCGCCGCATCGACAAGCGGCCGGCCCGAAGTGTGATGCAGATTGATCAGGTCGAAACGACCTTTGAGGGCGGCAATGCGGGGAAGCACGTCGAGGGCCTCGGGCGCCAGTTCGGCGTCATCCTCGAGAATGATGGCGGCATCGACATCTGTGTTGCATACCATCTCCCAGGCCCGGCGGTGGCTCATCAGGCAGCCCAGCGCCCCGTCGGACAAGGGCGCGCCAAGCTGAAATCTGCGGTTGTCCGAGAGCAGCCTTGACTTCTGGTCGGCCGGAATGTCCTTGCCGACGACACCATCAATGAAATCGAAGTCCAGACCGAGCGCGGCCATGCGTTCAGTCATGGCGCGGCGACGACTGGTCGATGCCTTCAGCGAAATCACATAAAGCGGCAGCATAACAGGACACATCACAAACAAAGCTAACCTTAAGACTTTGTTTACCCTGTTTTGCCGTGCAAGGTCGAGTGGCTTTGCCAAAATACAGCTTTCGCCGCGCTGGTCTTGCCAGTTATGACGTGATCGGCTAGGCCTCTGGGACAGTGCCAAGCTGCGAAACTGCCTTGCCACGGGAGATCCCAATGGACGCGCCATTCCTGTTTGTCGACGAAGTGGAAACCGCAGGTCGTCGGTGCCTTGTCAGGCTCGATTTGAATGTACCGCTAGCCGACGGTCAGGTAACGGACGACACGCGGATCCGGCGCATTCTGCCCGGGCTTGAAGCATTGCGGGAAGCAGGCGCCAGGATCATCATCCTGACCCATCTCGGCCGACCAAAAGGCAGGGTCGCGCCGGAATTCTCGGTTGCGCCGGTCGCCGCGCGCCTGTCGGAACTGCTCGGCTGTCCAGTGCCGGTCGAGGCCGATTTGCTGGGTCAGGGCGCGCGCGATGCCGTTACCGCGCTCGCCGACGGTGACGTGGTGATGATGGAAAATCTGCGCTTCCATGCAGGGGAAGAGGCGAATGATCCGGAATTCGCTGCGGCGCTGGCCGGGCTTGGTGATATCTATGTCGGCGATGCCTTTTCCTGTACGCACCGCGCGCATGCCTCGGTCGAGGCACTGCCGCGTCTGATGGAGGTGGCAACCGCAGGCCGGGCGCTTGCGGCGGAATTGTCGGCCCTTCATGCTGCGCTGGCATCACCGGCGCGCCCGGTGGCGGCGATTGTCGGCGGCGCAAAGGTATCGACAAAACTTCAGGTGCTGGAAAATCTGGTCACGAAAACCGACCGCCTGATCCTTGGTGGCGGCATGGCCAATACATTTCTGCTGGCCGCTGGCCAGGATGTCGGTGCCTCGCTTGTCGAGGCTGACATGGTCGATGCGGCGCGCAGCATTGCGGGCAAGGCGGCGGCGCATGGCTGCCATATCGTTCTTCCCGAGGATTTCCTTGTCGCAACGAAGCTTGCGCAGGATGTTCCGCACCGCACCGCGACGCCCGGCAATGTGTCTGCTGACGAGATGATCCTCGATGCCGGCCCGCAATCCGTTGCCGCCAGCGTGGCTTGTCTTTCGGGGTGCCGGACAATTGTCTGGAACGGGCCGATGGGCGCGTTTGAATTCCCCCCCTTTGACAGCGCGACCAATGCGGTGGCCCAGGCCGTGGCCGCCGCCACACAGGCTGGCGAGACGATGTCCGTCGCCGGCGGCGGCGATACGTTGGCAGCCCTTGCAAATGCCGGGGTTAGCGACCAATTCTCGTATGAGTCGACCGCCGGCGGCGCCTTCCTTGAATGGCTGGAAGGCCGCTCCTTGCCGGGTGTCGAGGCGCTTCGTCGCCGAAGCTAGCGCCAGATAACCTGAGACATGTGAGGTTGCCATGTTGTTTTCGAACCCCTTCAAGGCAAGGATGCCGCTTCTGTCAGAGGCGCTGCCTGGTCGCGAAATGCCGATATGGGAGGGCGCGCCGCATTGCGTTCTGGGAGGCCCGACAATGGGCCCGTTTGCCGACCATCTGGAAGAAATCCATCTGGGGCTTGGCTGTTTCTGGGGGGCTGAACGCCTGTTCTGGAAGCTTGACGGTGTGTTCACCACGGCCGTCGGCTATGCTGGCGGCTTCACGCCCAACCCGACCTATGAGGAAGTCTGTTCGGGGCGCACCGGCCATACCGAAGTGGTGCTTGTGGTGTATGACCCGTCACAGATTCCCCTTGGCCGGATCCTGAAGACCTTTTTCGAGGAGCATGACCCGACGCAGGGCTATCGGCAGGGTAATGACTTTGGCACGCAGTACCGCTCGGCGATCTTCACCACTTCGGACGAACAGCTCGATCTCGTCCGGCAGGTGGCAACTGATTATGGCGCGGCGCTGGCGGCGCGTGGCATGGGCGAGGTCACAACCGAAATCGGGCCGGCCGGGCCGTTCTATTACGCAGAGGACTATCACCAGCAATATCTGCACAAGGTACCGAATGGCTATTGTGGGCTCAAGGGAACGGGCGTGGCCTGTGCCGGCTAGGCGCGCCGCACCCTGCCATACGGGCCGGATTTCTGCATTGACCTTGGTGGGGCGCGGTGCTAACTATCCCGCTCATCGAAATTAACCGCTTTGTGCCGGAGCCGAACATGAAAGTCGCTAGCTCGCTCAAAACCCTCAAGACGCGTGACCGCAACTGTCAGGTTGTGCGCCGTCGTGGACGCCTCTATGTGATCAACAAGCGCAACCCGCGCATGAAGGCACGCCAGGGCTGAAGCTGCCCCGATATATCGTGACCAACGGTCGGCATTGCCGGCCGTTTTTCATTTCAGCGCCTGAATCGACAATGTCTTCGGATGCACAGGTGCGGCAAATCAGCAACGACATGCCACTGACAGGCCGGTGTAATTAGATATATGGTATGGATATCGTGACCATGATCGATGGACCCCGACAATGTTGATGCCCGAACCTGACCAGACTGTGATTGACCGGCGCGGTGACATCTGCGGCGCATTGCGGCGCATGCTCCCGGATGGCTGCGTCGTTGATTCGACCGAAAGCATGAAGGCGTTTGATTCCGACGGGCTGTCGGCCTACCGGCAGGTGCCGCTTGCGGTGGTGCTGCCGGAAACGGTCGATCAGATCGCCGCGGTGATGAAATACTGCCATGAGCAGGGGATCAAGATCGTACCACGCGGGGCTGGCACCTCGCTGTCGGGCGGCGCCCTGCCGCTGGCGGATGCGGTTCTGCTGGGGCTTGGCAAATTCAACCGTATCCTCGAGGTGGACTATGCGAACCGCTGCGTGGTTGCGCAGCCTGGCGTCACCAACCTTGCCATCACCCATGCGGTGCAGGCCGACGGGTTCTATTATGCGCCCGACCCGTCAAGCCAGATCGCCTGTTCGGTCGGCGGCAATGTAGCCGAGAATTCCGGTGGCGTTCACTGTCTGAAATACGGGCTGACGACAAACAACCTCCTTGGTGTCGAGATTGTCACCATCGAGGGTGAGATCCTGCGCTTTGGCGGCAAGCATCTTGATGCTGGCGATTATGACCTTCTTGGCGTGATGACCGGCTCGGAAGGCCTGCTTGGCGTTGTCAGCGAGGTCACGCTTCGCATTCTGCAGAAACCGGCGACGGCACGGGCGCTTCTTGTCGGCTTCGATGATACCGGTAGTGCCGGCACGGCGGTCGGTGATGTCATCGGCGCGGGCATTATCCCGGCCGGTATGGAAATGATGGACGGTCTTGCCATCAATGCCGCCGAGGATTTTGCCAATGCCGGCTATCCGCGTGAGGCGGCGGCGCTGCTGATCATCGAGCTTGACGGCCCGGAGGTCGAGGTTGACGCGCTGATCGAACGTGTCGAGACAATCGTGCGCGCCGCGGGCGCGACATCGCTGCGCGTCAGCCAGTCCGAGGAGGAACGCAACCTGTTCTGGGCCGGCCGGAAATCGGCATTCCCGGCGGTGGGCCGGATCTCGCCGGATTATCTGTGCATGGATGGCACCATTCCGCGACGCCGGCTTCCCGACATGATGCGGCGGATGAATGCGCTGAGCCAGCAATATGGCCTGCGGGTTGCGAATGTGTTTCATGCCGGCGACGGCAATCTGCATCCGCTGATCCTGTTTGACGCCAATCAACCCGGCGAGCTGGAACGGGCCGAGGAGTTCGGCGCCGATATCCTGCGCAGCTGTGTCGAGATGGGCGGCGTGCTGACCGGCGAGCATGGTGTCGGGGTCGAGAAGCGCGATCTGATGAACATCCAGTTCACCGAGGATGATTTGAAACAGCAGCAGCGGCTGAAATGTGCCTTTGATCCGGGGCATCTTCTGAACCCCGGCAAAGTATTTCCCAATCTTCATCGCTGTGCCGAGCTTGGCCGGCTTCATGTCCATAAGGGCAAGCTTCCACATCCCGACCTGCCACGATTCTAACGCGCGGAGTCCCGGCCGGCCGGCTTGACTGCAAAGGGCCATTGCCTGATGACCGATATCGTCGTCTCCGATCTGCAACAGGTACAGGAAGCCGTTCAGGACGCCGTGGCGGCAAAGTCGCGGCTGGAGCTTCGCGGCGCTGGTACCAAGCGTCATCTTGGCCGGTCCGTGAGTTATGAGTCCGTTCTTGATGTCAGCGCCTTCAATGGCATCGTCGATTACCAGCCGGAAGAGCTTGTGCTGACGCTGCGCGCCGGAACGCCGATGGATGTTGTCGAGGCGGCGCTTGCCAAGGCGCGCCAGATGCTGGCTTTCGAGCCGCCAGGCATGACCCGTATCCTTGGCCAGGCCGAACCCGGAAACCGTGGTACCATCGGCGGGGTGATCGCGGCCAATCTTTCCGGACCACGGCGTCTGACCGCCGGGGCGGCACGCGACTATCTGCTTGGCTTTGAGGCGGTGTCAGGACGCGGCGAGCTGTTCAAGTCGGGTGGCAAGGTGATGAAGAATGTCACCGGCTATGATCTGTCGAAACTCATGTGCGGGTCCTTCGGCACGCTCGGCGTGATGGATGAAATCACCCTGAAGACGCTGCCGGCCCCGGAAACAGCGCGTTCGATTCTGGTCGGTCATGACAGTCTTGCCGACGCCGTTTCTGGAATTGCCGCGATCTTCGCCACTTCGCACGAACCGGGTGCCGCCGCCATCCTGCCGAAAACCATCGCCGCCGAGGAAGGGGTTGATCTTGGCCGGCCCTTCACGGTGGTGATCAGGCTCGAAGGCATTGAGGCCTCGGTGGCTGACAGGCTCGGTCATCTTCTGACTCTCAGTGGTGGTGAGTCGCTTGATACCGACAGGAGCGCCGCGCTCTGGCTCCGGATCAGGGATGTTCAGCCGCTTGCTGAAAAGCCGCATGACATCTGGAAGGTGTCCTGCGCGCCGTCCGACGCGCCGCGGGTGATGGCGGCGCTCGATCCGGGTCTGGATATCCGGATGATCGCCGACTGGGCCGGTGGTCTGATCTGGGTGGCGGGGAATTCACCGCGGATCGGGCCGGCGCTGCGCGGCGCGATCGCCGAACTTGGCAGCGGCTTTGCGATGCTGGTCCGCGATGTCGGTGTGACGCGCGAGAGCATCGAGCCGTTGCAGCCGCTGTCGGGGCCGATCCTCGAACTTCACCGGCGCGTCAAGGCATCCTTTGACCCGCTCGGCGTGCTGAATTATGAACGCATGCATCACGGCGTGTAGACGAGGGCGGCATGCAGACGCATTTCACCGATACCCAGCTTCTTGATCCGCAGATACGCGAGGCCGACGCCATTCTTCGCAAATGCGTTCATTGCGGGTTCTGCACGGCCACCTGTCCGACCTATGTGATGACCGGCGATGAACGTGACAGCCCGCGCGGGCGCATCTGGCTGATGCGCGAACTTCTCGAAACACCTGACAGCGTGTCATCGGATACCGGCTTTCACCTTGACCGCTGCCTTGGCTGTCTTGCCTGCACGACGACCTGTCCCTCGGGGGTTGATTATCACCATTTGATCGAAATCGGCCGCGACCGGCTGGACAGCCAGGTCAGGCGGCCCCTGATGGACCGGGTGATGCGGCGGATGCTGGCGCATGTCATTCCCCATGCGGGACGTTTCCGCCTGATGATCAGGCTTGGCAGGATCGGCAGCCTGTTTGCGCCTGTTATGCCGGGCCGGATCAGGGCGGTGCTGGCCAAGCTGCCGCGAAAATTGCCGCGATTTGACCGGATCGGCGGCAAGACGATGAATTTCGAACCGCGGGTGACCGAAACGCGTCACGTCATCCTTCTGGCCGGCTGTGCGCAGCGGGCTCTCGACCCCGCCATCAACGCCAGCACCGTGCGTGTTCTCAACAAGCTTGGCGTGCGGGTGACGGTTCGGTCCGAGGCATTCTGCTGCGGGGCGCTGGCACATCATATCGGCGAGTCGGACGCGGCGCGTTCGGCGATCAGATCGACGCTGCTGGCCTGGCGCGATGAAATCCGTAACGGCCAGGTTGATGCCATTGTCGTCAACGCGTCGGGCTGCGGCACGATGGTCAAGGATTACCGACATGTTGTCGGTGACGATCCGGAACTGAAGGACATCGCGGCGCAGGTGTCTGCGCTGACCTGTGATATTTCCGAATTGCTTGCCGACCTGCCACTGGGCGCGATCATCGACCCGGCGCCGGAAGGGCGCGGTATCGTGGCCTATCATTCGGCCTGTTCACTGCAACATGGCCAGAAGATCCATGATCTGCCGGTCAGCCTGCTGCGGCAGGCGGGGTATGAAGTGCGTCAGCCGCTGGAGCCGCATCTATGCTGTGGGTCGGCGGGGGTCTATAACATCCTGCAGCCTGAAATGGCCGATGGTCTTCGCCAGCGCAAGCTTGACAACATTCGCGGCACTGGCGCGCCGATTGTGGCGGCTGGCAATATCGGCTGCATCCAGCAGCTGGATGCTGAGATTCCGGTGCGGCACACGATCCAGTTCATCGATTATGCCAGTGGCGGGCCGCCGCCTGCCTGAGTGGCAGAGCGCTAACCGATATCGAAGAAATCATTGCCCTTGTCATCGGTGATGATGAAGGCCGGGAAATTCTCCACCTCGATCTTCCAGACAGCCTCCATCCCCAGCTCGGGATATTCCAGCACCTCGATCTTTTTGATCGATTCCAGCGCCAGCTTCGCGGCCACGCCGCCGATGCTGCCAAGATAAAACCCGCCATGCGTCTTGCAGCTCTCGCGGACCTGCCGCGACCGGTTCCCCTTTGCCAGCATGACCATTGACCCGCCTTCCGCCTGGAAGGTGGGCACATAGCTGTCCATGCGGCCGGCCGTCGTTGGCCCGAACGACCCTGATGCCATGCCTTCCGGTGTCTTTGCCGGGCCGGCGTAATAAACCGGATGGTCCTTGAACCAGTCCGGCAGCTCGCCGTCCGCCTGCAGTCTTTCCAGCAGCTTGGCATGC
>CBFHRT010000047.1:0-14005 GCA_965658285.1 Puniceispirillaceae bacterium (SeqCode) | reverse complement strand
GTGCTGTTCATCGTGCGTGGATAACGGCGCTTAAAAGCAAAAGGCAAACTGGTATAACCGCAATCTGGAACAACCGTGTTGGCGGCCACCGGAGCTATGTCTCTTGGCATCGCTCCATTGGCACGCTGCATGAGGCATAAGTTACTCAGACCTGATGAGCAACGAATGCCGGGTCACGTTCCTGTGAGGGTGACAGCGTTGAAGGATCGTATCTTGGTTATGGCTGTCTTGACGCAGCAGGCGTAAAACAGGCCTCACAATCGGTCTGACGCCGGATGATGACGACGACCAGCAACCGTGCCACCGTCCTTGCGCCGGTCCGGCGGGTCAGCTTGTCACCATTTGATTTTGGGTGGCGCTTGCGTGGCGAAGGTTGGTGGGCCCGGCAGGACTCGAACCTGCAACAACACGGTTATGAGCCGTGGGTTCTAACCAATTGAACTACAGGCCCCCAAAGGGTGGCTGACAATAGATGTCACGACCTTCATACCACCTTCAAGCATATTCGTGGAGCATATACGCATGCCCGCCGGCCTTAGTTCTCGAGGAATGAGCGCAGCTTGCGCGAGCGCGACGGGTGCTTCAGCTTGCGCAGCGCCTTCGCCTCGATCTGCCTGATCCGCTCGCGCGTCACACTGAATTGCTGGCCAACCTCTTCCAGCGTGTGGTCGGTGTTCATGCCGATGCCAAAGCGCATCCGCAGAACGCGCTCCTCACGCGCCGTCAGGCTGGCCAGAACACGCGTCGTCGTCTCGCGCAGATTGGCGTGGATGGCGGCGTCAAGCGGCTGCACCGCGTTCTTGTCCTCGATGAAGTCACCAAGATGGCTGTCTTCCTCATCGCCGATCGGCGTCTCGAGGCTGATCGGCTCCTTGGCGATCTTCAGAACCTTGCGGACCTTGTCGATCGGCATCGACAGCTTTTCCGCAAGTTCCTCAGGAGTTGGCTCGCGGCCAATTTCATGCAGCATCTGGCGCGAGGTGCGGACAAGCTTGTTGATTGTCTCGATCATATGTACCGGGATGCGGATGGTGCGCGCCTGGTCGGCAATCGAGCGTGTGATTGCCTGACGGATCCACCATGTTGCATAGGTCGAGAATTTATAGCCACGGCGGTATTCGAATTTGTCGACCGCCTTCATCAGGCCGATATTGCCCTCCTGAATGAGGTCCAGAAACTGCAGCCCGCGATTGGTGTATTTCTTCGCAATCGAGATCACCAGACGCAGGTTTGCCTCGACCATTTCCTTTTTCGCGCGGGCGCTTTCGCGCTGGCCACGCTGGATGGTCTGGATGATGTCGCGGAATTCGGTAACAGACAGCCCGACATCATCGACGACAAGGCTGATCTTGCCCAGAATGTCGTCCAACTCATCGGTATGCTGCGCTTTCAACTTGCGCCACTGGTTGCTGCGATAGCCATCGCCAGGCCAGGAAGCGACGCATTCGCGGCCACTCCAGGCTGCCAGCAGCTGATCACGCGGCACGCCGGCATCGGTGGCGATTCGCAGAAGACGGCCCTCGATTGTCGTGACATGCCTGTTCAGGGTGAAAAGCTGGTCGGTCAGCGCCTCGATCCTGGCCGGGTTGAAGCTTACGCCCTCCATCAACTCGACAAGCCGAACCTTGTGTTCGAGATGCGTGGCCTCGCTACGCGGCACCAATGCCTCGTCCGCCGCCATCTTGGCCAGCCGCCGGTCCTGCGAGCGGCTGAACAACTTGAACAGCGCTGCGATTTCGTCGAACCGCGCCATCATATGGTCGCGCACCGCATCTTCCATCGCGGCAAGCGACATGTTCAGATCATCGCCCTCATCGCCCGAATTGGCGTCACGGGTCGAGGTATCCGTATCGGCGTCACCATCGGCCGATTCGGTCTCCTCTTCCTCGGCCTCCTCGGATTCGGAGTCCTCATCCTCATCCTCATCCTCAAGGTCGGCATCGTCGATGCCATCCCCCATCGCGCTCATCACATTCTGGTCGACCGGGCCGCCATTGATTTTGGCGTAAGTGGTTTCCAGATCGATAATGTCGCGAAGCGGCACCACACCGTCGGCGATCTGATCGCGCCAGTGCAGCAACGCACGGATCGTCAGCGGCGATTCACAGATGCCACCGATCATCATCTCGCGCCCGGCCTCGATGCGCTTGGCGATGGCGATCTCACCCTCGCGCGACAGCAATTCGACACTGCCCATCTCACGAAGATACATCCGCACCGGATCATCGGTTCCCGAGACATCGCTGTCAGACACGTTGCCCGATGCGCGCGCTTCCTCTTCCTCAGTCTCCGAGGACTCATCGCCGTCCGCGGCCTCGACAACCGAAACCCCCATTTCGCTGAGAGTCGACATGAATTCGTCGATCTGTTCGGAGGTGAAATCCTCTGCCGGCAGGGCGGCGTTCAACTCGTCATGAGTGACGTAGCCGCGCTCCTTGCCAAGTTTCATCAGCAGCTTTTGGGCCTGCTGGGCGGCGTCGGTGTCGGGCGCGTCGACGGCGCCTTCCTGAGGCTGGATTTCAGGTTCGGTCTGTTGTGTTGCCTTGGATGCCATCTAAATCGTCTGCTTTCCTTGGTGCGGGCGGCCGAAATGCGCTCGGGCCGCAACGGTCAATGGATCGGTCCGGTCAGAAACAGGGGTCAACGGGGTATGGAGGCCCCGCCTGAGAAAAGCCCCGACGCGCCGCCAACAAGCTGCAGAAGTTCCTGCAGATGCTGGCCGGCGTCAGAGCCGGATATTTTGCCTGGGTCGAACGGCATTCGCGCTTTCATCTCGTCCCCCTCAAGCACGCCAATTGCGTCAGCCAAATTCAACCCATTTAGATGATGCCTGAGTCCCGCCGCGTCAAGGTCAGGATCACGAATTACCGCATCAATAGCCGCTTTTTTCAGCGCTTCGAGCCCGGCATCGCCCGAGTCGATGACAAGAAGCGATTCAAACATGTCCGGCACAAGCTCCGGATGCGCCATGATCAGCGCGCAAATGGCGCGATGGCGATGGATGGCGCCAGCGGCGGGGCGACGCACACGCGGGCGCGCCATACCAACACCGGCCCTGCCCCCGGCACGGCCAGCGGTGCGCATCGCCGCGATGCGTGCCTCGATCTCGTCTGCAAAGGCGCCGCGGACCTGGCCATGGCCGATCTGGCGAACCTGATCACGCACCGCCTGCCAGAACTGCGCGCGCTGCTCGGGCTGGCGCAGATCATGTTGCTCGGCGGTGATGGCCCACAGGCTGTCAATCAGCGAGCGCGCCGTGGACAGCACCTTGAGAAGACCGTCGCCGCCCTCGCTTTGCAGCAGGTCATCGGGGTCCTGACCTGCTGGCAGAACAGCCAGCCGTGACGACTTGCCGGGTTGAAGCTGTGGCAGCAGGCGTTCCAGTGCCCGTGCCTGTGCCCGCTGGCCAGCGGCGTCGCCATCGAAACAGAGAACAGGCTCGTCATGAAGCTTCCATAACAGGCCGATCTGCTCTTCCGTCAGCGCCGTGCCAAGCGGCGCGACAGCCGTCGCAACACCACTCTTCTGGATGGCGATAACATCCATATAGCCTTCGGCCACGACGAGTGGCAGGCCGCGGCGCAGCCCCTCGCGGGCCTGCACCCACCCATAAAGAACATTCTTCTTCGAAAAGGTCGGCCCCTCACCCGAATTCAGATATTTCGGCTGCGCATCGCCTAGCGCCCGCGCGCCAAAGGCAATCACCCGGCCCTGACGATCCTCGATCGGGAACATCACCCGGTCGCGGAAATAGTCATACAGATCGCCATCCCGGTCACTGCGGCGCAGCACACCGGCGGCCAGCATGTCATCATCGCTGAAACCGCGCGCCGCCAGCGCCGTGCGCAGGCCGCTTCGCGGTGCATAACCCAGCCGGTAGGTCGCGATGACCGACTCGCTGAGGCCACGGTGCTTGAGATAGGTGGCGGCAGCCTGCCCGTCATTGCGCTGCAAGGCGGCCTGAAAGACCCGCGTCGTCTCCTCGAGGATATCGAGTGCCGCCTTGCGCTGGCGGGTACGCTGCGGGTCTTCGGGAGTGCTTTGCGGCACCGCCATCCCGGCCATGCCGGCAAGCCGCTCGACGGCTTCCATAAAATCCAGCCCGTCGGTCTCACGCAGAAACGAGATGGCGTCGCCATGCGCGCCGCACCCGAAGCAGTGATAGAAACCCTGGTCATCGACAACCGAGAATGAGGGGGTCTTTTCGGAATGGAATGGGCACAGGCCGGTAAAGCGGCGCCCCTTGCGAACAAGCTTCACCCGTTTGCCGATCAGATCGGACAGCGGCACGCGCTGACGCAGATCCTCGATGAATTCCGGCGGTACAGCCATTCCCACTCCGACAGTCGGCGTTGCGGCCACGGCGAATGGCGGCGAGCCTCACTATTAAAATGCGAGCCGGGGCGGCAATCGGCAAGACGCCGTCGCGCTCACCCGCGGTCGAGCAGCGCTGCCTTGACCTTCTGGCTGGCCACCGAGAAATCCATCTGGCCGGCATGGGCCTGTTTGAGATGCCCCATGACCTGGCCCATATCCTTGATTGATGCGGCGCCTATGGCCTCGATGGCGGCATCTATCGCGGCTGTGATCTCGGCCTCGCCAAGCTGCGTTGGCAGGAAGCCGGTGATGATCCCGATCTCGGCCTCTTCGGCATCGGCCAGCTCGGGGCGGTTACCGTCCCGGTACATCTTTGCCGATTCGTTTCGCTGCTTGATCATCGTCTGCATCATCGACAGGATTTCCTCGTCGGTGATTCCATCCTGATTGCCGCTGCCGCGTGCCGCGATATCGCGATCCTTCAACGCCGCGCTGATCAGGCGCAAGGTTGCCAGCGCTGTCTGATCCTTCGCCTTAAGCGCATCTTTCATTGCTGCTGCAATGTCTTCGCGCAAATCCGCCATGATTTACCTGCCCTGAAAACTGTCCATCCAGTGAGTGCGACACCCACACTACGCCTGAAGACTGCCGGTGTTTAGCGGCAAACCGCATATTTCGCAAGAGGTGGCACCAATTTGGGACCGGCAGCCACTTGACCGGCTGTGCCACCTTGGGTATCACACAGCGGCCCCGCAATGCCGCCGCCATCGTGAACGCATCTTCGATGTGCGCCGCGTCCGCAGGGTCACCAGGATAGACCACTTGCCGCAAGGATCTCAATGGCTCAGAACACGAACTCTGGCCGGTCTGGTGCCGCGCCGAACCCGGGTTGGACAAAACCGACCGCCGTTCTTGTTCTTGGTGATGGGTCAGTGTTCGAGGGTTACGGGTTCGGTGCCGCGACGACAAATGTCGGCGAGGTCTGCTTCAACACCTCGATGACCGGCTACCAGGAAATCATGACGGATCCGTCCTATGCCGGGCAGATCATCACTTTCACCTTCCCGCATATCGGCAATGTCGGCGCCAATCCCAATGATCACGAAACAACGGCCCCGACCGCGCTTGGCATGATCACGCGCCAGCCGCCGACCGATCCGGCAAGCTGGCGGAGTAAGAACACACTCACCGACTGGATGGAGCAACACGGTCTTCCGGGCATCGCCGGGATTGACACCCGCGCCCTGACCCGCCGGATACGTGATGCCGGCGCGCCGAACGGCGTGCTGTGCCACGCCCCGGATGGCGCCTTCGATATCCCCGCGCTGACCAGGATGGCCCGGACATGGCCCGGACTTGCCGGCATGGATCTGGCGGTCGAGGTGACGCGTGATGCCGCGGCCGCCTGGCAGGAAGGAAGCTGGGATATCGCCACGTCCACGCACCGCGCCACCGCCGCGAAGCATCGTGTTGTGGCGATGGATTTCGGCTGCAAGCACAACATTCTGCGCTGTCTGACCGACGCCGGCTGCGACGTTACGGTGGTGCCGGCAGAAACCGATGCCGCAACGATCCTCGCGATGAAGCCGGATGGCGTCTTCCTGTCGAACGGTCCGGGCGATCCGGCCGCCACGGCAGATTACGCGGCCACGCAGATTGCCGGCCTGATCGATGCCGACATGCCGGTCTTCGGCATCTGTATCGGCCACCAGCTGATGGCGCTGGCGATGGGCGCGAAAACACACAAGATGGAGCGTGGCCATCGCGGCGCGAATCACCCGGTCAAGGACCTTGCCACCGGGCGCATCGAGATCACCAGCCAGAATCACGGCTTTGTTGTTGATGCCGACTCGCTGCCCGACACGCTGGAAGTGACGCATCTGTCGCTGTTCGACGGCTCGATCGAGGGGCTCCGGCATCGCGACAGGCCCGCATTCTGCGTGCAGTACCATCCCGAATCCTCGCCCGGTCCGCATGATTCGCGTTACCTGTTCGACCGGTTCACTGCGCTCATGGACGAGCGGAAAGGGTAGAGATGCCGCGTCGCGACGACATCAGCTCCATTCTCATCATTGGCGCCGGGCCCATCATCATCGGCCAGGCGTGCGAGTTCGACTATTCCGGGGCGCAGGCCTGCAAGGCGCTGAAGGCCGAGGGTTACCGGGTCATCCTGGTCAATTCCAACCCGGCGACGATCATGACCGATCCCGGGATGGCCGACGCCACTTACGTCGAACCGATTACACCGGCGACCGTAGCGCGGATCATCGAGGCCGAGCGGCCCGACGCGCTGTTGCCGACAATGGGCGGGCAGACGGCACTGAACACCGCGCTGGCACTGGAAAAGGACGGCACACTGACGAAATTCGGCGTCGAAATGATTGGCGCCAGGCCTGATTCGATCGAAAAGGCCGAAGACCGCGAACTGTTCCGTGTGGCGATGGAAAAGATCGGGCTGCAATGCGCCCTCGCGCGCACGGTGAACAATTTCGAGGACGGCATCGCGGCGCTGGAGATTGTCGGGCTGCCAGCCATCATCCGACCCTCCTTCACCCTTGGCGGCGAGGGCGGCGGTGTGGCCTATAACCGGGCCGAATTCGAGGAGATCGTCCGGAACGGGCTGCGGCTGTCGCCGGTCAGCGAGGTGCTGATCGAGGAATCGATCCTCGGCTGGAAGGAATTCGAGATGGAGGTGGTGCGCGACACCGCCGACAATTGCATCATCGTCTGCTCGATCGAGAATATGGACCCGATGGGCGTTCATACCGGCGATTCCATCACCGTCGCGCCGGCCCTGACCCTCACCGACAAGGAATATCAGGCGCTTCGCGACGCCTCACTGGCGGTGCTGCGCGAGATTGGTGTCGATACCGGCGGCTCGAACGTGCAGTTCGCCGTCTGCCCGGATACCGGGCGCATCATCATCATCGAGATGAACCCGCGGGTCAGCCGGTCATCGGCGCTGGCGTCAAAGGCAACCGGTTTCCCGATCGCCAAGGTGGCGGCAAAACTTGCTGTCGGCTACACGCTGGATGAGCTGGCGAACGACATCACCGGTGTCACTCCGGCCAGTTTCGAGCCGACAATCGACTATATCGTCACCAAGATCCCGCGTTTCACCTTCGAGAAATTCCCCGGCTCCGAGGCCCGGCTGTCGACCTCGATGAAGTCTGTCGGCGAGGCTATGGCCGTTGGCCGGTCCTTTGAAGAGAGTCTGCAAAAGGCGCTTCGGTCGATGGAAACCGGCCTGTCCGGTCTCGACGAGGTGCCGATGCCGGCCCCCGATGATGCGCTTGGCGGTGATCCGCTGCGCGGCTGGCTTGGCGAGTTCGTGCCGTTCCGCATTCTGCGGATCGCGCAGGCGCTGCGCACGGGCATGTCGGTTGACGAGTTATATGCCATCACCAAATGGGACAAATGGTTCCTTGAGAGGATTGCCGCCATCATCGCCGTCGAGACATCGATTGCCAGCGACGGCGTGCCTGGTGATGCACTCTCGCTGCAGCGTCTGAAATCGATGGGATTTGCCGATTCCCGCATCGCCGCGCTTGCCGGCGTGCCAGCCGCTGAGGTGGCCGCGGCCCGCGCCGCCGCCGGCGTGCATCCGGTCTTCAAGCGGATCGACACATGCGCCGCCGAGTTCGCCGCCGAAACAGCCTATATGTATTCGACCTACGAGCCGGTTCTTGGCGCCGAATGCGAATCCGCCCCGTCAGACCGCAAGAAGGTGGTCATCCTTGGCGGCGGGCCGAACCGGATCGGCCAGGGAATCGAGTTCGATTATTGCTGCGTCCATGCCTGCTACGCGCTGTCCGAGGCCGGCTATGAGACGATCATGATCAACTGCAACCCGGAAACGGTGTCGACCGATTACGACACTTCCGACAGGTTGTATTTTGAACCACTGACCGACGAGGATGTCATCGAGGTGATCCGGCGCGAATCCCAGGCCGGCACGATGCATGGTGTGATTGTCCAGCTTGGCGGCCAGACACCGCTGAAGATCGCGTCGGCGCTTGAGGCGGCCGGCATTCCGATCCTCGGCACCAGCCCCGACGCCATCGACCTTGCCGAGGATCGTGAGCGGTTCCAGAAGCTGGTCAATGATCTGGCGCTCAGCCAGCCGCATAACGGCATCGCCCATTCCGCCGAGGAAGCGCGCGACATCGTCGCCGAGGTCGGGCTGCCGGTTGTCATCCGCCCGTCCTATGTTCTTGGCGGACGCGCCATGGAGGTGGTTCACCAGCTTGCCGATCTGGAACGCTATATGCGCGATGCGGTGATTGTATCCGGTGACAATCCGGTCCTGATCGACAGCTTCCTCAGCAACGCAATCGAGGTCGATGTCGATGCGCTGTGCGATGGCGCGGATGTCTATATCGGCGGCATCATGGAACATATCGAGGAGGCCGGCATCCATTCCGGTGATTCCGCCTGTTCCCTGCCGCCGCAGACGCTGTCGGACGCGCTGCTTGCCGAGTTGCGCCGCCAGACCGAGGCACTGGCCCGGGCGCTGGGGGTTGTCGGGCTGATGAATGTGCAGTTCGCGATCAAGGATGATCACATCTACCTTCTCGAGGTCAATCCGCGCGGCAGCCGCACCGTGCCGTTCGTCGCCAAGGCCACCGGCGTGCCGCTGGCGAAGATCGCGGCGCGTGTGATGGCGGGTGAAAAGCTGGCCAGCTTCGCGCTGTCCGAAATCACGCTTGACCATGTCGCGGTGAAGGAAGCTGTCTTCCCCTTTGCCCGCTTCCCGGGAAGCGATGTCGTGCTTGGCCCGGAAATGAAATCCACCGGCGAGGTGATGGGAATCGATGGTGATTTCGGCCGCGCCTTTGCCAAAAGCCAGCTTGGCGCCGGGGTCGATCTGCCATTGACCGGCAAGGTCTTTGCGTCGGTCCGCGACGAGGACAAGGCGGCGTTCATCACGATCTGTCGCGATCTGGTTGAAATCGGGTTCGAGATCCTCGCCACCGGCGGCACCACCGATGCGCTGACCGCGGCCGGCGTGCCGGCAACCCGCATCAACAAGGTCATGGAGGGCCGCCCACACGCCGTCGACGCGATGCTGTCCGGCGACATCCAGATTGTCTTCAACACCGCTATGGGCGCCGCCTCGATGCAGGATTCTTTCTCCTTGCGTCACACGGCATTAACGAACAAAATTCCTTATTATACGACGGTATCAGGCAGCCGCGCTGCCGCGCAGGCCATCCGGGCGCTGCAGCAGGGTGACCTCGGTGTTCGTACGCTGCAGGATTTCCTGTCCGACATTGCCAGCTGACAACGGTCCTGCCACCGCAGGTGCGAGTGCCCCGTTAATGTGCCGGCGTGAATGGCGATGGATTGAACGATGCCGTATTGAACGGCGACAGATTGAACGGCGACGGAACGATGGAAAAGATCCCTTTCACCCCGCAGGGGCTGGACGCAATCAAGGTGGAACTGGCGCATCTGAAGGCGCATGAACGGCCGGCGGTGATTCAGGCGATTGCCGACGCGCGCGAACATGGCGATCTGTCGGAGAACGCCGAGTATCACGCGGCGCGCGAACGCCAGTCCTTTATCGAGGGGCGCATTTCCGAGCTTGAGGATGTGACCAGCCGCGCCGAGGTGATCGACGCCGGCAAGCTGAGCAGCGAGAAGGTGACGTTCGGCACCACTGTCGAGGTCGCCGATGAGGATACGGACGAGGAATCGACCTACCATATCGTTGGCCCCTATGAGGCCGATATCAACAAGGGCCTTGTCTCGACCTCCTCGCCGATCGCGCGCGGCCTGATCGGCAAGTCGGTCGGGGATTCGGCCGAGGTGCATACCCCCGGCGGCGTGAAAAGCTACGAAGTGCTGTCGATCGCCCTGTTCGATATGAGCAAGGTCGCGGAGTAGGGCGCAACAGGGTCGGCCCCCTACCGATTCATCTAGTGTTAAGCCAGGCCATATATGATTGGCCTGGATGACATTACTTCCCATGCAATTGATCAGGCGGGTGCGCGTTTCCGGTGGGATGACGGCTCTTTTGCTTGGCCGTTTCCTCGCCGTTTTTGCGGCGGGTCTGTTTGACATCACGCTTCTCTGGCTGGCGATCGATACGGCGGACAATATTGAATCCGTCGCTTTGGTGCTGGGCCTGCGGTTGCTTCCCTTCATCATTTTCGGACTCTTTGGAGGCTGGCTTGGCGACAATCTGGACCGCCGGGCGATCATCATTATCGCTTATCTTGTCCGCGTGGCCGTCATTGCAGGCGGCATGGCGGCGTTGTTTTATGGCGCAAGCGCGATTGCGGTTCTGGGTGTCACAGGGTTTCTGCTGACTGCGATCCGCAGCATCACCAGTCCGACGATACGCGCGATCATCCCGCAATTATGCCGCCCTGCTCAGTTGCATCGGGCGATATCCACGTTTGAAACATTGGATTATGCGGCCACCATCATCGCCCCCGTGGTCGGCGGCCTCGCCCTTGCCGCGTTTCCGCCGCTTGCCGTCTTTGCGATCATCGCCGCGCTGTTCCTTGGTGCCGCAATGATTTCGATGGCCCTGCCGCACCGCCCGGACACAAGACGCGGGCGCGCACCGCTGATCAATGATTATGGGGTTCTGCTGGTGTTCATGTTCAGGAGGCGCGCTGCCTTTATGGTTTGTATCGCCTTGAACATGTTGGCGATTGTCGCTGTCGCGGGCGCCGAAACAATGATCATCCCGCTCCAGACAGACAGGTTGTTTCCAGACGATCCGGCATTGCTTGGCACAATCCTGTCGATGATGGCGCTGAGTGGCATGCTTGGCGCGCTGACAACAGGCCTTATGCGCAGCTGGCCACAACAGGCAACGCTCTATGCCGCATGGGTGGTCTATGGCCTGTCACTTGCCGCATTCGCGCTGCTTGCAACGCAATCCGCAATCCTTGTTGCCGCAATGGCATTGGGATATTCGGGCGCCATTGTCGACACGCTGTTGATGGTGATGATGCAGCGGGTCGTGTCAGGCCGTCACCGTGCCAAGCTGCTGGGGCTGATGTCGATCATCTTCAATTTCGGTGATGTCACATCGCTGTGGCTGACGGCGCTGGTCGCCTCGGCATTCGGATATCCGGCAGTGTTCCTGCTTGCCGCGGTGATCACGCTTTGCATCGCGGGCGCAGGATTGTGGCTCGCAAGGCAGGAGGTGGCGCGCGTCGCCGGTTAACCCGCATCCGTCCCGTCAACCGGGACGCCCGGCATGTTCTTGGCCGAGCGGATCGACAGCGCCGTTTTCACATGGCTGACATTCGGCGCCGGCGTCAGGCGGGTGGTCAAGAATTTCTGGAAATCATCCCAGTCATGGGCGACGATCTTCAAAAGGAAATCGGTCTCGCCCATCAACATGTGGCATTCGCGCACCTGCGGCCATGAGGTGACCATCTCCTCGAACAGCTGCAGATCGGCCTCGGCCTGGCTGGTCAGCCCGACAAAGGCGAAGACCTGCACCGAATAGCCAAGCGACTCCGGATCGAGCTCGGCGTGATAGCCACGGATGATGCCGGAATCCTCAAGCCCGCGAACACGGCGCAGGCAGGGCGGCGCCGAAATGCCGGCGCGCTTCGCCAGATCGACATTGGTCATCCGACCATCATCCTGAAGATCGCCGAGAATCTGCCGGTCGACACTATCCAGCTTCACCTTGCCCGCCATGATGCCCCGTGTTCGGATGTTTGGAGTGTATCAGAGAAAAATCTCGTAACGTTGACCCAAGGATAAATGCGGGGCCGTCCCCGCGCAAGAAAATTGCGAAATATTATTGCGCAACCTCGCGGCATTTCCTACGAATGAGATACCGGGAAATTCATCCAGCCGCGCCGGAGCCGGGAGGGTTTCAGCCGCGCCCGCATAAGCCGAAAACAGGTCGGACACGGGGCCATCCCCGGCCCCGCCAGCCCACCGATCTCGTTACCGCCACCTGGCACCATCATGGGAGACATGCCGCAATGCCGGCTAATGAGTCCAGAGACAGCAGCCTGTCAGAGTCCGAACGAGAACAGGCCGAACGAGAACAGGCCGGACAAGAACGGGCCGGACAAGAACGGGCCGGACCGGTGCAGATCTGGGTTGTCAGCGACGGCACGGCGGGCATGCGGTTGCAGGCGGTGGCGCTGGCCGATGCATTGCGCCGGGCACGTTCCGAATGGGGTTGCGAAGACTTCACCGTATCGCCGCACGGCGTGGTCAGGCTGCTGCCGCGGCTGGCGGCATGGATGCCGGGCCTGCCCCTCTATGCGGCGACAACAGGCCAGCTTCAGCGCCGTCCCCATACCGGCCAGTTTCCCGACATCCTGATCACCTGTGGACGCCGGATGGCCGGGCTGGCGCTGGCGCTGCGACGCCGCGCGCACGCCGCCGGCACGCCGACGCAGATCGTCCATATCCAGGACCCGCGCGTGGCGCCGCGCCTGTTCGATGCGCTGGTGGTGCCGCGCCATGATCCGGCGCGCGGACCGAATGTCCTGGTCACAACCGGCTCGCTGAACAGGCTGACGCTCGGCTCGATCCAGCGCGCGATGATGGACATGCAATCGCGCTGGCTTGGCACGACGCGGCGCACCGCGGTGGCGGTATTGCTTGGCGGCGACAACCGGCGTTACCGCGTGACGGCGGAAATGGCGACGGCGATGGCAACGCGGCTGGCGGACTTTGCCGCGGCCAATGCGGCGCAGCTGATCCCTGTTGCCTCGCGGCGCACGCCGGACGGGCTGGTCGGGCAGATTACCGCGGCGCTGCCAGCCGATCAGGTGATGCTGCCACAGGATGACGAGCCGAACATCTATCCCGGCGTTCTGGGGCTGGCGCAGGCCACCATCATCACCGCCGATTCGGTGAATATGGCCAGCGAGGCGGCGATCAGCGGCAAGCCGGTGATGATCGCCCCCTGGCGCGCGGCGACGCCGGACAATCCCAGCGGCGAGGCCGGCCGCATCCGCGCCTTTCATGACGCCATGTTCGCCGCCGGCCATACCGTGCCGCTTGGCCAGACCATCCCGTCAGGCCCGTTCGAACGACTCGATGAAATGGACGGGCTGGCGACAAGGCTGCTGGCATTGCTGGGGCGTTAAGCTACCGGCGTTTGGTAAATATTAATCTCGGCGCGGTGCCATGAAACCGGGGATCAATAATACAACTCCCGTGGGTCGGCGACTGGCAGCTTGGCGTAGAGATATTCCACCTCGTCGCGATAGCCGTTGAACAGCAGCGTCGGCACCCGCTCATCACTTCCCAACATGCGTTCGGTTGCCTGCGACCAGCGCGGGTGCGGCACGTTCGGGTTCACATTCGCCCAGAAGCCATATTCATTGCCGGCGAGCTGTTCCCAGAAGGACACCGGCCGCTGGTCGGTGAAGGTGATGCGGCGGATCGACTTGATCCCCTTGAAGCCGTATTTCCACGGCGTGATCAGCCGGATCGGCGCGCCATTCTGGTTCGGCAGCGGCTTGCCATAGATGCCGGTGGCAAGGAAGGCCAGCTCGTTCTGCGCCTCCTCGATGGTCAGCCCCTCGACATAGGGCCAGGGATACCAGGATTGTTTCTGACCCGGCGCCACCTTCGGGTCGAGGAAGGTCTCCATGCGGATATATTTCGCCCCCGAGGTCGGTTTCGCCACCTTCAGAAGGTTCGCCAGCGGCACGCCCGACCACGGCACCGCCATCGCCCAGGCCTC
>CBFHRT010000046.1:0-14026 GCA_965658285.1 Puniceispirillaceae bacterium (SeqCode) | reverse complement strand
GATGGACTGGCTCGTGACATCTTCATTCATGATGAGCGCACCGAGGGCAAGATTATCACCCTGACCGCGCGCGTTGGAAAATTCATCGAACGCGATGGCCTTCCGGCAGTGCTGCTTCAGGATGGCGAACGTATGGAACTTGGCAGTGATGAGCAAGCTGGCGCAAAGCTGTTGTTCGACACGCATACGGTCATGATTGCGCCACGGGACCGCAAAGAGACGTCACGGATGCCCATTGACATGAATGAGGATTCGATCGCCAACCTCCTCGACCCGTCCAAGTCACCAAGCCCCAGCTATATCAACCAGCGGCGTGCCGAGGGCCATTATCGGATTGTGTCACCTGCATTGGCACTCGTTCTCGTGCTGACGGCGAGTTGCGGGGTGTTGTATGGACAGGTGCGCCGAGGCACATGGTCACGCCGGACGATGATGACGTTCTGCGCCGGTATGCTGTGCATCGCGGCGCTGATATCCTCACGGTCATTTGCCACGACGATCCCGGCGGCTGTGCCACTTCTCTATGCCAGCATAATCCTGCCTGGCCTTTTCATGCTGACAATGCTTGTTCTGCCATCCATTGCCGGGCATCAAGCCTTGCGTGAAGAACGTGCCGGGGCAATGTCATGATCAGAACGGGGATCTCGACCACGCTATTCCGCTATTTTGGCGGCAGATATCTGGCCTGGGTATTGGCCAGCGGTGTCGCCCTGACAATTGTTGTCTCCCTGATCCAGGCCGTTGAACTGGCCCGCCGCAGCAGCAACAGACAATCAACCGAGGATGTGAGCATCCTGAATCTGGTGCTGCTTAACATACCCACTGTGATCGAGATGATCCTGCCAATCGTGCTGATTATCGGTTCGATGGTATGCTTCGAGTCATGGAATCGCACGAATGAGTTCGTCGTCAGCCGGGGTTTCGGGAAATCGATCTGGTCCGTGCTCAGCCCGGTGGCGGTTGTCGCATTCCTGATCGGCGTCGTCTATGTCAGCATCATCAATCCGATTGGCTCGGTCACGTCGCGTCAGTATGAAAGCATGATGAATTCGATTTTTGGCAATGCCGAGCAAAGGCTGTCCGTATCCGCGGATGGCATATGGCTTCGCGACGAGCATCCGGATGGCCGGTTCATCATCCACGGCGAAATGCTGGAGGTCGAGATGTCCAGCATCATCAGGCCGGTGATTTATCAATTTGATCAGGAGAACAACCTTGATTTGCGGATCAGGGCCGAGGCCATGCGGCTAACCGACAGCGGATGGATCATCGATGATGCCCGCGCGTGGAACAGGGATGGTGTGCTGTCCAAACAGGGAAGCATGATGCTGCCAAGCAGCCTTGGAATTCTTGACCTTGGCCTTTCCAGTGAGCCCCCCAACACCATTGCTGTCTATTCATTGCCGTCTTTTATTCTGCTGCTTGAACGGGCAGGCCTGCCGGCGGTCGAACATCGAATTCATTTCCATAAATTGATGGCCATGCCATTTCTGTTGATCGGCCTCGCCATGATCAGTGCCCGCGCAACGCTCACAAACCTTGTCAGGGGCCGGCGTGTGCGTCTGTTTACCCGCGGCATGACCATCGCCGTGTCGATCACCTTGTTTAGCCATTTCATGCAGGTGCTTGGCGAATCCTTGCGCCTGCCAGTCATTCTTGCCGCATGGGCGCCGGCACTCACCGTAGCCGTCATTGGCACCATCATGCTTGCCAGGATGGATGAGGCCTGAAGGATCATGAAAAAGATGCACATCCTCACAAAAATCCTGTTGATGAAGACCGTTGCCACCATCCTTGTCTGGTCGGGCCTCGCCGCCGCGCAGATCGGCATTGTGGCGACAGTCAACGAACACCCCATTACCAATTATGATGTCGAGCAACGCGCCCGGTTTCTGGAATTCGCGACCAATATCCGGATCACAGATGAAAATCGCGACCGGGTCTATGAAGATGCGTTGCAGCTCCTCATCGATGACAAGCTTCGCCTTGCCGAAGCAAAGACCATGATCCCTGACGTGGAGTCCTCCGTCCTGCCCGAAGCGCGTAACTTCATGAACCAGAATTTTGGTGACGGCAACCGGTCAGGCGCAATCATATTGCGCGAAGCGGGAATCGACCCGATGACAGTGCAGCAGAAATATACCAGCGACCTCGCATGGTCGAGCTATGTCAGTGGCCGGTTTCAGGAGAAGTTCTCGAATATCGAAATGATGATCGATGACGAGCTCGACCGGATAAAGCTCAATGCGGCAAAACCGCAGATTCAGCTCGGAGAGATCGTCCTCGCCCCCGGGCAATCACGCGATCTGGCCCAAACCGAAGCGCTGGCCAGGGAGATTGTTGCCGCCGTTCGGAAAGGCGCCAGCTTTGCTGAGATCGCGCGCCAGTATTCCGCTGCCGGCAGCGCCTCGCGGGGCGGCAATATTGGCTGGGTGATGGTTGAAAAGCTGCCGAAGGTCTTTCGTGACGGGCTGGAGGGCATGACCGGAGGAGAGGTCACCGACCCCATTCTTCTTGACGGCGCATACTATGTGCTGCGGCATACTGGCGAGCGCAAGGACGGCCTGATCGACAAGTCACAATCAATGGTGTGGCTGGCGCGCGCCATCCTGCCGGTGTCGGCCGATGCCACAGAAGCCGACCGTCTCGAGGCCGCGGCCACAGTGTCCCGCGATACATCGGCCATAACTGACTGTAATGCCATGGTGGCCTTGAACAATGAATATGGAAGTGGCGCCTTTGCGCGGCTTGATGAAATGCTTGTTGCCGATATGGCCCCGCAGATGCAACAGCTGATCGCCTCGCTGGAGCCGGGAAAACCTTCCGAGCCACTGGCCTTTGCCGAGGGCGTGGCCGCGATGATGATCTGCGAGCTCCAGGAACCCAAATTGCAGCTTCCCGATCGAGAGGAAATCAGGCAGATCTTCTTTGACCGTATCTTTGGAAGCCTCAGTGAGCGTCAGGCACTGAAATTACGCCGGACGGCTGTTATCGAACGCCGTGACAGCTGATGGCACCTGCCACCTCATCTGGTCCAACAACACCCGCCATAACCGCACCCATCATACTGACGCCGGGTGATCCCGCCGGTATTGGTGCCGAGATTACGCTGAAGGCGCATGCGGCAGGTGAACGCGGATTCGCTATCATCGAGGATCCGCAGCGGCTGGCCGTTCTGGCTGAGCGGCTGGACATCGCGACCGGGCTGCAGCAGGTTGATACGCCGGTGCGGATTGACCCCGCCGATGACCGCCTTCCCGTGATACCGGTGGCGTGGCCGCAACCGCCGCGCGCCGGCATCGCCGATCCCCGCAACGCACCGATGATCATCGAAAGCATTCGCAAGGCCGCCGCCTGGGCCCGCGATGGCAGCGCCGCAGCGATGGTCACCAACCCGATCAACAAGGCGGTTCTGCAGGCGGCCGGATTCGCCCACCCCGGGCATACCGAGTTTCTCGCGACATTGTCGCCGCCGCGTGACGGCGCCCCGGCCATGATGCTGGCATGTGATGAGTTGCGTGTGGTGCCGGTGACAATCCATATGGCCCTGCGGGAGGTTCCGGGCACGCTGACGGGCGACGATATTTTCGCCAAGGGTATGTTGCTTGCCGAATCCCTGAAGCTGGATTTTGCATGTCCTGACCCGCGCATCGCCGTCTGCGGATTGAACCCTCATGCCGGTGAGGATGGCCAGTTCGGCGATGAGGACAAGCGGATCATCACACCGGCGGTTGAACGGTTACAGTCAGCCGGAGTAAATGCCTTTGGGCCCGTTTCGGCCGATACATTGTTCCACAGCCGGGCCCGCAAGACCTATGACGGCGTTCTTGGCATGTATCATGATCAGGTGCTGATCCCGATCAAGACAATTGACTTCGATGGCGGCGTCAACGTCACGCTCGGACTCGACTTCATCCGGACATCGCCTGATCATGGCACGGCCTTCGACATTGCCGGCAGTGGTAGCGCGCATGCGGAAAGCCTGATTGCCGCCATTCGTATGGCACGGTCGATGGCCAGGATACGGCATGTCAGCAACTGATCCACGTCCGGGAAACGCCGCCATTGAGGCGCTGCCGCCGCTGAAGCAGCTGGTTGGCGAGCTGGATATGCGGGCCCGCAAATCGCTTGGCCAGAATTTCCTGTTCGATCTCAATCTGACAAGGCGCATCGCCCGCAGCGCCGGCAGGCTGGATGGCACGACAATCGAGGTTGGCCCGGGACCGGGCGGGCTGACACGGGCCTTGTTGCTGGAAGGGGCGCAACAGGTCATCGCGATTGAAAAGGATTTCCGCGCCGGCACCGTTCTCGCCTCGCTTCTTGCCGCCGCCGGCGGTCGTCTTGAGCTTGTTGAGGCGGACGCCCTGAAGACACCGTTGTGGGAATTGGGGGATGCGCCGCGCCGCGTCGTTGCCAATCTGCCCTACAACATCGCGACGACATTGCTGATCCAGTGGCTTGGCCATGCCACCGCCTTTGAGTCGCTGACCCTGATGTTCCAGAAGGAGGTTGCCGAGCGGATTACCGCCCAGCCCGGCGACAGCGCTTTCGGGCGGCTGAGCATCCTGACCGGCTGGATGGCCGATGCCGCGATCCTGTTCGACATCCCGCCGGATGCCTTTGTGCCCGCCCCAAAGGTCACATCCGCAGTGGTGCATATCAGGCCGCTTGCGGCGCCGCGCCATGAATGCGAAAGGGCGGCGCTGGAACATGTGACCCGCCTTGCCTTCGGGCAACGCCGCAAGATGCTGCGCGCGTCACTGAAGCCGATTGGCGGCGAAGCGCTGCTTGTCCGTGCCGGGATCGACCCGGAGGGCCGGCCCCAGGATCTTGATATTGCGGCTTTCTGCCGTCTGGCGCGCGAGGTTGGCGTGCCGGAGGCTGGCGTGCCAGCAGGCGGTCAGCCCTCGTCGGCCTGAAGGGTACGAACGAATTCGGTCATCCCGATCTGCCTGCCGCGGCGCAGTCTCTCGGCGGCGAGGATCGCGCGGACAGAACTGACCGAGTTGTCCAGATCATCATTCACAACGATATAGTCATATTCGCGGTAATGGCTGATCTCATCGGAAGCCTTGGCCATGCGGGCGGCAACCACCTCGGCACTGTCCTCTGCCCGCCCTTCCAGACGAGATTGCAGCGCGGCCCGGGATGGCGGCAGGATGAACACCGATACAAGGTCATCGCGGGCCGCGTTGGCCACCTGCTGTGTTCCCTGCCAGTCGATGTCGAACAGCACATCGCCGCCAGCCTCGAGAACCGCCATGACATCGGCCTTGGGAGTGCCATAGGAATTGCCAAACACCGTCGCATATTCCAGAAAGGCGTTGTCGGCAACCATTGTGTCGAACCGCGCCTGGTCGACGAAATGATAGTCACGGCCGTCCATCTCGTTCGGGCGCGGCGGCCTCGTCGTTGCCGATACGGACAGGGTCAGATTGGCGTCCTCGGCCAGAAGTTGACGCGCAATCGACGTTTTTCCGGCCCCTGATGGTGACGACAATACCAGCATGAGCCCCCGGCGGCTGATCGCGGCACCGGTATGCGCAGTCCCTGTCATGGCAATTCCTTCTTCCCGGATCACTTCTTCAGTCGTCGCGCAGACCAGCTTTGCGCTGGGCCTGACGGTATAATCTTACATTCCGGTTATGTTCGTCCAGCGTTCTGGCAAATCGCAACCCGCCCTTGCCATCAGAGACGAAATAGAGGTTCTTCGTTTTTGCCGGAGCCAGTGCGGCGTTGATCGATTCGAGGCTTGGATTGCAGATCGGCGTTTTCGGCAACCCCTTGATGACATAGGTGTTCCATTCGGTCTTGCGCTTGAGATCGGACCGGCGGATGGTGCGCTTTGGATCCCCCTCCACACCATACAGGACCGTCGGGTCGGATTGCAGGCGCATGCCGCGTTTCAGCCTGTTGACGAACACACCGGCGACTTCAAGCCGCTCGGCGCTGTCGCCTGTTTCCAGCTCGATGATTGAGGCGAGGATCAGCGCATCGCCAGGTGTTTTGTAGGGCAGGTCGGGGGCGCGGTCGACCCATGCCTCGGCGAGCGCCAGCTCCCGCTTTTCCTGCATGCGTGTCAGCATGGCATCGCGGCTGGTGCCATGGGTATAGAAATAGGTTTCGGGCAGCAGGCTTCCCTCATCGAGCGCCACCGTGATGTCGCCGGAGAAATTCTCGTTGGTCATGATTGCGTCGCGGATTTCGACCGAGGTCAGCCCTTCGATGATGGTCAGGCGGCGCTGGTGGCTGCGTCCGGCATGGATGATGCCCATGATGGTGGCAAGGCTGGCCTGCGGCGGTATCTCGAACTCGCCTTCCTTCGGCACAAAGGAGGTGCCCGCCATGATGCGGGCGGCGTCATAGTGGTACAGCTCGCGGATCACACCGCCCCGCTTCAACTCCCAGCGGATGGTGGCATGACCATCGCCCGGTGAAATCTGGATCAGCACGGTGTCCTGATGCGGCCCGTCAGCCTGCACGATCATCCTGTCGACGGCATACCAGCTGCCAGCCGCAAGAGCGGCAAGGAGGCCAACCAGCCCCACCGCCCGGATCATGAACCGGCCGGCGGAACGCAGCATCAGGTCACCTTGCCGATGATCAGCGATGCGTTGGTGCCGCCAAATCCGAAGGAGTTCGACATGGCGTTGCGAACTTCACGCTTGCGCGACTTCAGCGGCACAAGGTCGAAATCGGCCACCGCATCTTCGGGATCTTCAAGATTCAGCGTCGGCGGCACTTCGCCGGTCTGTACCGCCTTGATCGAATAGATGGCCTCGATCGCGCCGGCCGCACCTAGAAGGTGGCCGGTCGCACTCTTTGTCGAGGACATCGAGATCGAACCGACGGCATCGCCGAGAAGGCGCCGCACAGCGCCGGCCTCAATCAGATCACCGAGTGGCGTCGAGGTGCCGTGCGCGTTAACGTAATCGATATCGGCAGGGGTCAGGCCGGCACGCTTCAAAGCCGCCTGCATGGCCCGGAAACCGCCATCGCCATCCTCGGCGGGCGCCGTGATGTGATAGGCATCACCCGACATGCCATAGCCCTTTATTTCGGCATAGATTGTCGCGCCGCGCGCCTTTGCATGCTCAAGTTCCTCGAGGACGACAATGCCAGCCCCCTCACCCATGACAAAGCCGTCACGGCCCTTGTCCCATGGGCGCGAACCCTTTTCCGGCTGGTCGTTATAGCCGGTGGACAGCGCCCGCGCGGCGGCAAACCCGGCCATGCCGATCCGGCATACGGCTGCTTCGGCACCGCCGGCCACCATCACATCGGCATCGTCAAGTGCCACCATGCGGGCCGCATCGCCAATCGCGTGCGCTCCGGTCGAGCAGGCCGTGACAACGGCGTGATTGGGCCCACGGAACCCGTATTTGATCGACACATGGCCGGATACGAGGTTGATGAGCGCCGAGGGAATGAAGAACGGGCTGATCTTGCGGGTGCCGCGCTCAGCCATCAGCTGGTCGGTTTTCACGATGGTCTCGAGGCCGCCAATGCCGGAGCCGATCATCACGCCGGTCCGGTTCTGCGACTCGCGGTCATCTGGCTTCCAGCCGGAATCCTCTACCGCCAGCTGGGCAGCGACAAAGCCTAGCTGGATGAATCTGTCCTGACGGCGCTGGTCACGGGGATCAATGAAATCGTCGAGGTTCAGGCCGCCCTCTTCGTCCGGGCCGGGGACCTGACCGGCGATCTGGCAGGTGATATCATCCACCTCAAACTGGGTGATGCGGCTGATACCGCTTTTCCCGGCCAGGATTTTAGACCAGTTGAGATCGACCCCGAGACCAAGCGGGGTGACCATTCCAAGACCGGTGACGACTACGCGACGCACTTCTCTCTCCTGATCTGGAAAACAATAGCCCTAAAATACGCCAGCCCCCGAATGACGTCTACCTTCAAGGCAACGAAACGGGGGCTGAAAACATTTCATATGCCTGTTTAAGCGGCGCTTTCTTCCAGGAAGGAGACAGCGTCCTTCACGGTCAGAATGCGCTCGGCAGCGTCGTCCGGAATTTCAACACCGAACTCCTCTTCGAATGCCATAACCAGCTCGACGGTGTCGAGACTGTCAGCGCCAAGATCATCGATGAAGCTTGCGCCATCGACGACCTTGTCGGCGTCAACGCCAAGATGTTCTACAACGATGTTCCGAACACGATCTGAGATATCGCTCATTAATGCCCCCTTAAAGAGAAGGTTGATACAGCCCCGAGCCGGGGCCCAGAATTCCAAAGTTGGCGGCAGATAACACAGTTTTCACACCTGCGCCACCCTAAAGAGTCACCACCCGATCCTGTCTGCCGCCCTGTGCAGGATCTGGCGGTAGCGGTCACGGCCTGATTACAGCATCGCCATGCCGCCATTCACATGAATGGTCGATCCCGTGATATAGGCGGACTCGGCGCTGGCAAGGAACAGAACAGCCGATGCCACCTCATCGGCCGTGCCAAGGCGCCCGATCGGCACGCGGCCGAGGAGCGCCTCGCGCTGCTGCTCGCCCAGAGCGTCTGTCATCGGCGTTTCGATAAAACCCGGTGCCACGGCATTGACGGTGATTCCGCGGCTGGCAACCTCGGCGGCAAGCGCCTTGCTGAAACCGATCATGCCAGCCTTCGACGCGGCGTAATTGGCCTGACCCGGATTGCCGGTCACACCGACAATCGAGGAGATCGAGATAATGCGCCCGTGGCGGGCCTTCATCATGCCACGAAGACAGGCCCGCGCGATCGTCATCGCCGCGGTCATGTTGACATTGAGAACCTCATCCCACTCTTCATCCTTCATCCGCATCGCCAGATTGTCACGCGTGATGCCGGCATTGTTGACGAGGATCGAAATCTGGCCACCAGCTGCCTCGGCGGCCTTGTCGACCAGACCCGCAGCCTCGGCCCGCTCGGACAGATTGGCGGTAACGACATGCGCCCGATCGCCAAGCTCCGCCGCCAGTGCGGCCAGACGTTCCGCCCGCGTGCCATGCAGAACCACTGTGGCACCGCGGGCATGCAGGCCGCGGGCAATGGCCGCTCCGATACCGCCACTGGCACCAGTGACCAGCGCGTTATTGCCTGACAGATCGAACATGAAGGCTCCTGTTTTCGGTTGTAGGCGGGCCACCGGCCCGATCTGCGGCGACCCTACAGTTCGCCCAGCACCGTGTCCAGATCGTCGGCGCCGTCCAGATTGACAATACTGGCCTCATCCAAGGTCCGCTTGACCAGCCCCGACAGCACCTTGCCGGTGCCAATCTCGACGAAACGGGACACGCCAGCTTCCTTCGCGGCAAGCAGCGTCTCGCGCCAGCGAACGCGACCGGTAACCTGCGTTACAAGATTCTGCCGCAAGGCGGTGGCGTCGGTTTCGGTCGCCGCCGTGACATTGCAGAAAACCGGTACAGCGGCATCCTTCATGGCGGCGTCGGCGAGCGCCCCGGCCATCGCCTCGGCGGCCGGCTGCATCATGCTGCAATGGAATGGCGCGCTGACCGGCAGCTTGATGGCGCGGCGAATACCGCGCGCCTTCGCCGCCTCGATGGCGTGGTCAATCGCCGCTGCCGAACCGCTGACAACGATTTGCCCGGGGGCATTGTCATTGGCAAACTGGATCACCCCGCTTGCGGCCGCCTCGGCAACAATCTCGTTCACCATGCCTTCCTCGGCATTCAGGATGGCTGCCATCGCCCCCTCACCAGGCGGCACGGCGCCCTGCATGCTGTCACCACGAAGGCGCAGCAGACGGGCCGCATCACCAATCGACAGCGTCCCCACCGCCGCCAGCGCCGAATATTCGCCAAGCGAGTGACCAGCCACGAAATCAGTCATATCGGTGATGTCGCGCCCGGTCGCCTTGCGCATTACGGCAAGTCCCGCCATCGAGGCGGCAAACAGCGCCGGCTGGGCGTTGCGGGTCAGCCGCAAATCATCCTCCGGGCCGTCCTGCATGAGCGCGAAAAGATCCTCGCCAAGGGCGTCATTGACCTCGTCAAAGACTGCACGTGCTTCAGGAAATGCCGTCGCCAACGAACCACCCATCCCGACAGCCTGCGAGCCCTGGCCGGGAAACTGAAAAAGGATCTTGTCTGCCATCATACACTCCAGCCGGCCGCCCCACTTTCGACGCGGATCGCTTACAGTTCCAAATCTGCGACGTCATTGCCGGTGGATTTTGGCGAAATTATGCCGGACGTGGCAACGCCACTATTCGCTTGCACGCGAACCGGGTTCGTGTATGGTGCGGCCTGCATCGCAATCGACATCTGTCGGCGGTGTCCACATCACTGAAACATTCCTTGCCGGGAAACCGGTTGGTCCGCCACAGAGCTGGCGGACGATGAGCCAGAAGGAGTTACGCATGCGCTTGTATGAAAGCGTTTTCATCGCGCGTCAGGATATTTCGTCCACCCAGGTCGAATCCATGGCAGATGAATTTGCCGGCATCATTACCGAGGCCGGTGGCAAAATCCACAAACGTGAATATTGGGGTCTGCGGTCGCTTGCCTATCGGATCAAGAAGAACCGCAAGGGCCACTACATCATGTTCAACCTCGAAACGGACGCCGCCGCTCTGAAAGAGTATGAGCGCATCATGGGGCTGAACGAGGACGTTCTTCGCTTCCTCAACATCCGCATCGAAGAGGTCGAGGAAGGCCCGTCCATCATCATGCAGAATAAAGGCGATCGCGGAGATCGCGGTGATCGTGGTGACCGGGGTGATCGTGGTGACCGGGGCGATCGCGGTGACCGGGGCGATCGCGGATCGCGGCCGCCACGCGCCGACGCCGCCAAGGTTGATGAGCCTGCCGAAGCGCCAGCGGAAACACCTGCGGAAACAACAGCTGAAACACCTGCCGAAGCGCCGGCCGAAGTCGCCAAAACCGAGGAGTAGGACATGACCCAGCTCGAAATCAAACGCGAAGCCGTCCGCCGTCCATATGGCCGCCGCCGCAAGTCCTGCCCGTTCTCCGGGCCGAATGCGCAGACAATCGACTATAAGGACACCAAACTGCTGGCCCGCTACACATCCGAACGCGGCAAGATCGTGCCATCGCGCATCTCGGCCGTTTCGGCCAAGAAACAGCGCGAACTGGCCGTTGCCATCAAGCGTTCACGGTTCCTGGCTCTGATGCCATACGTGACCTCGTAAGGCCGGACGACAGGAAGGAGACACAAGATCATGGAAATCATCCTGCTCGAACGCGTCGAGAAGCTTGGCCAGATGGGCGATGTCGTATCGGTCAAGCCCGGCTACGCGCGCAACTACCTGCTGCCGCAGGGCAAGGCCCTTCGCGCCAACAAGGTCAATCTCGAGAAGTTCGAAACCGAAAAGTCCCAACGGGAGGCGGACAATCTTGCCCGCCGCTCGGACGCCGAAACCGAGTCCGGCAAGATGGACGGGCTGGCCGTCAGCATGGTTCGTGCCGCGTCGGAGATGGGCCAGCTGTTCGGCTCTGTCACCTCGCGCGACATTTCCGATGCGGTGACCGAGGCCGGCTTCACGATCACCCGCAGTCAGGTGGTCATGGACAAGTCGATCAAGACACTCGGCCTTCACGACACCCGCATCCGCCTGCATCCGGAAGTCACCGTAACGGTCAAGGTCAATGTGGCCCGCTCGCTTGACGAAGCCGAAACACAGCTTCGTACCGGCGTCGCCGTTACCGGCATGATCGATGATGACGATGATGATGACTTCGTCGAAGAGGTTGCAGCCGAAGAGGCACCAGCCGTCGAGGCCAGTGCCGATGACGCCGAGGCCGCGGGAGATGACGTGGCCGAATCAGGCGATGATGCGGCGGAAGACACCGAAGCCTGATCAAAGGCAGAGACGATTTGAGAAAGCCGGGGTTCGCCCCGGCTTTTTTGTACCCGGAAATGTCCAGAAAATCTGTCCTGACGGGCCCTGTGTTTTCCGCCGCATTGTCTAGCAGCAAATTTTTTTCACTTATCCCCACTTCCCACAGAGTTAACAGGGAGCGTTGGTGACGGTCTTTTGGTAGGGTGGCGCATGTCAGAAGAACCAAGCAACATCGAAGCGTTCCCCGGGGGCGTCGCCCCGGCCGCCGGCATTCCGGCGGCGCGCCAGCTTCCCAACAACCTGCCAGCCGAACAGAATCTTCTTGGCGCATTGCTGCTCGACAATGATGTCATGGAGCGCGTCGATGACAGGCTGCGGGCCGAGCATTTCTACGACCCGTTGCATGGCCGGATCTTCGCCACGATGCTGCGGCTGATTGATCGCGGACAACTTGCCAACCCGGTAACTTTGAAAACCTTCTTCAGCGCCACCGAGGAAGGCCAGACAACCGAGATCGAGGATTATCTTGGCGAGCTGGCGGATGGCGTGATCAGCCTCGCGCAGGCGCCCGACTATGCGGCGACAATCTATGAAACGCATCTTCGCCGCGAATTGATCCGGATTGGCGACGATGTCATCACCGACGCCAACCATCCCGATGTCGATGTGCCGGCGACAACGCAGATCGAAACCGCCGAGGCGAAACTTTTCCAGCTTGCCGAGCAAGGCGAGGCCGGCGCCGGCCTGAAATCCTTTGAAAAGGTCGCCGCCGCGGCAATCAACCAGGCAGCCATCGCCCGCAAGAGTGATGGCGGGCTGTCCGGCTACAGCACCGGACTGACCGGACTCAACAACAAGATGGGCGGGCTTCACAAATCCGATCTGGTCATTCTTGCCGGCCGCCCGGCGATGGGAAAATCGGCGCTGGCGACCAACATCGCCTTTCATGTCGCGACAACGACCAAATCCGGCGAAACCGCCGCGCCGGTGGCGTTCTTCTCGCTTGAGATGTCGGCCGAACAGCTTGGCATCAGGATCCTCAGCGAGCGGGCGCAGATCGATTCAAACAGCATTCGGCAGGGCCAGCTTTCCAGCGAGGAGTTCGACCGGCTGATCGAGGCAAGCGACGCCCTGTCGACGGCGCCCTTCTTCATTGATGACACGCCTGCCCTGTCGGTATCGCAGGTGGCAAGCCGCGCCCGCCGGATGAAACGCACGGGCGGGCTTGGCCTGATCGTGGTCGACTATCTTCAGATGCTGGCACCACAGCTTGGCGTGCGGCCGGAAAACCGCGTTCAGGAAATCTCCAATATCAGCCGCTCACTCAAGGCCATGGCCAAGGAGCTTGACGTTCCGGTGCTGGCGCTCTCGCAGCTGTCGCGTGCCGTTGAACAGCGCGAGGACAAACGCCCGAACCTTGCCGACCTTCGCGAATCCGGATCGATCGAACAGGATGCCGATGTCGTTCTGTTCGTCTATCGTGATGAATATTATCTGGCCAAGAAGGAGCCGGAGCGCGAATCACATGAAAGCGAAGAGAAGTTCAATCTGCGCTATGATCTGTATCGGGAACGTCTTGAAAAGGCGCATAACAAGGCCGAGGTCATTATCGGCAAGCAGCGTCACGGCCCGACCGGCCTGATCGAGCTGCATTTCGAGAAATCACTGACCAAGTTCAGCGACCTCACTGACGCCGCGCAGATTCCCGAAGGCTTTTAGGCAGGCGGCCACGCGATGAGCGGCGACACCCCTTTTTCTGTGCCAGACTTCGGCCATGCCGACAGCCTGATCACCATCGATATCGGTGCCATTGTCGCGAACTGGCGCTATCTTGACAGCCTTTCAGGCCAGCATTCGCAAACCGCGGCTGTGGTCAAGGCGGATGCCTATGGGCTTGACGCCGGACGGGTGGCACCGGCGCTGGCCGATGCGGGTTGCCGGACGTTCTTTGTGGCATCGCTTGCCGAGGCCATCGCGCTGCGCGCGGCGCTGTCCGATGCCGGACATGATGATCGCCGCATCTTCGTGCTAGGCGGATGTCATGCCGGACAGGAGGCAGATTTCATCGGCGCCAACATCATGCCGGTGATCAACAGCCTTGACCAGCTAAGCAGCTGGCGCGATGCCACCACCAAGGATGACAGGTCACCGCCGGGGGCAGCGCTGCATTTCGATACAGGGATGACGCGGCTTGGGTTTGACCCCGACGAGACAGCCTGGC
>CBFHRT010000045.1:0-14223 GCA_965658285.1 Puniceispirillaceae bacterium (SeqCode) | reverse complement strand
ATCCTGGAAAATGCCATACCTCCTTTTGATGTCTTGGTAAAACCGCCATGATGCGGTAACAAACACGCTCTTCAACATCTGGTTGCTTCAGAAACATGATGATTCTGGTAATGGCGGCGGTGGAGGCAACCCACCCCGTGACGCTTGACATAGCTGACCTGTGGCCCGGCCGGCTGAAAGGCACCCTCGTAGCTGATGCGGCTGACGTGACTGGCTCCGGCAATTCGTTAAGTCTGCATCAGGAATATCCCATCAACAGCTTGGCAGAAGGCCTCTGAATTGGGCGTGATGATTGCGATCAACCTGCTGGCGGGGCTTGGCCTGCTGTTTCTTGGCGGACACTACCTCGTCCAGCATGCGGTATTGCTGGCTGGCAGGCTTGGCGTGACGCCGCTGGTGATCGGCATGACGATTGTCGCCTTCGGCACCTCGGCGCCGGAGCTTGTGGTATCGCTTGGCGCCATTCTGACCGCGCATGATGACATCGTCATAGGCAATATCATTGGCGGCAATATCGTCAACATCCTGCTGGTTCTCTCGCTGTCCGTGCTGATTTTTCCGATTCCGGTGGCGCGGCATTTCATCAGGCGCGAGGGTGTGAGCGTCATTGCCGCCACCCTGCTGTTCATGGCGCTGTGCCTCGATGGCACGGTCAGCTTCCTTGACGGGCTGATCCTGCTGGTCGGACTTGGCAGTTTCATCGCGGCCACGGTCCTGCTGTTCCCGGATACAGATCGCCAGACGCCAGAGGATGAGGTGTCCGACAGGCATGAGGAAGTTGTGGTGGGAACCGGCATCAGACAGCATGTGCTGTGGATCGTCGGGGCGCTGGCCGCGCTTGCCATCGGATCACAGATGTTTGTCACTGGCGCTGTCGATCTCAGCCGCCTGCTTGGCGTGTCCGAAGCCGTGATCGGCCTGACAGTTGTGGCGGTCGGCACCGCCGCGCCGGAAATTGTCACCGCGACCATCGCCGCGTGGCGTCGGGAGGCGGGCGTGGCGATTGGCAATGTGCTGGGAAGCAACATGTTCAACATGCTTTGCATTGGCGGGATCACCGCGCTGGTCTCCCCCATCGCGGTCAATCCACATTTCCTGAAGGTCGATTTCGCGGTATTGCTGGCCGCCACCATCGGCGTCGTGCTGATCGGTTATGGCGCGAGGTCTCTGGGGCGGGTGACGGGCGGTCTCATGCTTGCCGCCTATGCCGGATACACTGCCTCGCTGTTCTGAGTGGTGGATCTATCCGCGCCCTGCAAGGCGTCCAAGCCTGCAGCCGCCCGCTGCTGATAGCGGTTGGGCTAGAAATCGGTTGGGGCACCGCCCTCTTCCTTGCGGCGGGCGACAAAGTCACACAACTCCTCGTCAATCGCCGGATCGATCGCCGGCGCTTCATATTCGGCGAGGATCTGCTTCCAGGCGGCGTTGGCGCGGTCATGCGTCCAGACGGCGCCGGCCTCCTCCCATGCCTCGTAATTGCGCCAGTCCGACATCATCGGGGCATAAAAGGCATCGCGATAGCGTTCCTGTGTGTGATCGGCACCAAAGAAATGCCCGAACGGCCCGACCTCGCCAATCGCCTCGACCGCCAGATCATCGGCGCTGATCGGCACCGGCCGGTTGGTATAGGCGATCTGCTGCAGCATTTCGCAATCCATGATGAATTTCTCGAAACTTGCCGACAGCCCGCCTTCCATCCAGCCGGCCGCGTGATAGATCACATTCGCATGGCCGGAGCAGCTGCCCTGCAGCGAGAACAGCGATTCCCAGATCGCCTGTGCGTCGGGTGCATTGCAGGCATTGGCGTTGGAAGCGCGCCAGGGCAGACCGTAGCGCCGCGCCATCTGTCCCGATATCTGCATGGCGCGCACATATTCGGGCGTGCCAAAGGCCGGTGCGCCGGTCTTCATGTCGACATTGCTGGTAAAGGCGCCATAGACGCAGGGCGCACCGTCACGCACCTGTTGCAACAGCGCGACACCGGCCAGTCCCTCGGCATTCTGCTGTGTTACCGCACCGGCGATCGTCACCGGCGCCATCGCCCCGGCCAGCGTGAAGGGCGAGATGATCACCACCTGCCCGCGCCGCGCCGCCCGCATCGCGCCATCCAGCATCGGCCAGTCATGTTTCAGCGGCGATGAGGAATTTATGTTGGTAAACATATGCGGGCGCGCTTCAAATGCCTCATGGGTCAGGCCGCCGGCAATCCGCGCCATCTCCATCACATCCTCGATCCGCTCCGGACCAAGCGAATAGGCGTGAATCACCTTGTCGGTCAGCGTCAGCATGTCGTAATGCGCGTCGAGATGCCGGATCGAGGCGTGGATATCGATGGGTTCAACCGGATAACCGCAATTCAGATGGATGCAGTTATAGGCCTGGGCAAGCCGCAGCAGATCCTGGTAATCGGCGCGGTTGCCGACGCGCCGCCCGCGATCAAGGTCCATGACATTCGGCGCCGAGGCGACCTGCCCGAAATTGACATGCCGCCCGCCAATCGTGATTTCGTGTTCGGGGTTGCGCGGGGTAATGGTGAATTGTGCCGGCGCCCGGCCGACAGCCTCCATGACAAAGCCGCGATCCATGCGCACGCGCTTGGTCTCGTAATCAACCTCGCACCCCGCCGCCTTGAGGATATCGAGCGCCTCATCATTCAGGAACAGGATCCCGATCTCCTCGAGGATCCGCATGCTGGCGTCATGAATGGCCTCAACCCCGTCCGGGTCGACAGGCTGCGTCGGATCGTCAAGATAGGTTACCGCCCCCCAGTCCATCTGGGATGCGAGAAACGGCTTTTTAGGACTGTCACCACCGCCGCGCCGCCGTCGGCCAGACCGGTGGGATGATCGCTGGGGCGACTCATCTGCAACATCGGACATGGGGCACCTCATTCCGCTATTCTGTCTCGACGGTAACAGTGGCAACTTTGCCAATCATTCTAAAAATGACCTTCGATGCCCAAATTCGGTCACCCGGCATCATCGCAACGGCTTTGCCGCTGTCAATTGATGCGCCTGATGGTAAGAAGAAGCGTGATCGAATAACGATATGGCGGGAGGCTCGAGCGTGGCACCACAGATCCAGTTTGTCCTTGGCGGCACACGATCGGGCAAATCCGCCCATGCCGAAGCGCTGGCACAGAAGCGTCCGGACGGACATGGCCTGATCTATATCGCCACTGCCGAGATATTCGATGAAGAGATGGAGTCGCGGATCGAGCAGCATCGGCAGCGCCGCGGGCCGGAATGGGCACTTGTCGAGGCCCCGATTGACCTGCCGCGGGCGATCAGTGAAAGCGATGATGAGACAACGGTCATTCTGGTTGACTGTCTGAGTGTCTGGACAACCAACCTGCTGATCCATGAGCGCGATATCGAACAGGCGCGTCAGGCGCTGATCGACACGCTGCGCACATGCAGGGGCAGGATTGTCCTCGTGGCGAGCGAAACAGGTCTTGGCATCGTGCCCGACAACGCACTTTCACGCCGTTTCCGCGACGCCAACGGGTTGTTGAACCAGGCCGTCGCCGCGGCGGCGGACGAAGTGTTTTTTGTTATGGCGGGTATTGCTTTAAGAACTAAACCACCGCAATAAACACTCAAGTAGCTGAAAGATCTGGTTAACGGGTTTCATGAATTCATTTTCCTCTCCACGCCATATTTCCGAATTGATCGACAGTCTGCCGCCTCCGGATGGGGTGGCGCGGGCCGCCGCCGCCGCGCGCCAGGACCAGCTGACAAAGCCGCCCGGCTCGCTTGGCAGACTTGAACAGCTGGCCTTGTGGATGGCCGAATGGCAGCAGACGAATGCACCGCGGATTGAGCATGGCAAATGCCTTGTCTTTGCCGGCAATCACGGTGTCGTCAAGCAGGGGATCAGCCCATTTCCACAGGAAGTCACCCAGCAGATGGTGTGGAATTTCGAGGCTGGTGGCGCCGCCATCAACCAGCTTTGCGAGACCGCCGGACTGGATTTGAGTGTCACGGCACTTGATCTTGGCCGTCCCACGATTGATTTCACGACGGCACCGGCGATGGACCCCGACGAGGTGATCCACGCCATGAATGCCGGTGCGGCTGCCATTGGCGAGACATGCGATTATCTCGTTGTCGGCGAGATGGGGATTGGCAACACCACCGCCGCAGCGGCCATCAGCATGGCCCGCTTTGGTGGTGACGCTGGTGGCTGGGTCGGTCCGGGAACGGGCCTTGATCAGGCCGGGATCACCCACAAGGCGATGATCGTGCAGGCCGCCATCGACCGGCATGGCGATGGCATGACCGATTGTGTGAGCCTTCTGGCCGCCTATGGCGGGCGGGAACTTGCGGCCATTGCCGGCGCGGTCCTGGAGGCACGCCTGCGCAGCATTCCTGTGATGCTTGACGGGTTTATCTCGTCTTCCGCCGCGGCGGCGCTGACGGCAGGCAACAGGCTGGATGTCCTCGACCATTGCATGATTTCCCATCTGTCATCCGAACCGGGGCATATCCGCCTTGCCTCGGCCTTGCGCAAGCAGCCCTTTGTCGATCTTCGCATGCGGCTTGGTGAGGCTAGCGGCGCTGCGGTGGTAACATTGCTGGTGCGCGCGGCACTGGCGGCCCATAACGGCATGGCGACCTTCGATGAAGCTGGCGTCAGCAAGGAAGCATGAGCGCGGACAAGGACATTGCGTATCGACAGTCGCTGCTTGGCGACTGTGCCGCCGCCTTTCTTCTTCTCAGCCGCATTCCGACAGGCTGGCATCATTTTCCGGCTGACCGCCCGCCAAATCTTACCTCGGCACTCTGGGCCTTTCCGCTTGTCGGCCTTGTCATTGGCGGTGCTGGCGGATGCATTCTTGTGGCCACGGCGTCATTGGGCCTGCCACCGCTGGCAGCGGCAGCGCTGACCCTTGTTGGCCTGGCAGTGCTGTCAGGTGCGATGCATGAGGACGGCCTTGCCGACATGGCGGACGGGTTCGGCGGTGGCCGTGACACTGACAGCATCATGCGGATCATGCATGACAGCCGCATCGGGGCCTATGGTGTGCTGGCGCTGATACTGGCGACAGCACTGCGATTGTCACTGCTGACATTATGTCTCGAGACATTGTCAGGCTGGCATCTGGTCGGCTTCATCGCGCTGATCGGCGCGGCAAGCCGGTTCCAGCCGGTATTGCAACTTGCCGTCTTCCCGCTCAGCCCGCACGCCAGTCTTGCCGCGCTGACAGGTCGCCCGGGCGTGATAAGACTGATGATCGCGCTGGCGCTGTGGGGGCCGGCGATGGTCTGGATGTGCGGTGCGGTGGCAACGATCGCCATTGCGCTGCCGGCCTGCGCTCTCAGCCTGTGGATTGGCCAGATCGCGACACGCAAGGTCGCAGGGCTGTCCGGTGATGTCATGGGGGCGACAACCCTGTGCGGCGAAATCATGATGTTGATGAGTTGGGCGTCGGTTGGCGCCATAATGCCGACATGACGTCGCATCCCGAAAGCTGTGATGTTTTCTTCATCCGCCATGCGCCGGTTGTGAAGCAGCCCGGTCATCTGCCACCGGCCGACCCGCCGATAGAGCCACGGACTTTCGATGTAACACCACTTGTCAGCCAGCTTCCCGCTTCCGCCGACTGGCATGTCTCGCCCCTGCTTCGCACGCGGCAGACAGCAGATTTACTGACACCGTCACTGGCGCCGGCAGGACTGTCACCGGCACCGCAGCTTGTCGAGATGGATTTCGGGTCATGGCATGACCGGCCCGTTGCCGAGGTCTGGAACCAGATCAAGGATGGACCACTTCACAACTGGACCTTCCTGCCCGCTGAGCGCGTCGCACCGCAGGGTGAGTCCTTTGCCATGCTGGCAGATCGCGTGGCGGGGTGGATGCGCCAGCTTGAAGGTGAATTCAGCCCGAAACCCAGGATTGTTGTCACCCATGCCGGCGTGATTCGCGCCGCAATGGCGCTGGCGCTGGCCGCGCCGCTGGATCATGTGGTCGGCATCACGGTGCCGCATTTCGGCCTGTTGAAGCTGACATTGATGGAACCGGCACGCGCCACCGAGGCTGGCGGCAGGTGGTTGTTCGGTCACCTGACCGATCACGGCATTGCCTGAGCGGGTGTCAGCCAAGCAAGACTAGCTGTTCAGATGCCTTACCCCGCGCGGGTCGATCCAGCCAATCGAGCCATCATCGCGCCGATGCACGACATTAAGCCCGAAATGGGCGGCGTTTCTGAACATCAGCATCGGCGCCTCGCTAAGCTCCAGCTTCATCACCGCCTGTTCGACCGTCAGCATTTCAATGTCATAGGCAAGCTCGGCAACGACCGCCGGCATGTCGTCATTTTCCGTATCATCATCAATCTGCTCGGCACCGGCATAGACCATCATGGTCGCCGGCAACACATCATCTTCCTCGGCCTGGGTCAAAGCCCCGCGATGATTCTTCAGCCGTCTCTTATGACGGCGAAGGCGCTTTTCGGCATGTTCGATGGCGGCGTCCAACGCGGCATGCGCATCATGCGCAAAGCCCGTCGCCTCCAATTCCATTCGTCGCGACAGCGCCACCCGCGTTTTCACCCGAAATCCGGAATCAGCCTTTTCCAGGGTCACATGGCCGCTGACTGCGCGATCGAAATACTTCTCGACAACATTGTTGAGCGCGGTTTCGGCATGAGTCTGAAACGCCGAGCCTGTATCCATGTTCTTTCCTGAAACGCTGATATTCATCTCTGTCTCCCTTCCAAGCAGACGTTACGGCAGCGCCGGAGCGGCCATAAGCCTTGCGGGAAACCGGCGCAGCATGCTGTTGTGGTCTGTCTGACAGCCCACATGAGCGGAACGCACTGCATCTGCGCCCATCACGAAACAATGTCATTGCAAGGGGGAGCGGACGGGCGCTCCGGTAATCAAAGGCTGCCAAGAAAAACATATTGGCGCAAGCGAAACCGTGTCATCCCACCGGATGATCAGGAAGATAGCGAAAGCCGAGAGACAGCCGCCCCGATCTGACCTGATCGACGCCATGAAGGGGGCGCGCATCCTCGCCCTCGCGCGCGGCAAACCCTTCCGCCGACAGCAGGACAATCCGGCCCGGCCGGTCATCGATGCGCCGCAAACCACCTCCCTGACGGTCATTGCAGGTGAACAGCCGCGAGTCACCGGCCAGCGTGACGATGACGACGATACCGCGATACCGTTTGCCATCCCGGTGAATGCCGATGCCGCGCGAGCCCGCCGGGTAACGCTGGATGGCGAAATCATTCAGCGTGATGCCAGTGCTGAACGGCGGCGGCGTCATCGCGGCGCAGGCCGCATCAAGGCTTGTTTCCAGAAGCTCGGCAAGCCGGGCGAAAACCCCGTCACGCGGGGCCGGGAAACACACCTCGAAATCCTGAAACACCCGATTGCCGCGATGTTCGATCTGCGGGGTGGCGGTGCGGAAGCTCTGGTCACCGGCAAAATCGCGCAGCTGGCCGATTTCATCGGTGGTCAGGAAATCAAGGCTGACCACCCGTCGCGCCGGTGCCTGCAGGCGCGCCAGCGCGCGCCGCATGGCCGCGGCCCGGGCCGGTGTGGCGGCAAAATCGAGATCAGCCATCATCAGTGTCAGACACCGCGAATTCCGCCCTCACAAACTCCACAGGCGCGCGGCATTGCGCGCAGACAAGACCGGCCTTGCGGCGATGACGGCCGACCTCGAAGCACCCTTCCGGGCAACGCATCACCCAGGGCTCGGAGGCAAAATTCAACGTATGGCACCGTGTCGCGCTGCAGCCGATCTCCCGCGCCTTGCGCCGCCACACGGCATCATGACCGTGGCGCGGACCAACCAGCGCGTGGGCAATCTCATGAAGGATGGTATCGCGGATGTGATCATCCCCGGCATGCCGCACATAATGCCGCGACAGCGAAATCTCACGCCGGCGGTAATCGCACTGGCCGGCGCGGCGCCGCGCATTGTCGAGCCGCACTGTCCAGCCGTGAAGACCATGCTCGTGCATCAGTAGGGAGGCGGTCTCGAGCGCCGCCTGCAGCGGCCGCGACGATGGTGCAACCACCTCGCCTGTCCCGCCGTCAGCTTGCCTCATGCGCCGCCAGCCATTTCACAACCGAACCGGCGGCCGGGATCCAGGCAAGGCCGGCCACGATGAAAAACAGAAGGTCGAGCAGAAAATGGATTTCGATGATGAAGGTCGACAGCCAGACCATCGCCCCGACATAGAGCGCCAGCGCCGGCAGGATACCGAAGGCCACAGCAAGATGACGCCATCTCTTCATCTCATACTCCCTCTTGTTACACCGGTCACATTAAGCCGGCCAGACCGTCGCGGCATCCCATAGCAGCTTTACGCCCATGATGAACAGGATGCTGTAGGTGACATGGTAAAACAACCTGTCCGAAACAACCTCATTCAGCCATTTGCCGAAATAGACACCCAGCGGAATGCAGGGCAGCAGCAGCAGCGACATCTTCAGGCTGCCGGCGCTGAAAAGCCCCAGATCCCCGTAGAATGGCAGTTTCGACAGATTGATGATGAAAAAATAGACGCTCATCGTGCCGACAAAAACCTGCCGTGCCAGCCGGTGCGGCAGCAGAAACACCTGCGCTGGTATGCCGCCGGCAAGCGCCACGAAACTGGCCAGACCGGACATCCCGCACCACCCTGCCGCCCGTGGCCAGAGACGCGCCATCAGGCGACGCGCGATATCTTCGGGCAATTCGGTCTGCGGCCAGATCAGACGCCGCAGATAGTTCACCGCCGTCAGGACACCGATTGTTCCGACCGCGGCCCGCAACATCGCGTTGCTGAAATAGTCGAACAACAGCCAGCCGGCCATCTGCCCGGCAAGCCCGAAGACGCACATGATGATCACGAAGCGCCAATGGACATGCTTGCGCCAGATATAGACGACCCAGATGTCGGTGATCAGGAAGATCGGCAACAGGACGCCAAGGGCGAGTTTCGGCGGCAGAACAAACAGCATGATCGGCATGCTGAGTGATCCCAGCGCGCCGCCAAATCCCGATTTGGAAATGGCCAGCGCGGTGACCGAGACGAAACAGATCATCCAGAAGAACACCGGCGAGGCGTTCATCACTTCAATTTGCGGCATCGGTCCTCACCTTGTCAGCATGCCGCCATCCGACCCACAGGATCGCACCGGTCGGTACAGGATCATTCATCAATCGAAAAGGGCGTTCGCCGCGGCCACCCGCGCCGCGTTGTCGGGCGCGATACTGCCGTCTGGCATGAACAGGGAATTCTCGAATCCCACTCGCAGTTTCCCGCCCTGCGCGACCGCCTCGACAAGGCTGTCATGCTCTTCTTCGGCAAAGGCGCAGATGGCCCAGTCGGGCACCAGCGAATGTGCTGCCATCCGGTCGCGGAACGGCCTGATCAGGTCGGGATGGCTGATCCGCCCTGTGTAGTGGCCGATGACAAACAGGCACCAGAAATCCTCACGCGGCAGCTCGGCCTTGTCGATCAGATCGGCAAGGATATCGACCTCCTCGGGAAAGAAGACAAGATGCTGGATACGCGTTCCAGCCTCATGCAGCGTGCGGTAAAGTTTGATGTCTTCAGGGCCGGGCCGGCGATCAGGCATCATTTCCAGAACGCCGATGGAAATGCCGGGCGGCATCACATCATAGGCAAGCCTGCGCATCTCCTCTGGCCTGTAGCGCCCGACCGCCTCGGTGGTGATCTGGAAATGCATCTCCGGGACAGCCGCCCCAAGCTCGGCCAGCGCCTCGTGATACATGCCGGCATCCAGCACGTGGCGCTGCTCGGCATCCCGCACATGAAGGTGCATCGCCTGCGCCCCTGCCGCGGCGCATGATTTCGCGGTTTCAACCGTTTCCGGAATGGTGACCGGAATCGCCGGGTGGTCCGCCCTTGTGCGGCGGGCACCATTGGGCGCGACCATCAATCGCGGCAACGCGTCTGGTCTGGAAAAATTCATCACGCTGCCCCGCCTCTCACCCGACAAAATCCTTCACCCAACAAAATGTTTCACCCAACAAAATCACGGCATGCCAGCATCGTTGAAAGCTAACGCCATGTCTATACTACCCGCATGTCTATACTACCCGCATGTCTGCATTATGGGCACGCCCAAGCTGCCTGCCCGTCACGCATTCCGGCTTTCCCGGATGGCGATATAGGTCACCGCGCCAAGAACCACCAGCGCGCCTATGATGGTCGACATCACAGGAATCTCGTCAAACAAGGCAATGCCGAACAGCACGACGAACAGAAGCTGGACATATTTGCCTGTCTGCGCCGCCCACATCGGACCGCGGAAGGATTTCATCAGCGTCACATGGCCTAGTGTCGCCGACACCCCGATGGCCAGAATTCCGACCCAGTTCATCAAGGATATCGGCTGCCAGACAAGCACCGCAGGAATCGCCGTTGCCACCGCAATGCCGGCCGACAGCGCAATGATGATGACATTGTCATCATGGTGCTGTTTCAGGGATTTCGCGATCAGGTCCGATATGGCAAACAGCGGCGCGGTCAGCATCACCGCAAGCGTTCCCAGATTGATCTCGGCAAAACCTGGCTTGATGATCGCCATCGCGCCGGCGAAGGAAATGAGGATTGCCATCACCCGCCGCATCTTCAACCCCTCGCCAAAATAAATGGCGGCGCCAATGGTGGCATAGACCGGACCAAGATTGAGCAGCGCGTTCACCTCGGCAAGCGGGATCCGCATGATGCTGTAGAACCAGAACAGCACCGCCAGCGCATGACAAACCGCCCGCGCCACCAGCATCTTCCAGCTGGCCCCGACGGTAACCCCGTCAAGCGTGCCGGCAACCAGCGGGATCAGCAGGAGGATGCCGACAATATAGCGAAGAAAGACAGTCTGCACCGGCGGCAGATCCGTCAGGAACAGCTTCACCGCCGCCATCACAAACGCGAATAACAGGCAGCTGAGAACCATCCAGGCGAGCGAGCGGCGTATTTCCGCGGTCGCACCGCCGGAACGTGACAGAACGGTCATACGGACCGGCTTTCATCCCAGAACAGGGGACCGCCACGAAACGCCGGAAAGCCGACGCCAAAGATACAGGCCGCGTCCGCCATCTCGGCAGAATCCACCACCCCTTCCGCCACCGCGGCACGGCATTCGGCAACCAGCGGTGCCAGCAGACCGGCCGCGATGCCATCAAGGTCCGCTTCGGGATAGTCACCGCGCGGCCGGATGGCCTTCTTGTCATCCCATTCATAGAACCCGGAGCCCGTCTTGCGGCCAAGCTTGCCAGCCTCGATCAGATCGGACAGCGCTGTTGCCGCCGTCTTCGACATCCCGATGACACTGCCGGCATCGAGGCAGACATCGAGCCCGACCTGATCGCACAGCTCGATCGGCCCCATCGGCATACCGAACGCCACCAGCGCCTGGTCCAGCCTGTCAGGGTCAGCCCCGTCCAGCATCGCCTCGATGGCGCCGAACATATAGGGAAGAAGCGCCCGATTGACGAGGAACCCCGGCGAGGATTTGCACCTGATCGGCTGTTTCTTCATCGCCCCGCAGACCTGCATCGCACGGGTGACGAAATCCTGCCGGCTGGCATCCGTATAGACGATCTCGACAAGCGGCAGCACCGGCACCGGGTTGAAGAAATGCATGCCGATCAGACGGCCCGGATCGGCAAGACCACTGCCAATCTCCTCCAGCGGAATGGCCGACGTGTTTGTCGCCATGATGGCATCGGGTTTCATCACCGCCTCGGCGGCCTTGAAGACAGCCTGCTTGACCTCAAGACGCTCGGCCACGGCCTCGATCACCAGATCGGCGGTGGCCAGCCCCGCGCCATCAGGATCAGCCTGCAGACGCCCCAGCGTGTCCGCGACCCGCTGCGGGTCCTTCAGCCGTCTTTCATAAAGCACCCCGGCCCGCGCCACCGCGCCATCAATGGCGGCCGGATCAAGATCCTGCAACGTGACCGAGAAACCCGACATGGCCGCAACGGCGGCGATATCACCGCCCATCGTTCCGGCACCGATGACATGGATTCGGGTGATACCCGAATCCCCGCGCGCGCCCTTCTTCACCGCATCATTCAGCTGGAAGGTTCGCCGCAGACCCGCCGAGGCAGGCGTCATCATAAGTTTAGAAAACAGTTTAGTTTCGTTCTTCAATAAATTGATTTTGCTCAAATCATCAACAGAAAAATGATCAAGAATTGCAAATGGCGCCGGCATGTTGCGCGGGCTTGTCCGGGCTGCCAGCTTCGTCCGTTCGGCCGCGATCATAGCCGCAAGGTCATCCGCCGCTATCGGCGTTGCGCGGTCGATTGTCCCGGCGACGGCCGCGCGGGCCGCCTCTGCAAGGTCGTCACGATCATCGACAAGATGGTCCACCGCGCCAGCCGCCAGCGCCGCGCGCGCCTTCAGCGGACGACCATGAAGGACAAGCTGCAGGGCGCCTTCCGGTCCCATCCTCTCACAGGCCCTCGCAGACCCGCCATAACCGGGAAGAAGACCAAGATTGATTTCCGGAAACCCGACCTGACAGACCGCATCATCAATGGCAATGATGCGGTCGAAGGCCAGCGCCAGTTCCAGCCCGCCCCCGACGCAGATGCCGTCAATCAGGATCACGCTCGGGCAGTCCATATCCTCGATTGTTTGAAAGCAGTCCAGAACCTCGGCAATATGCGATTCGACCGCCTCGCGCGTCTCGAGGCTGGCAAATTCATTGATGTCGGCACCAAAGATAAAGCCGCGCGGCTTGCCGGACCTGAAGACAAACCCTTCTGGCGGATTCGCCGCCAGACTGTCGACAATCGTGATCAGTTCAGCCATCACCGCATGCGACAGGACATTTGCCGACCGCCCCTTTACATCGATCGTCAGCCAGGCAATACCAGCCGCGTCACGCGTCAGCTCGAAATTCTCGAAGGATGTCATGCTGGCCTCCTGCAATGGCCGTCATCAGGAATGAAAAACATTTGCCGCATCTTGGCACGGAATGCCCCGCGGCGTCACTTGGCACTTTGCCGGTCCGCCCGCAAACAGGCCGCCGCGATCACCGCCTCGACACTGTCATAGATCTCTGGCGACCCCTGTTGCTGTTGCTGTTGCTGTTGCGGTTGCCGCTGCCCCGCATCAGCTTGATCGCTATGGCGCGCCAGCAACCAGACAGGCAGGCCCAGCTCACGCGCCGCCGCGATCTTGGCGAAACTCGCATCGCCACCTGAATTCTTGCAGCACAGGAGCGAGATCCCGGCCTCGGCAAATTGTGCGCGCTCGGCCGCGACGCCGGTTGCCGGCATGGCGTTGATAAAGGTGACATTCGGCGGACCGGTGCGGCCTTCGACATTCAGCGCCCGCGCCAGCAGCGTGATATCGCGCCGCTGCGTGAAAATCTCGATGGATTGCGTGCCGCCGGCCAGAAAAACCCGGCTACCCGCCGGGATGGCATCCGCCATCTCCTGCCAGCTTGCAAAGCTGCGCCAGTCATCCCCCGGCGCAGGGTGCCAGGGCGGGCGCTCGAACCGCAGCAGAGGAACCCCCGCCGTGGCAGCCGCGAGGCGTGCATTGCGGCTGATCTGCCGGGCAAAGGGATGCGTGGCATCGACAATAAGATCGATGTTGTGGTCACGGCACCAGCTGGCCAGACCGTCGGCGCCGCCAAACCCGCCCGTCACCGTCGGCACTGGAAGGGTTGCCGGGTTCGGCGTTGCCCCGGCAAGCGAGGCCGTGACATCAAACCGTCCATCCACGATCAGACCGTCAATCACCGCACGACCTTCTGCCGTGCCGGCAAGAACAAGTGTTTTCAATGCTCTGCTCATTTCTCGCCGTTCTTGACGTCAAGCGAGCCCGCGCGGCCAAGAAGCGCGCCATCGCGGCCGATGATCACCACCTCGATCTGTGTTGGCGCATCGCGAAGCTGCGCCAGCGCGGTATCGCGTGCCGCCGTTGCCACCGCGGTGGCAAGCTGCCCGCGCTGCGCATCGGTTGCCATCTCCGAGACCTCCAGCACCGAATTGGCACCGGCAACCCGGTCATGTTCGAATCCGAACGGGGCCGCCATCTCGGCAAGCGCGGCGAAATCAACCTGCGATCGGGCGGAATGCAGGTCCCTCGCGCCCTGTGCCAGTTTCACCATCTTGCCGAACCCACCAAGGATCGACAGGTTGGGAACCGGGTGCCGGCGCATATATTTCAGCATGCCACCGACGAAATCCCCCATATCGATCAGGGCGATGTCCGGCAGCGCATATTCA
>CBFHRT010000044.1:0-14272 GCA_965658285.1 Puniceispirillaceae bacterium (SeqCode) | reverse complement strand
GATGCGCCGGGACTTGGTTTCGCATTGAACCGCGAACGGCTGCAGGCCCACCTTATCTGATCTGACAGAGTCTCTGACCTGACAGGGTCTCTGACCTGACAGAGTCTCTGACCTGACAGGCCGGCCGACCTGATTCTGGCATGTAATCAGCAGCACCCTGAAAGTCAGGATGCGCGGCCACCCCTTGTGATCAGCTTCACGATCTGCGAGCCGAACAGGCCGAGGAAGGCCAGCACCAGGAACAGCAGGGCCAATGGCTGGGTCAGGATCATCCACCAGGCACCGTCAAACATCTTCAGCGAGTTCTGCAGATTGACCTCGACCATATGGCCAAGGATCAGTCCGACGGCAATCGGCGCCACCGAGAACCCGTGACGGCGGGCGAAGAAGCCGACGACACCGAAGATCAGCGCGATCCAGACATCGAGTAGCGAGGCGCTCAACGCATAGGCGCCAATCACTGACAGGGCGAACACAATCGGCCAGAGAATCGCCGTCGGGATCAGCGAGATGCGGGCGAACAGCTTTGCCGCATACAGACCCATGATAAGGAAGATGATGTTGGCAACAAGCATCGAGCCGAAAATCTGATAGACCGATTCAACCTGTTCGGTGAACAGATAGGGGCCGGGGCGCAACCCATGCACCATCAGCCCGACAAGGATGATCGCAGTGGTGCCGCTTCCCGGGATGCCAAGCACCATCGTCGGCACCATCGCCCCGCCGGTGGCAGCGTTGTTCGCCGCCTCGGCACCGGCAATGCCCTCAACCGAGCCCTTGCCGAACTCCTCGCGATTTTTCGACCAGCGGCGCGCCTCGGAATAACCGATCATCGACGCCACCGTCGCGCCTTCGGCAGGCAGGATGCCGATGAAGGTGCCGATTCCGGACGACCGCGCAATGGTCCTCCAGATCCGCTTGTAATCCTCGCGGCTTGGCAGTTTCACCGCCTTCAACGTTACCATGTCGGCAACACGGTGGGCGTGTTTCGACTGCACCAGAAGTTCGGAGATGGCGAACAGGCCGATCATCACCGGTACGAAGGACAGGCCCTCATACAGCTCGTAATTGCCAAACATGAAACGCTCGATCGAGGTCACCCGCTCGGCTCCGATGGTGGCAAGCCAGACGCCGAAGATACCGCCAATCAAATTCTTCACCGCACCGCCGGCGCCGACACTGGCAAGCATCGACAGGCCGAAAATTGTCAGTGCGAAATATTCCGGCGGCCGGAATTCATACGCCACCTTGGCAAGCATGGGCGCCGCCAGGCACAGCACGAGGATCGAGAAAATGCCGCCGATGGTGCTGGACACAACGGCAACACCAAGCGCCCTGCCGGCCTCGCCGCGCTGCGCCAGCGGGAACCCGTCAAAGGTCGTCGCGGCGGCAGCCGAGGTCCCCGGCGTGTTGATCAGAATGGCGGTTATCGACCCGGCAAAGGTCGCCGACACATAAAGCGTCGCCAGCACCGCGATGGCGTGAACGGGGTCCATTGTCAGGGTGAATGGCAGCAGCAGCGCCGCGCCGGTGGTGGCACCAAGGCCAGGCAGCACGCCGATGACAATGCCGAGAATTGTGGTGACGGTGATGAGACCCAGAAGATACGGATCCCCCATCACCGAGGCCATTGCGGAAACCGCTTCCAACATCCTGCCGTTTCCCCTTAGCCGTAATACCAGTTGGTGATCAGTCCGCGCGGGAACCTGATCTTCAGAACTTCATCGAACAGCAGGAACAGGGTCAGCGGCACGGTGACCGAAATCAGGGCGGCAACATGAAGCCGCCTTTCGCCCCAGCTTGTCGAAAGAATGAACATCACCACCGCGATGGCGATGAAGAAATCCGTATAGGTCGTCAGAAAATAAAAGGCGGCGAAGGTCGCGATGCTGACCCAGGTCGTGATCCCCTCAAGCTCGACCGGCTTTGGCGGGTTGCGCATGCACTCCCAGGCCAGAACGCCAATCAGGATCAGGTTGATCACCATCAGGAAGATCGGGAAAGAGCGCGGCTGCATGCTGTGCCCGACAATCATCGGCGGCGACAGTTTCAGCTGCAAGGCCAGATAGATGACCACCACCGAAAAAGCGGTAAGGATACCCGGAATAATCAAAGGTCGCATCGGAACGGTCCCCCAGCAATCACCGGTGGGCGACACGGCATGCGCCGCCCACCGGCCCGTTCAGGAAAGACTTCCTATTCGATCAGGCCCATTTCCTTGAGCGCGGGACCGAATTCATTGACCATCATCGAGATCTGCTTGCCCCAGGCCTCGGAGCCCATCGGCGATGTATTGTCGAGGCCGGAATTCATCAGATAAGCCTGATACAGCGAGTGGTCCATCGCCTTCATCATAGCGGCCTCAAGCTCGGCACGACGCTCCTCGGACACACCGGCATGAGTAACGAAGCCGCGGGTCGTGGACAGGACAAGGTCAATGCCCATTTCCTTGGCAGTCTTGGCAGCCGGGATCGGGTCCATGCGGTTCTCGCCAAGGATCACCAGCGGGCAGAGATCGCCAGCCTCGATCGGGGCCGAAGCCTCGGACAGGTTCAGCGTGCCAACATCCACCGCACCGGCAACAACCTGGGTGGCAAGCTCACCGCCACCACCGAACGGGATGTAGGTCGGCATGTCGACGCCAAGGCGCTTTGCCCACAGGAAGACGGTCAGATGGTCGATGGTGCCCGACGAGGTGCCACCGAACTTCATCGCATCGCCATTCTTCATGCCGGCAACGAAATCCTCAGGCGTCTTGTAGGGGCTGGTCTTGCAGTTGACCATCAGGATCTGCGGGTCGTTGGTACCACGCGCGACCGGTGCCATGTCCTCGACACGCAGGTCGGTCATGCCCTTCGCCATGGAAATGGCGTGACCGACGGTGAAGGTCAGAACCGTGTTGCCATCGGCCGGACGACTGTTGAAATACTGCATCGCGGCCGCACCGCCGCCGCCACGCTTGTTGACAACAACCATGTCCTGCTTCAACTCACGGCGCGTGCGGATCATCATCATCCGCGAATTGACGTCGGTACCACCACCGGCACCGGCGTGGGTAACCACCTCGATTGTGCCTTCGGCGGCGACAACAGGTGCCGACGACATGGCCATAACGCCGGCCATCGACGCGATGCCGACGCCGACCGACAGAATTTTCTTAGTGCTGAGCATTGGTTCCTCCCAGAAGTTTGCTCCAAAAGATCTTTCTTGTGCTGGACCAGTTTTTGATCTGGTCACATTTTTCCCGGCTATGACGACGCCACACCTGACGGTGGTGACTGCTGCCATTGCGCGGAAAAAACCGCTAGCCTCGAAATACGGTATACCAAATCCCGAGGTGAGACAATGTTCAATAATGCCACATCACCCTCATCTGGCGCATCGCCCTGATAGCTGGCAATGGATGCCGGCTGATGGATGCCGGCTGATCGATGCGGGCTAATCGACGGCAAGGCCGGCCTCACGGGCACGGGCGACCATGTAGTCGCGGCCGGCCAGCATGTCGTCGATTGATCCAAAACCATTCGTGTAATGGCCGGTATAGCCCATGCCCTCGATCTTGGTGAACATGGCGCCGAAATCGATCGTGCCATCGCCAGGTTGCTGGTGGATCTCATACGACCCGTTATTGTCGGCAAGCCGAACCTCGTGGCACAGGCTGAAATCCATCGCGTCGATGAAATTGGCGATCCCCACCCCGGGCAGGAAATGCGCGTGATTCGCGGTAAAGGACCAGCGCACTGACGGGCTGTCGATCTCGCGGAAGAAATGCATGCATTCCGCCGGTGTGACAGGCATGTAGTTGACCTCGGCCAGAACAGGTTCCCAGTTCAGATTTTCCAGCAGCAGCAGGACGCCCTTCTCGGCCGCGTAATCGCCGATCCGGCGCAGCCTGTCGATCGCCGCCTGCATCCTGATCTTGCGGCAGGCGGTGAAATGATAGCCGCCATGGACAACAATCCATTTCGCGCCAAGTCTGGGCGCCAGATCGATATAGGCCTTCATATAATTGTCGACGGCATCGCGGCAGAACGGCGAGATTTCGGCAACATTCACGCCCGACAAGGTATGCAGCCCGAAGCTGATCCCGGTCTCGGCAAGCAGATCACGCACCGTCCCGCAGCGGGCATCATCAAACGTCTCGAGCGCGTTCGGCGCGATGTCGGTCTGCGCGTCGATGATTCGGACATCATTCTGTGCCGCCCAGCGAATGCCATCTTCGAGTGGCAGCCGGCGGCCAAGATCGATGCCTATCCTGTCTTTCAATGTCATGCTGGTCAAAACGTCCTCCCCCAGGTCTGCTGCCAGTGTCCCGATTCCGGCGATGTCATTTTCCCGTGAATTTCGGCTTTCGCTTCTCCATGAACGCGCGCCGGCCTTCAATATAATCCTCACTGTCAAAGCAGCCCTTAACCAGCGCAGCCAGCGCATCAAGGTCGCGATCCGCCTCGTCAAGCTGCAGCGACTGTGTGATGGCCTTCACCGATTCGATTGTCAGCGGCGCGTTTTCGCTGATCCGCTTGGCATAGTCATCGGCATAGGCGGTCAGCATCTGCGGCGCCAACACCCGGTTGACGAGCCCCATCTCATAGGCCTCGGCGGCGCTGAACTGGCGCGCCGTGAAGAAGATTTCCTTCACCATCGACGGGCCGACAAGGTTCGCCAGCCGCCTGATCCCGTCATAGCCATAACCGACGCCAAGCTTTGCGGCTGGCACGGCAAAGCGGCTCTTATCCTCGCACAGCCGCAGATCACAGGCGACGGCAAGTCCCATCCCGCCACCGATACAATAGCCCTGGATCACCGCGACCGTCGGCTTCGGAAATGTGAAGACCGCGTCATAGAACGCCTTGCTGGCCTGCGCGTAGATCTCGACATCCTCAGCGCTGGAACGTTCCTTCTCGAATTTCGAGATGTCCGCGCCGGAGGCAAAGGCCTTGCCACCCGCCCCGCGAATCACCAGAAGGCGCGCCTCGGGATCGGCGGCCATGCGCGCCACTTCTTCGGCGCCGGCACGGTACATGGCCAGCGAGATGGCATTGTGGCGTTCCGGATTGTTGATCACGACATGGCCGACACGCTCGACAATCCCGGTCAGAAGCTTGCCATCGGCATGCGGTGTAAGCTGGTCAAATTTCATGTGATTCCCCGCGACGCAAAGCCGTTGATGTCTTCGTCCGAATAGCCGTATTCGGCAAGGATTTCGGCGGTATGCTGGCCCTTTGTTGGCGGTGGCCGGCGAATCTCCGCCTGCGAGCGGCTCATCTTGATCGGCTGGCCGACAATCTGCGAGGGGCCGCGTTCCTGGCTGTCGACATCGCGCGCCATGCCCAGATGCTGGACCTGCGGATTCTCGAACACCTGCTGGACATTGTTGATCTCGCCACAGGGAACGCCGATTTCGGCAAGCCGCGCCACCCAGTAATCGGTGCTTTTCTGCGACGTATTCTCATTGATGATGGCGTTCAGCGCGACACGGTTTTTGCTGCGCGTTGGCTGGTCGGCGTAATCCTCATGGTCCATCCGCGCATCCGCCAGCTCTTCCTTCAGGCGAAGCCAGATATGCTGGCCGGCGCAGGCGATGTTGATATAGCCGTCAGAGGTTGTGAATACGCCGGTCGGGATCGAGGTCGGGTGATCATTGCCGGCCTGCCCCGGCACATCGCCATCCATCAGCCAGCGCGCCGCCTGGAAATCCAGCATCGCGATCTGCGCCTGCAACAACGAGGTCTGCACCCATTGCCCCTCGCCGGTTTTCTCTCGGCCAAGAAGCGCCAGCAACACACCCTGCGCGGCAAAGCCGCCAGCCGTCAGGTCGGCGATCGGAATGCCGACCCGCATCGGACCTTCCCCCGGCGCACCGGTGATCGACATCAGACCGCCCATACCCTGGGCAATCTGGTCGAATCCTGGCCGCCCGGCCAGCGGCCCGTCCTGACCAAAACCAGAGATCGAGGCATAGACAAGGCGCGGATTGATCGCGCGCAGTGTTTCATAATCGATGCCGAGGCGGAATTTCACATCGGGGCGGTAATTCTCCACCACAACATCGGCGGTGGCCGCCATCTTCTTGAAGACCGCCACGCCGTCGGGGTCCTTCAGATTGAGGATCATCGAGCGTTTGTTGCGATGCAGGTTCTGGAAGTCCGAGCCCTGACGTGACCCGCCCATGTCCGAGCCGGCAGTGTCCGGGTTTTCGATCTTGATGACATTGGCACCCCAGTCGGCGAGCTGACGAACGCAGGTCGGGCCCGACCGCACCCGTGTCAGATCAAGCACGGTATAGTCGGACAGGATATCGCTGGCAGGTTGGAAAGGCATCTCAAACTCGTCACTTGGGCGTGTTGTCAGGGTATAACAGCCCATCAACACTGGAAAAATATTGTATACCAAATTAGAAGACGATAGCCTTTTTGAAGTCAATTCAAAACTTGCCAACGGCGTGCCGGCGCGATGATCAGCCACAGCCACTGGCACCGAGGGGAGTGTGCTGACCGGTCATGAAGACCCTGTTCCTGTTATTCGACAGCCTGAACCGGTCGGCGCTCGGGGCTTATGGCGGCAGCATCCCGACGCCGAATTTCGACCGTCTGGCGGCGCGATCGACAATCTTTGATTCGCATTTTGCCGGCTCGCTTCCCTGCATGCCGGCGCGGCGTGACATGCAAACCGGGCGGCTGAATTTCCTGCATCGCAGCTGGGGCCCGCTGGAGCCTTTCGATGACAGTTTCGCAGCCCAGCTGAAACGGGCCGGCACCTACAGCCATCTGGTGTCGGATCATTATCATTATTTCGAGGATGGCGGCGCCACCTATCACACGCGCTATGCCAGCTGGGAGTTCATCCGCGGCCAGGAATCCGACCCGTGGGCGGCGATGGTGGCACCGCCACTCGACAGATTCCGCGCGCAGTATCATCCGCTGCAGTTCGAGGATCACCGCGACGGGCACCGCCTTCAGGGCATGATCAACCGCACGCGGATCAAGGATGTCGGCGATTTCCCGGTCGTGCGATGCGTTGATTCCGCCATCGCCTTCCTTGAAGAGAATGGCGGATCCGACAACTGGCTGTTGCAGATGGAAACCTTCGATCCGCACGAGCCCTTCCACGCGCCGCAAGGGTATCGCGACGGGGATACCGGCTATGAGGGGCCAGTCCTTGACTGGCCACGCTACAAGCAGGTCGACGAAACCCCGGCCGAAATTGCCGAGCTACGCGCCAATTATGCGGCGCTTGTGCGGCTTTGTGATGACCAGCTTGGCCGGCTTCTGGACCATCTTGATGACACTGACGGGTGGGATGATACCGCCATCATCCTGACCACCGATCACGGGTTCCTGTTGTCGGAACATGACTGGTGGGCGAAGAACAGGATGCCCTTCTATAATGAGGTGGCGCACATCCCGCTGATGATCCACCACCCGGACCACCCCGGCGGACAGCGCATTGACGCGCTGACCCAGACCATTGACCTGATGCCAACGCTGCTGGCGCTTCATGGCCAGACGCCGGGGCCACATGTGCGAGGGCGCTCGCTGCTGGCGCTTCTTGACGGGCGGGAGACGAAAATCCGTGATGTCGCGCTTTATGGAATTTTCGGCGGGGCGATCAACGCCACCGACGGCCAGCATACCTATTTCCGCTATCCGGAAAAAATGGAAAGCCATGATCTGTTCGAATACACGCTGATGCCGGCGCATAATCGCAGCCTCTTCACCACCGAGGAGCTGGCCCCGGCAACGCTGCATCGCGGGTTCGATTTCACCAGCGGCGCCCCGGTGCTGCGCCTGCCGGCCCGCCCCGACGCCAAGCGATCGCCGCGACAGGGCGGGTTTGCCGACATGAAGACGGTGCTTTATGACCTTGCCGCCGACCCCGGCCAGACCACGCCGTTTCGTGATGCCGGGCTGGAGACCCGGATGTGCGGGCTGATCCGCGCCGAAATGGCGGCGCATGAGGCGCCGGCCGAACTCTATACCCGTTTCGACTTGACCTGACCCCCGCTTCCGGCGTAACGCCGGGCCATTCAAAACAGGATCGTAGCCATGACCAACCATCTCTATGACGGCGTCTTTGGACAGCACGCCACCAGCAGCAAGACCTTTCTCTATACCGACGCTGGAGAGGTGAGTTTTGCCGACTTTACCGCACTCACCGACAGGCTTGCCGGGCTTCTTGTTGCCGAGGGGCTGGCCCCCGGCGACCGCGTCGCTGTGCAGGCCGACAAATCAGTGATGCTGCTGGCGCTCTATGCGGCCACGGTCAAGGCAGGCGGTGTCTATCTGCCGCTGAATACCGGCTATACCGCCGCCGAGCTTGACTATTTCCTTGGCGATGCCAAGCCGCGGATCGTCGTTGCCGCGACTGCTGCCGCCGATGCCGTCACGCCGCTTGCCGCGCGCGGTGGGGCGCGCCTGTTCACCCTCAACGCCGATGAAACTGGCAGCCTTGCCGAGGCAGCGGCGCAGCATCCACCGGAATTTACCGCCGTGCCGCGCGGCGCGGAGGATCTGGCCGCCATCCTCTATACCTCCGGCACAACAGGCCGCTCGAAAGGCGCGAAACTCTGCCATCGCAATCTTTTGTCGAACGCGGCGGTGCTCCGCGATTATTGGTGCTTCAGTGCCGATGATGTGCTGCTTCACATGCTGCCGATCTATCACACGCACGGTCTGTTCGTTGCCAGCAACCTGCTGGCGATGGTTGGCGGCTCGATGATCTTCCTGCCGAAATTCTCGGCCGATACCGCGCTGCACTGGATGCCGACAGCCACAACGATGATGGGTGTGCCGACCTTCTATACGCGGCTTCTCGACCATGACGGTTTCACCGGCGCGGCGAGCGCGCATATGCGGCTCTTCATCTCCGGGTCGGCGCCGCTTCTTGCCGAGACGCACCGGCAGTTCGAGGAGCGCACCGGCAAGGCCATCCTCGAACGGTACGGCATGACCGAGACCAATATGTGTACCTCGAACCCCTATGAGGGCGACCGGCGCGCCGGCACGGTCGGCTTTCCACTGCCGGGGGTCGAGCTGCGGATCGCCGATGCGACAAGCGGCGCCGAACTTGCCGATGGCGAGATCGGGATCATCGAGCTGCGCGGCGACAATGTCTTTCTCGGCTATTGGGAGATGGAGGAGAAAACGGCGGAATCCTTCCGCGATGACGGGTTCTTCATCACCGGCGACATGGCCGTGCGCGATGGTGACGGCTATGTCAGCATCGTCGGGCGCGACAAGGACCTGATCATCTCCGGCGGGCTGAACGTCTATCCAAAGGAGGTCGAGGGGTTGATCGACGCCATTGACGGGGTGCTGGAAAGCGCCGTCATCGGGGTGCCGCATCGCGATTTCGGCGAGGCCGTCGTCGCTGTTGTTGTTCGCGAGGACATGGCGCTTGAGGCCGGCACCATCGAGACCGCGCTGGCGACGCAGCTGGCGAAATTCAAGCAGCCGAAATCGGTCATCTTTGTCGACGCCCTGCCGCGCAACAGCATGGGCAAGGTCCAGAAGGCCGAGCTTCGCAAGACGCATGACGGGCTGTTCAGCTGAGGCCTTGTCATAGGGTCACGATGCTATGCGGTCACGACCCGGTCATGATCACCTCTGGCCAGCCTCGCGAAGCTGGCGCTCGCGCCGCAGGATGAAGATCGACGAGGCGATGATGATGGCGCTGCCGACAATGATTTCCAGCGTCAGCACCTCGCCAAACAGCATGATGCCGGCGCCGATCCCCATCGGTATCGACAGATAGTGAAGCGGCGCCAGGATGCTTGCGGGGACCAGCTTGTGGCTGAAGGCGAGGCCGAATTGCTGGAAGCTCGACAGCACCCCGATGGCGATCAGCAATGTCAGATCCGCCCCGCCGGTCGGCAATGGCGCGTCGGCCACCATCACGATCACCGCAAAAATGATGGCGCCCATGCCATTATGCCAGACGGCGGTTGATGCCGGGCTGTCATGCCGGCCAAGCCGGCGCAGCGTGATCATCATCAGCGCCCCGAAGAAGGGCGATCCGAGGCCAAGAAGAACACCTGTCAGAGTCCATCCGCCGGCGGCCGGATTGAGCAACAGCATGGTGCCGCCAAAGCCGGCGATGACCGCCGTCCAGCGCCGCCACCCGACGCGCTCGCCAAGCATCATCGGGGCCAGCAGCGTGACAAACAGCGTCAGCGTCTGGAACAGCACAGTGACAAGCGACAGCGGCATCAAATCGAGCGCCGCGTAGAAACAGGCAAGGCTGATCAGTCCGGTGGCGATGCGAAGCGACAGGGTGCGCGGTTTGGTGATGCTGAGCGCCGACCTGCCACGCTGCCATACCGCCGTTACCAGCAACAGCGGCAGACAGAGCGCATAGCGGAACAGCAGGATGGTGGTTGTCGCGATATCGTCCGAGACAAGCTTCACCAGCGCCGAGACCACCACCATCATGGTGATTTCGCCAAGCGCCACCGAAACGCCCAGCGGCAGGTTGGTCAACCCCCCGTCACCGGCCCGCATATTGCTGTCGCCGCTCACCATGCGCCGCTCACCGTACGCTCCTGGCCGGCGCGGCGATCATACCGCTATTCCTCGATCTCGAAATGTTCGAGATGCCTGTCGGTGATGCTGATGCCGAGACCCGGCAGATCATCATCAAGCTGCAGATAGCCATCTTCGGCATCCGGGTCGCCTTCGAAGATATAATAGAACAGCTCGTTGCCGACCTCGACATCGAAGACCGGGAAATATTCCGCAATGGGGCAGTTCATATTGGCCATCGTCAGATGGTAATTATGCATCTGGCCGGCATGCGGAATGACCGGGATCTGATGCGCCTCCGCCACCGCGTTGATCTTCTGCGCGGCGGTGATACCGCCAACCCGGTTGGTGTCATATTGCAGCACCGACACCGCTTTTTCCTGCAGCAGCTGCGCACAGCCGAGAAGCGAATATTCATGTTCGCCGCCGGAAATCGGGATCGGCCCACGGTTCAGTTCGGCATAACCCCTCAGGTCATCGGCGATCACCGGCTCCTCCAGCCAGCGCGGCTCGAACTTCTCCAGCTTCGGGATCATCCGGCGGGTATAGTCGAGATTCCAGCCCATATAGGCCTCCAGCATGATATCGCGGTCCCAGCCGATGACCTCGCGCACCGCCTCGACACGCTTGATATTCTCGCGCATGCCGGCCATGCCGTCGCGCGGCCCATAGCCAAAGCGCGTCTTGAAGCCGGTATAGCCGTTCTTCATCGCCGCCTCGGCCTCGGCCTGCATCGCCGCGACCGGCCCGGCATAGAGTTTCGAGTAATAGCAGGGGATGCGCTCCTTGGTGCGCCCGCCAAGAAGCTTGAAAACCGGCTTGCCGGCAAGCTTGCCCATCAGGTCCCAGATGCCGATATCAATCGCCGAGATCGCCACCATGCCGACGCCCTTGCGTCCCCAGGCATGCGTGCGGCGATACATCTTCTCCCACAGATAGGCATAGTCGAAGGGGTCCTGGCCGATCACCATCGGCGCGTAGAATTCATCGATGGCGCGTTTCACCAGCGACGGTGCCAGCGCCGCATTGCCAATCCCTATGGTGCCGTCACTGGCCTCGACCTCGCAGGTCAGCCACTGGTGAAAACGAAAGGACTGCATGGCATCGCCGCGGTCACCCAGAATGTCCGAGGCATTGGTGCAGAAATTCCCCTGCGGCGGCACGGTCGGCCCCTTCCAGTTCCACACCCGCGCGCGAATTGACTTGATGGTAACCATGTGACGTCCCCCGGTTCATGGCGTGCGCTATGCTCTGCGCCGTCTCTTTCTGTATTTGGTATACCAGTTTCCGGGGGCGGGAGACAAGACCGCGTCCGGGCCGCCAGTTGTGGCGGGTGGTTGTCTTGTGAGACGCGGTACAAGGTCCGGGCAAATTTCGAACAGCGACAATCACCGCGCCCGTCAGGCCATCCCGGCTTTAGACAAGCTTCAGACAAAGGTAACGGTTCTATATCAGGTTCTGCGGCCTGTTTGCTTCCCACAAGAAGCCTGAGCGCCCGGATAAACGCGGTTCAGGTCTGAAAATTAAGCAAAATCTAAATTATTTTAATCTGTAACTCCGATGTGATCGTGCATTAGCGTTTTATTAACTATTCAGGCCGCATCTTCGGTTCATCAGCTTTTCCTAATGAAAGTGAACGGGCCATGAACAAGATCGTAACAACATCCCTCCTGACTGCAGCCGGCCTGGCTCTTGCCACCGGCACACTGAGCGCCGGCGCCCTTGCCAGCACAGCTGACCGGTCAGGCCCCACATTTCCCAGTGAGGTGACAGGGCTCAATGCAAGCATGGGCGTCAACACCATCGTCTCTGATGTGGCGCCGATAATCGTTGGCGCACTCAACATCGATACCGGTCATGTCGGGCAGCGTGATACCGGCAGGACGACGGAGCGGGAAACGCGCAGCAGCCGGTCGGCCAGCAGCAACGGCACCGCATAGAATCTGCGCGTCGGCGGCAACGCCAAACAGACTTTCATCCGGACGGTGCCCCTCCATCGCCGTCCGCCGCGCCGCCCGGCACTCCTCCCTCTGCCGGGCGGCGCATTTTCGACCGCGCAGCTATAAAGCCGACAGCTTCAAGTCCGGCACCACCAGCCTGGTAATAATCGTGCCAAGGAAGGTCCTTGCCTCGATCCTGACCGGGATCAACAGGTCAGGCCGGATTTCGGCAACAAACACCTTGATGTCCTCAGGCTTTTTCTCTTTCTTATGCCAGCGGGAATCGCGTCGATGACCACCCGTTGGTTCACTGACAAACCCGCATAGCCTGGCCTCGCCCTCATAGGCAAATGGACGGTCGCTCGTCAGGCGCGTCCGGCCAAGGTCGTGGAGTGTCAATTCCGATGTCCGCAGACCATCATAAATGCGCACCGCGCCCTCCCCCTGACAGGAGCCGGTTTCGCGAAGCCTTGCCAGGGCATTCAGCATGGCGCTGAACGGGTCAATGGCACCAGCCATCGCCTCTTCGCTCAGCGGGAAGACCTTTGTCATATCCAGCGCCGGCTGTCGGTTGGTAACAATGGCACCGACACCCTGCTGCCAGCGCGTCGAGGCTTCTCTTGTAAGGCGGCGCGAGACGCCGGAAATGAAAAGCCTGTCCGGTATATAGCCACCTTTCTCGATGCGGCCCGAAAGCTCTGTCCTGCCTCTGTATTTTCTGAAAGCATCCGTCACGCCGACGGTTCTGGAGGTGGCCGTCAGCGCAAAGCTGTCGTCTGTAAAAACCCAGTCCGCCGTCGCTGTGGCGACATCAACGTCACCCCATTCAACCTCATAGGTGAGCTGCAGGGACATGTCTGCCGGCTCGGCATTGGCGTAAGCACCACATACGAGACAGACGATCGCGGCAACAACAGGCAGCGGGAAAACCCTGGTCAGAAACATCTCTCAATCATCCCTAATGCAGCGAAAACCGATATAGACAACCGCCATATCACGTGGCTTGGTGGCCCCGTAATCGGCTTTCATCTGGGCTTTGCCATACCACCAGGAGCCGCCCATCGTCGCCTGTTTTCGGCCATTTCCCGAGGTCGCCCATTCCCAGACATTCGCGCCCATATCATAGAGGCCGTTCACCCCGGCGACGGTGCTGCCAGCCACGGCATGGCCGTGCCCGCGCATCAATTTATCGGCATAATCCGCCTTGCCGGCCGGATTGCCTGTGACATTGCCACAATCACCGAGGCAATTCGCCCCTTCAGGCGTGTCACCTGTCGGGTAGGGATAGGTCCTGCCTTTAACCAACGGTGACGGCGGGGTGGCGCGAAATTCTGTATAGGCGTGGGTGATCCATTCATCGCGGGTCGGCAGACGTGCACCACGCCAGGCACAATAGGCCGCCGCCTCGTCATAGGTGATATGCACGGCGGGCTCGGCGGGGAGACCGGCAACACCATATGGGGTGCGCCAATTCCATCCGGGCTTGCTGGTCCAGCCTGCCTCATACACCATGCCGCCGGATATTTCGGCCTTTGTGACAGTGCCTGTCGCCGCAACATAGTCAGCAAAGGCGGCTATCGTGACCTCGGTGCGGTCGATCCTGATGGCGGCCTCGTCAGCCAGCGCCGGCTGTATGTATAACGCAACGGCAAACAGCACAGATGTGAAGCGAATCTTCATGTTTAGGGATGCCAGGCCAGCCACCATAACTTTCTTGTCACGCGCGCCTCACATGGCGCGCCCTGACGGCAAGGGCTGCGACAGGGCGATTTCATTGTAAACAGAAAGATTGTAGGCAGGAAGGCCGGGAAA
>CBFHRT010000043.1:0-14438 GCA_965658285.1 Puniceispirillaceae bacterium (SeqCode) | reverse complement strand
ATGCTTGATGAAACCTATGTTGCGGTTGGCGATGTGGCGACGCTGAACGGCACCGCCATCAGCACCAGCACGGTCAGCACGATTCGCAATGCGCGGCTTGGCACCACCGCGCCGGAAGCGCTGCTTGCCGACAGTCTTGATGCCTTCAACAGGCTCAGTGCCGTGGCGGCGACCAACAGCTATGGCGGGGACTGCCACAATTACGCACTGCTGGCCGCCGGTCACCTCGATCTGGTTCTGGAAGACGGGCTGGCGACGCATGACATCATGGGCGTGGTGCAGGTGATCCGCGCCGCCGGCGGCATTGTCACCGACAAGACCGGCGCGCCGGTATCGATGCGCGAGACGACAAGCCTTCTTGCCGCGGCGACGCCAGCGCTTCATGCCGAGGCGCTTGCCATCGTAAGGGGCGAGGGCTGACAGGGAGGGCGCGATGATCCGGATCGGCTTCTACGGGCATGCCCGCGATATCGCCAAATGGGAAGCATCGCTTGCCACCAGGCTTCCGGCCTTCAAGATCCATGAATTGCTGAGCGAGGCCGGCGCGGCAAGTGACGTGGCGCTTGTCTGGGCGCCGCCGCCGCACGCCTTTGCCAGCTGCACGGATCTGCGCGGCATCATCATGCAGGGCCAGGGCGTCGATCATATGATGCGCGACAGCACCGTGCCGCGCGACATCCCGCTGGTCCGGCTGATCGACCCCGATATGGCCAATGCGCTCAGCCACTGGGCGATCCTGAACGCGCTGGATTTCTGGCGTGATGGGGCCGCCTACCGCGCGCAGCAGGCGGCGCGGCACTGGCACTCACTGCCGCAGCGCCCGGCCACCGGCGCGCGTGTCGGCATCCTTGGCGTCGGGGCCATCGGCACCGTGATCGCGCGGCGGTTCGCGGCGCTGGGATTCGCCGTGCGTGGCTTTGCCAGATCACCAAAACAGATCGACGGGGTGGAGGTTTTCGTCGGTATGGACCAGCTCGACGCATTCGCTGACGGCCTTGATATTGTCGTCTCGGTGCTGCCACTGACGCCGCAGACGACCGGCATCATGAATGCCGGGTTTTTCGACCGGCTGGCACCGGGTGCCTTCATCATCAATGGTGGGCGCGGCCCGCAGGTGGTGGATGATGATCTGCTGGCGGCGCTAGATTCGGGCCGGCTTGGTGGGGCCGCGCTGGATGTGTTCGCGGTTGAACCGCTGCCGGATGAGCACCCGTTCTGGATACATCCGAAAGTGCGTGTATGGCCGCATGTGGCGGCGCAGACAAACGCCATTTCGGCGGCTGATCAGGTGGCGCAGGCGATCTTGCGGATGATGGCAGGCGAGGAGCCGGCAAACCGTGTCGACTGGACACGCGGTTACTAGCCTGCATTTACCGGCGGTCGGCCGGACTTTCGATACCGGCAAGGCTTTCGATATAGGTGAACAGCGCGCGAAGCCCCATCGCCTCGCCGCCCTTGGGCCGGCCCGGGCGGCCAGCAAGATTCCATGCCATCACATCAATATGCGCCCAGTTCGTCTGTTTGCCGGCAAAGCGGCGCAGGAACAGCGCTGCGGTGATCGCCCCGCCATAACCTGACGGGCCTGTGCTGGACAGTGCCACATGGCCGGCATCGAGATGCCGCTCATAGGGCTCGAACAGCGGCAGCCGCCAGAGCGGGTCGGCGGCGGCGGTTGCGGCCGCCAGAATGCCGTCGGCGGTGTCATCAAGATTACAGAACAGGGCCGGCAATTCGGTGCCAAGCGCGACCCGGGCGGCGCCGGTCAGCGTTGCGAAATCGATCATGAAATCGGGCTCTTCCTCGCAGGCAAGCGTGATGGCATCGGCCAGCACAAGCCGCCCCTCGGCGTCGGTATTGCCAACCTCGACCGGCAGGCCGGCGCGCGTGTCGATCACATCCAGCGGGCGCATTGATTTTGACGACACCGCATTCTCGGCCGCTGGCACAAGGACACGAAGCCGGACCGCCAGCCCGGCCGTCATCACCGCTGTGGCAAGGCCAAGCACTGTCGCCGCGCCGCCCATATCCTTCTTCATCAGCTCCATCGCCTTTGACGGCTTCAGATCAAGGCCGCCCGAATCAAAGGTGATCCCCTTGCCGATCAGGGTGATTGTCGGGCCGCTGTCACCCCAGCGAATATCGATCAGCCGTGGCGCGATTTCGGCGGCCCGCCCGACCGTGTCGATGGCGGGATAGCCGGTGGCGAGCGCCGCGCCCTCTGTAACCTCGATACTGGCATCGAACCGTTCGGCGAGATGCCGCGCCGCCGCCTCGAGCCCTGCCGGGGTCATGTGGTTTGGCGGCGCGTTGATCAGATCGCGGCAAAAGGCGGTGCCGGTGGCAAGTCCGGTCACCCGCGCACGGGCTGCATCATCACCCACCGCGGCAAGGCTAAGTTCGCGGACAGCCCTGTCCGGTGCCTCGCGATAGGCGGTGAAGCTGTATTGCGCCAGCGCCCAGCCAAGGCCGACGGCGGCAAGGTCGATTGCCGGGTCGCATGGCCCCGCTATCGACCAGCGTCCGGGCGGCAGCGTGGCGGCGATCGCGGCGGCGTTCCAGATGCTGTTCGCCGGATCGATGATCCCGACAGCATCATCAGGATCAGAATCCCGGCCATCATGCTGGCCTGTCGCCGGCAGCAGGCACGCCTTGCCGGCGCTGGCGGCAAAGCCGCTGGTCGCGATCCAGTCACGTGTGGCGGCGTCGGCCGCGTCCCGCCAGGCATCATATTGCTGCGGTGTCAGCAGGCGCAGCCGGCGCGCCTCATCATCATCCCTCACAAGGCCGAGTTCGTCTGGTTCGCGAAGCGGAAATCTGGTCATGTCTCTTCCATCGGGTTCGGGGCGGCGAGTGCGCGGACACGTCCCATGCGCATCTGCAGGGTGATGCCGCGCAGTCCGAGATATATCGTAAAGGCGGCAAAAAGACCATTCAGTCCAAAGCCGCCAAGCAGCAGCACGGCAATAGCGAAAAGCACGGCCGAGACCAGCATGGCGTTGCGCATCTCGCGGCTCTGGGTGGCGCCGATGAACACGCCGTCCATCTGGAAGGCAAGGAAGGAGATCGGCGGCAACAGCGCCGCCCAGTGCCAATGCGCCAGCGTCAGCGCGGCAAGGTCCTGCTGCGAGGTCAGAAGCCCGACGATCCACGGCGCCCCGACCCAGATCAGCGCGCTGATCACAAGCGCCGTGCAGCCGGCCATGATATTGGTCCGGCGCACCACCCGGTCGAGCATCGGCAGATGGCGGCGTCCGACGGCTTCGCCGACAAGCGCCTCGGCAGCGTGGGCAAACCCGTCCAGCGCAAAGGAAATCAGCCCGAACATGACGAGGATCAGCTGCGTTGCGGCCAGCGACAGATCGCCGATCCCGGCCGCCAGGTTCAACAACACCGCTTCGCTGAGAAGGATCAGCACGGTGCGGATGGTGATATCGCTGCCAATCTGGAAAAACCGCATGAAGGCGGCCGGGTCAAGCCAGGCCGGCCGGCGGGTGAAAATACGGCGTCCGGCCCCGGCGAGAAGGTCGCGCCAGCGCCAGCAGACAAGCCCCAGCGTCACCGCAAGGCCGGTCCATTGCGCGACAACCGATGCCAGTGCCACGCCCTCGATGGCCATGCCGAGGCCAAGCACGAAAAACAGGTTCAGACCCAGATTGGCGAGGTTGATGAAGATGATCTGAACCATCGCAAGACGCATCTGCTGGCGCCCGAAGATACACCCCAGAAGCACCATGTTCGCCAGCGCCGCCGGCACCGCCAGAAGCCGGATGCCGACATATTGCTGCATCAGCGTCTCGACAGCGTCGCTGGCGGTCAGCAGGGCGGCGGTGCCAAGATGCACCAGCGGCGTGGCGATGACGAAGATGAAGCCAAGGCAGAATGCCAGGATCAATCCGCGGACAAGGTGGTTCTCGATCTCCCGCAGATCGCCGCGGCCCTGTGCCTGGGCGACAAGGCCGGTCGTGCACATGCGCAGGAATCCAAGCCCGAAATAGATGAAATTGAAGACCAGACTGCCAAGCGCGACGCCGCCGACAAAGCTGGCATCGTCAAGCCGTCCCATCATCGCGGTATCGGCCGCGCCGACCAGCGGAATGGTCACATTGGCGATGATGATCGGCCAGGTGATGGCCCAGAGGCGGCGCCAGCCTGTCTGCTCTTGCCAGGGCCGGTTGCCAGCGTTTCCTGCGGAGATGTCGGTCATGATCCCAGTGCCGGATGGTGACGGGATGACACCCTACCGCCAGCCATCGGCAGGGGCAATTCATATGGCAAAGGGGCTGAAAAAATGCTTTAACGGGCTGGCGGTCACCTGTGCGACGGGCGGCCGGCCATCCGGGGGATCGTCCGTGACCGTGCCATTCAAAAAATCGGCCTTGCTGCTGGTGCTGGCATGTCTTGCCGCCGCCGTTCTGATTGGCCATCAGACCGTGCCGCCGATGGATCGTGACGAGGCACGCTTTGCCCAGGCCAGCAAGCAGATGGTGCAGACAGGCGATCTTGTCACCATTCGCTTTCAGGATGAGCTGCGGGCCAAGAAACCGGCCGGCATATACTGGCTTCAGGCTACCTCGGCATCGCTGTTTGGCGTCGATGATATCGCGCCCTACCGGCTGCCAAGTCTGCTTGCCATGCTGCTGACGGTCTATGGCACTTTCCGCATTGCGCGCACGCTCTACAAACCGCAACGTGCGGTGCTGGCGGCGGCGGCCTGTGGCGGCGCACTGGTTGTTTTTGCCGAGGCGCATCTGGCAAAGACGGATTCGGTGCTGATGCTGCTGTGCCTGATGCAGCAATACGGGCTGCTGCGGATTTACCAGGCCTGGCAGCATGGCCGGCGCCTTGCCTACCATTCCTATCTGTGGGTGTGGCTGCCGATGGCGGCGGCGGTACTGGTCAAGGGGCCGGTGGCGCCGATGCTGGCGCTGACGACGATTGCCGCGCTGTCGGCCTGGCATCGCAATGTCAGATGGCTTCGCATGCTGCGGGCCGGGCGCGGTGTGCTCATCCTGTGCCTCGTTGCGCTTCCCTGGGCGGTGCTGGTGACGCTGGCCACTGACGGGGCGTTCCTTGATATCGCCTTTCGCGGTGATTTTCTGTCAAAGGTGCAGAGCGCGCAGGAATCGCACGGCGCGCCGGTCGGCATTTATCTGCTTCTGGCGGCGATCCTGTTCTGGCCGGCCAGCCTTCTGTTGCCGCGCGCCATCACCCAGATGCCGCTGCTTGTCTCGCATGTCGAAAGCCGGTTCCTGCTGGCCTGGATCCTGCCCTTCTGGGTGGTGATCGAATTCGTGCCGACGAAATTGCCGCATTATCCGCTGCCGGTGGTGCCGGCGATCATGGTGCTTCTTGTCTGCGCCGTCGACGCGCCGCTTGCCGGAGCGGCGAAGGGCGGCATGCGGGTGGTGGCACGGCGCTGGCTGGCGCTTGCCGGCGAAGGCGCCATGCTCGCTGCCGGGCCGGTCCTTGTCGCCTGTCTTGCCTGGGCCGCGCTGACCTATGGCGGGGTGACAGGCGGGCGGGCCTTTGCCTTTGCCATGTTGTGCGCGCTGTTGGCCGGGTTGGCGTTGTGGCAGGGCATTGTCTGGCACCGGCATGGTGGCATCCGGCCGGTTGCGATGGTGGTCGCTGCCGGCGCGGTGATGAATCTGATCGCCATCGGTGGGCTGATCCCGTCGCTGTCCCGTATCCATCTGGCGCGCGCCATTGACGCGGCCATCACCGAATCCGGCCCGCCGCCGGCCGCCATGGCCGCGGCCGGGTTTCATGAACCCTCGCTTGTCTTTCACCTCGGGCGTGACCTGCTTCTTGTTGATGGCGGTGAGGCGGCGCTGTTCCTTGCCGAGGCACCGGGCGGTCTTGCCATTGTCGAGCGCGACCAGCAGACGGCCTTTCTCGACATGGCCGGCACGCTGGGGCTTGGTGTCGAGGCCATCCGGCAGATCGAGGGATTCAACATGTCAAAGGGCAAGAATGTATTAATTTTTCTCTACCGCGCCGATGCGTTTGACCCGCGCGGCCTGAGTGGGTAAGAAACGCGAGTGTTCATGCCTTATGTCCCGCCCCTGCCGAGTGTGTCTTCATGACCAGAACCAAGGCCGTCGTTACCCAGCAAGCCGTGATCGAGATTTCGATTCTTGTCCCGGTCATGAACGAAGCCGGCAATATCCGCCCGCTTGTCGAGGAAATCAGCGCCGTGCTGGCCGGACGGCGGTTCGAGATCATCTATGTTGATGACGCCAGCACCGATGACAGCCCGGCCGAGCTTGCCAGCTGTGCCGCCGACATTCCCGAATTGCGGGTGCTGCGTCACCAGACCCGCGCCGGACAGAGCGCGGCCATCAGATCGGCACTGCTGGCGGCGCGCGGTGATCTGATCGGCGTTCTGGATGGCGATGGGCAGAATGTACCGGCAGACTTTCCGGCGCTTGAAGCTGCACTGATCGAACAAACCCGTGCAAATGGCGTTGCAGGCATGGCCGCCGGCATTCGCGCCAAAAGACAGGACAGCCCGATGCGCCTTTTGGCTTCACGCGCCGCGCGCTGGATCCGGCGCAGTCTGCTGGCCGACACGCACCCTGATAGCGGCTGCGGGATCAAGGTGCTGCACCGGTCGCTGTTTCTGCAGCTTCCCTTCTTCAATCACATGCACCGGTTCATGCCCAGTCTCGTGCGCCGGCATGGCGGTGTGGTGATCGGCGTCGCGGTGGCGCACCGGCCGCGCCTTCGCGGCACCTCCAAATACCGGATCCTCGACAGGCTTCTGGTCGGCATCAGCGATATCTTCGGCGTGATCTGGCTGCTGCGCCGGGCCCCGCGTCAGGGTGAGGTGACCGAAGTCACGGCTGGCAAAAAATCCGCGCAAAAGGCGGCCAGGAAGACTGCGAAAAAAACGACCAAGAAGATTGCCAAGACGGCCAGTAATAGGGGGGTTGGCGCATGATCGCCTTTCTGTCAGCGCAGATCGAGGCCGGCGCGCGCGCCTTCGCCAGCGTCCTTGTCACGATGCTGCCCTTCCTTCCCGACAGCCTTGTCACGAACCCGGAACGGATCATGATCGTTGTCGGGTTCGCCGGGCAGGGTCTGTTCGCGATGCGCTTCATCATCCAGTGGCTGTCATCGGAAAAACAGGCCAAGTCGGTGATCCCGGTCGCCTTCTGGTATTTCTCGATCGGGGGTGGCGCGGTGCTGCTTCTCTACGCCATCTGGCGGCAGGACCCGGTCATTATCTGCGGTCAGGGCCTCGGGCTGTTCATCTATCTGCGGAACCTCTATTTCATCCGCCGTGACACCTCTTCCGGCAGCTGACCTGCCGTCACCCTGCTGTCACAAGATTGTCTCGCCCATCTCCATCAGGATTGCCCAATGCGCGGCGGTGACAGGCGTCACCGACAGCCGTGACTGCCGCACCAGCGCCATTTCGGCAAGACGCTCGTCGGCCTTGATTTCGGCAAGCGTGACTGGCCTTGCCATGCTCTTCACGGCCTTCACCGTGACCATACCAAAGCGCCCGCTGGCATCGGTCGGGTCGGGATGATACAGCTCGATCACCTCGACGATGCCGACAATCTGCTTCTCATTCACCGAATGATAGAAAAAGGCAAGGTCGCCAACCGCCATAGCCTTCATGTTGTTCGACGCCTGATAATTGCGGACGCCGTCCCATCCCTCGCCAACGTCACCCTTCGCCTGCTGGTCATCCCATGACCAGCTCGAGGGCTCCGATTTCATCAGCCAGTAATTCACCCTGTCCTGCCTTTCTGCCCTGCCGTGTGGCATGGTTGCCTGTGGTCGTGGGGGCTGTCAGCGGCTATTCAACGCCGACGCGACGCGCCAGCAGGCCGGCTACCACCTGACGCAGATCGGCGCCGTGATTGACCACGCTGTCGACCCCTGACGTGATCGGAAGCTCGACGCCGAGCGCCGCGCCGCGTGCTGCCAGCGCCGCAACGCTGTGGCGTCCCTCCGCCAGCACCTCCGACGGCGTCTCGCCGCGCCCGAGGGCCAGGCCGTAGGCCATGTTCCGTGAATGTGGTCCGGCACAGCTCAGCGCCAGATCGCCGGCACCGGACAGGCCATAGATGGTGTCTGGCTGCGCACCGGCGGCGCCGGCAAAACGCGCCATCTCGGCAAGGCCGCGGGTGATCAGCGCCGCCCGTGCATTATCGCCTAGACCGAGGCCGGCAGCGCAGCCGGCGGCGATGGCGATGACATTCTTCATCGCGCCGCCGATGGCGACACCGACCGGATCGTGATTGGCATAGACACGAAGATGACTGCCGGCAAAGGCCTGCTGGATGGCGGTGATGGCCTGTTCATCCGCGCTGGCGGCGGTGATCGCGGCGGGAAGGCCGCGCATCACCTCGTCGGCAAAGGTCGGGCCGGACAGGATCACATGCGGGCTATCGGGCAGCATCTGCCTGGCAAGTTCGGGCATCAGAAGCGGCGTATCGCCGTCCATCACAAGTCCCTTTGCGCACAGTACCACAGGTATCGATGGCGCGGCGTGCGCCGCGATCAATTGCAGGCTGGCACGTGTGGCTGCAACCGGCACGACGACAAGGATCATATCGGCATCTGCCAGCATTGCCGGGTCGGTGGTGGCGTCAAACCCGTCAAGTGGCGGCAGGTTGGCAAGCTGGCGACAGCGGCCGCTGGCCAGCATTGTGGCGGTGGCCGCGTCACGGACAAGCAAACTCGGCGCGGCGGTCCCGCACCGCAGCGCATGGGCCAGCGCACTGCCCCAGCTGCCGCCCCCAATGACAGCGGCACGGATCATGCCCGCACCCCGCGGCCCGGCGGCGGCGCGGCATCCGGGTCGAGCGGCCAGCGTGGTCGCGGCGCAAAGCTCATCTCATCCGGGGTCTGGCGTCTCTCAAGCGCGGCCCAGGCAATCATCGCGGCATTGTCCGTGCACAGCCAGGCCGGTGGCACGACAAGATCGAATCCCGCAGCTTTGGCCGCGGCCTCCAATCTGGTGAAGATCGCCCGGTTGGCGGCGACACCGCCAGCGATGACAAGCGTCGAGACGCCATGCGCGGCGGCGAACCGGTCCATGGCGCGGCGCGCCCGGTCGGCAAGGCAGTCGGCGATTGCGGCCTGCAACGATGCGGCCAGATCCGCCGGCGCCGCCTTGTCATCCCCGGCTACAAGCGCGGCGTGGCGCGTCGCGACCGCGGTCTTCAGGCCGGAAAAAGAGAAATGACAGTGATCGGCCCCTTTCAGCGGTCGCGGCAGCCTGACCTTGTCGGCATCGCCTTCTGCGGCCAGCCTTTCGATTGCCGGGCCGCCGGGATAGCCAAGCCCCATGATCTTGGCACTCTTGTCGAAAGCCTCGCCGGCGGCATCATCCATCGTCGTGCCATAGCGTTCATAGTCACCCGGCCCGTGTACGGCCAGAAGCTGCGTATGGCCGCCGGAAACCAGCAACAGCAGATAGGGAAATGCCACCGAGGCAATCAGCCGCGGGCTCAGCGCATGACCTTCAAGATGATTCACCGCGTAATAGGGAAGGTTGCGGGCCGTCGCGATGGCCTTTGCCGTCACCGTTCCCACAACAACGCCGCCAATCAGGCCTGGTCCGCCTGTCGCCGCCACCCCGCTGATGGACTCGATGCCGATTCCGGCTTTGGCAAGCGCGGAGGCGATCACCATGTCGATGGCGTCGAGATGCGCGCGCGCGGCAATTTCCGGCACCACCCCGCCATGCGCGGCGTGGATGTCCATCTGTGATGCCACCTCGCTGGCAAGGATGGTGCCATCGCCGGCCACGATCGCGGCCGCGGTTTCATCACAGCTGCTCTCGATGCCCAGCATCAGGAAGGGGTTGTTCATCAGGGGGCGTCCATATCTTGCCGTCGCCCCCGGATCATAGGGCATCGCCGCCCGGTTGATAAGTCCCGACGCCGGTGGCTTTTTATTTTGCAACTGTGGCGGCCGGGCATTATTACAGGCGGCTATGACCCGATTGTCCGATATCTTTGCCGCCAACCCTCTGATGCTGGGAAGCCGCGCCTCGGCGCTGGCGCTGGCGCAGGCCGATATCGTCCGTGACCGGCTGGCGCCGCTGGCGACCGACATTCTGTCGCTGACGACGCGCGGCGATCGGATTCTCGACCGCCCGCTTGCCGATGCTGGTGGCAAGGGGCTGTTCGTCAAGGAGCTGGAGCACCAGTTGCTTGATGGCAGCTGCGATGCGGCGGTCCATTCGATGAAGGATATGGAGACCGTCTTTGCCGATGGCACCGCCATCGCCGCCGTGCTGCCGCGCGAGGACCGGCGAGACGCGCTGGTCGGGCCTTTTGCGACAATTGATTCGCTTCCTGAGGGCGCCATTGTCGGCACCGCCTCGGTGCGTCGTCAGGCGCTGCTTCGCCATTACCGCCCGGACCTGCGGATCGAGCTGTTGCGTGGCAACATCAACACCAGGCTGGCGGCGCTTGCCGATGGTCGATACGACGCCATCATTCTTGCCATGGCAGGCTTGCGGCGGCTGGCGCTTGATGTGCCGCATACACCGCTTGATCCGGCGATCATGCCGCCGGCGGCGGCGCAGGGCGCGCTGGCGATCCAGATCCGTGACGGAGGTGATGATCGGGATCGCGCCGTGGCGGAGGCGATTGCCGGCCTGAACTGCGCCAAGGCTGCTGCCGAGGTGACAGCCGAGCGCGCCATGCTGGCGCATCTTGACGGGTCCTGTCATACCCCGATCGCGGCCAGCGCGACGCTGGGTGATGACGGGATGATGCATCTGGACGGCATGGTGCTGCGCCCGGACGGCACGGCGGCGTACCGCGACAGCGCGGCGGCATCGGTGGGCGAGGCGGCGCTGCTCGGCCGGCAACTTGGCGCCAGACTGCTCGCCGCTGCCGGTGGGCGGGGCTTTCTCGCCTGAGGCGGTGATGGCGAAGGTGGCGGGTGACAGAAGATGACCGATCTCATCCTGACGATACGCCCGGCCCCTGATGCCAAGGCCGATGTTGAGGCGCTTGGCCGGCGCGGTGTGGCGGCGATGGCGGCGCCGGTGATGCAGGCCGTGTATCCTGATCATCCCGAACCGCCGGCGGTGGACAGTGTCGCCGGGTTGATCTTCACCAGCCGTCATGCGGTCAGCGGATTTCTCGGTCTTTTTGACGGGGTGCTGAAGCCTGCCTGGGCGGACCTGCCGGTATTCGTCGTCGGGCGTGCCTCCGGGCGTGTGGCCCGTGAGGCTGGGTTTGTCGATGTGACGGTCGGGGCCGGTGGCGGGGCCGGTCTGGTGCCACTCATCCTGGCCCGGACTTTGGCACGCCGTGACCTGGCCACTGCGTCGCTGTTCTGGCCTTGTGCGGTGCATCGCGGTTTCGATATGCAGGCGGCGCTGGCACCGCAGGTCGAAGTGACCATGCTGCCGGTTTATGAGATGCAGCCGGTGCCACAGATCGATGACTGGGCGCTGGCCGCGCTTGCTGAGGGGCGTGTTGGGGCGGTGATCCTGATGTCGGCCCGCTCGGCGCGCCTGTTTCGGGAAATGCTGGCCCGGCATGACCTGGAGGCGCAGATCACCGGCATGACGCTGATCGCCGGAAGCACGGCCATTGCCGGCGCGGCCGGGTCCGGCTGGGCTGAGGAATTCGTTGCCAAGCGTTCGACGCGCGCGCGGCTTTTAGCCATCGCCGCTTTGTTCTATCATCGTCGGATGACAGGGCGTTGATGGCATATCGTATCCAGACATCTATCTCTGGCCAGCGATGTCCGGCCAGCGATGTCCGGCCAAGTAAGTCCAAACAAGCATGTCCAACCAAGCATGTCCAACCAAGCATGTCCAATAGGGAGAGCCTGACGAGCGCATGACCGGCAAGAAGACTTCAGATACCGACCCCGATATCATCGAGGGTGTAGCTGTTGAAAAACCGGCCACCTCGACAGGGCGCGGGCAGGCGGCTGGCCGTGGAAAATCGCGTTCCCGGTCAGGCACGTCGAAACCGCGTTCCGCCGATACATCTGCTGAGAGGGCAACGGCGGATAACGCCCGGTCGGATCAATCGGCTGGCAAGTCCTCGCGGAAATCTTCGGACGGGTCCATCGCCGGCGGTGCCCCGGCCCGGCGCCACAGCATGCCGGCAATCCTGAGCATTGCGGCGATCATGCTGGTGCTGGCCGGCATCGCGGTTCAGCAATGGATGGCGGTGCGCCAGGAAACCCGGCTTCGCGCCGAGATCGAAACGCTGGCGGCGCAACTTGAGATGGTGAATGAGAGTCTGGCCAGTGGGCAGGCCCGGATTGCCGCCATTGGCACCAGCCAGGACAGGCTGGTATCGCGTCTTGCCGGGCTTGAGGCGGCGCAGCCACAGGACCCGGCAGAGGCGCTGGCCACCCTGTCAGCGCGTCTCGACTCGCTGGCCGCCGCGATGGACTCACTACCGTCCGGCGATGAGGCATCCTTGCCGTCATCCGACACCGGCGGCACGTTGGCGCAGGCCGGCCTTGGCGCGGCGAATGCGATGAATGCGGCCAATCTTGATGGCGGCGATCCGGCGCAATGGTTGCCGGTATTGCGTGAACTGGCGCGGGCCGGGCTTGATGTCGGCGATCTTGACGCGCTGTCAGCAATGCTGATGCCGCGCCCGGCAGCGACAGCGCAGCTTCTAGCTGAAGGCGCCGATCTTGTGGCGCTCCTCCAGCAGGGCCGGGACGGTGATTCCGGCTGGTGGCAGAACACCACCGGCAGGATTGCCGGCTTCATCAGCTTGCGGCGCAGCGATGACGCGCCAGTGGCCGGGGAAACCGCCGCAGAGACGCCGCTGCCACGTGATGCGTTCGCGCGCGCGCTTCGATCCGGGGGGCTTGAAACCGCGCTGGCCGCCAGCCGGACGATCACCCCGCCACCGGACGGTCTTGCCGACTGGCAGGCCGGGGCGCAGCGGCGCCTCGACCTTGACGCCGCCCTGGCCGGCCTGATGGCGCAGATGGCCGCGCAGATGGCGGCGCATCTCGCCGCCGCCGGGGTGGCAGAGTGATGTTTGGACGCCTGCTTGGCCTTGTCATTCTCGTTCTTCTTGGTGCGGCGCTGGCAAGCTGGCTTGGCGCCCAGCCCGGCATGCTGCAGCTTGAATGGCTGGGATGGCAGCTTGAGATGCGCACCAGTCTGGCGGTGGCAATCCTCGTCATTCTGGCGCTGGCGCTTGTCTTTATCGACAGGTTGCTTCGCGGCCTGTTGGGCCTGCCGTCATGGCTTGGCCGGAACCTGACAAGGCGGCGGACCGAATCCGGACACCGGGCGCTGACGCTGGGGCTGATGGCGGTGTCGGCTGGTGAGCCGGATGAGGCGCGGCGGCAGGCGGCGCGGGCGCAAAGGCTGCTTGCCGCACCGCAGCTGACCGATCTTCTGTCCGCGCAGGCGGCGCATATGTCGGGCGACCGCAAGGCCGCCGGGCGTTATTTCACATCGCTGACACGCGACAAGGACACAGCCTTTCTCGGTCACATCGGCCTTGCCAGGTTGGCGCTGGAAAATGACCAGCCCGATCAGGCGCTGACGGCGGCGCGGCGGGCATTGGACATGCGCCCGAAATCGGCCCTTGCGGCGCGCCAGGTGATGATCCTTGAGGCCGAACGCGGCAACTGGGCGGCGGCGTTGCCGGCGCATGCCGTTGTGGCGGCGGCGGATGTAGATGACGAGGCGGCGGCGCCTCAGCTGTCACGACAAAAAGCGGCGTTGGCCTATCTCGAGGCGCTGTCACGGCTTGATACGGGGGCGGACAGACAGGCCCGGCGCGCGGCCAGGGAAGGGCTTGAGGCCGCATTGAGGGCATGGCCTGAATTCTGGCCTGCCGCATTGCGGCTTGCCGCGCTTTGTGAGGAGGATGGCAGTCCCCGCAAGGCGGTGAAATGGCTGGAGACAGCTTTCAAATCGCTGCCGCATGATGGCGTCGCGGCGCGGCTTCAGACGCTGTGGAAGACCAATGATGGTGCCCATATCGCCAAACTGATCAAGCTGATCCCGAAGGAGGGGCCGCTTGCCGATGAAGGGCGACGGGTGGTGGCAGGGGCGGCGACGGCGTTTGGCCTTGTCGGTGAAGCGCGCCGGCTGCTCGAGGAGATTGATCCGGCACGGCGCGACGCCGCCGCCTGGCGTCTGATGTCGCGGCTTGCCGCCGAGGCCGGGGACAGCGCGGCGGAAACCGCGGCGCTTCGCGAGACCGGCGAGGCACCGCGGCCACGATGCTGGCAATGCACCGAATGCCAGCTTGTCCATGAGGCCTGGCAGGGGCATTGTGCCGGCTGTGCCGGGTTTGCCACGCTGGAATGGCGGCGGCCCGACGGGGTGACACCGATGCTGGCCTCACCATCCACCACTACCGGGCATGACCCCGATTGAACCTGGCCGATTGAACCTGGCGATGAAAGTCGCTATAAGCGCAGCCACTGCCCGCTTAGTTAAATGGTATAACGGGTCA
>CBFHRT010000042.1:0-14750 GCA_965658285.1 Puniceispirillaceae bacterium (SeqCode) | reverse complement strand
CCCAGCACCGCCATCCTGTCCTCAAGGTCAATCAGGTCCTGACGTCCGGCCGCGATGGCCGCACCGGAATGTTCGACAAAGCGCAGATCGGCGGCAGGGTCATCAGCAAGAATGAGGCGGTTTGGCCCGATTTCGATTTCGCCATCGGCGACCTGCAGCGCACGCCCGAACAGCACCGGCACCCGCGCCACATGAAGGATATGCCGCTGGTCACTTGCCGACTGCCAGTGCGCGAGGTTAAGCCACGCCAGATCGATCAGCGGCGGGCGGCCCCGCATGAATCCCGTCGGCGCCGCATTCAGCGTGACAAGCGGCACCTCGCCAAACTCATGCTGGCCCTGTTCGGTGACATGCCAGCCGCGCCGCCCGGCATGCCATAGCGACCAGTCCCGGCGGCTGATGAAGCGCACCGCCTCAACCGCCTCTTCACCGAACCTGCCAAGCGCACGCGCATGACCCTCGCGGATCCGGATATCCGTCAGACCGTCGGCATCACGGCGCGCGCCAATCAGCTGCGCCGCCGGCACCAGAACAAAATAGGGGTCTCCGCCGCGGCGTGGCCGGTCAACGAGGATATGGACAATCCCGTCCGTCAGCAGTGCCCGCAGCAGCTGCGCGGCAAATCCGCCAATGCCTGTCCCCGCGCCATCCACCGAGTCCGCCAGCGCGGTCAGTGCCGGCGCGGCATCAGCCAGCGCCACGGGCCGCGCGAACGGGCGTCCGGCAAGCGCCTGAACGGTTCGCGACATGCCGTTGAACAGGACACTGCGGTGCAGTCTGGCGCGCCAGGCAGTCCAGCTTTCATTCGCCTCGCGCGGCAACCATCGCTGGCCGGCCCGCCGCATCGCCGCCGTACCGCCCATCAGATCGGCAATCAGGTCGAGCTCAGGCGCCATCGCGCGGTGCGCCAGGCCCGGCGCCGCGATTGAGTCATCATGCATATTCGCTCTCCTTGAGACGGCGGCTAGAAAACCAGTTCGTGGCTGGCGGTCTCACATCCGCCAAGACAGGCATTGACCGCCCAGACAAGCGCATCCAGACGGTCGGGCGACGGCGATTGCCGCTGTCCCGGCACGCAGGCACACATCTGGTCCTCAAGCGCCGGAAAGGCGCCTGCATGCCTGACTTCGCCGCGTTCATAGGCAGCGGCAACAGGTTCCGCGCGATGGCTTTTTGAGCGCATCGCCCGCACCTCGCGTATCGGCAACCGTGTACCGCCCTGGCTCAGCAGGCTGCGAACAAGCGCGCCTCCCTGATTGATTTCGGCGATCACCGCCTCGGCCCGCCAGCGCCGGAAACATTGTGCCACCCGCGCCGCCCAGGCGGCCGGCGGCAGTGCGGCACTGGCATCCTCCAGCACCCAGATTATCCCGTCACCATCCCTGCCAACGACAACGATGCCGGTCTCACCCGGACCACCAAGCGCCGGGTCGACGCCAACAAGAACGCGCTGAAGATCGCGTCGCAGCGGCGGGTCGGCGCGGCATGCCACCAACTCATCCTGGCGCCATAAAGCGCCGGGGAGCGATGTGATCATCTCGCCGCGCAACTCCTGACGGGCCAGGGGCCCGTCCCCATATCGCGTCTTCATGGCAGCCAGAAATCCCGGCGCCAGATTGGCGGCATTCTCGGCCGTCGCGCCTTGCACCAGAACCGTATCCGGCGCGGCGGCAAGATCGTGGAGCCACCGGCGCGGCCGCGGCGTCGTCGTGGCGAGGCAGCGTGGCGCCTGCCCGCGACGCAGCGCCAGCATCAGATTGTCCCAGGCCGCCGGATCGGGCCATTTGCCGATTTCGTCGGCCCATGCATGGTCGAATTCGGGGCCGCGCAGCTGTTCCGGATCAACCGCCGCATAACATCGCGCCACCACGCCATTCGGCCATTCCAGCCGGCGCAACGAGCGCTGCCAGAGCGGCCTTGCTGATGACGGCGCCACGGCGAGCAGGCCCGATGGTCCCTCCACCATCACATGGCGGACATCATCGGCGGTATCGCCGACAAGCGCGATCGAGGCTGCCTGCCCCGTCTCGGCAAGGTGGCGCACCCATTCGGCGCCGGCGCGTGTCTTGCCAAAACCCCGTCCTGCCATCAACAGCCAGACACGCCACGGCCCGGGCGGCGGCAACTGCGCTTGCCGCGCCCATAGCGGCCAGGCGTGGACAAGCCGCTCGGCCTCACCCGGCGCCAGCGTGGCAATGAAATCGTCAATCGTCGTCGGCGTCGCGGCGGCCACAAAACGCCGCCATTCGGCGGCCAAGCTCTGCCACGTATCTGTCATCGGTCTCCATATCGGTATCTGCATTCTCAGACATCGGGCGTGTTCCGAACCGTGCCGGCCGACGCGCCCGGAGCAGAAACATCAAAAGGCTGTCCGAATAGCGGGTAACCTCGCCAACGACGCTTCCCTGAAAGAACCTGTCCTCGCCAACACCTTTCACGGCGCGGCGAAACGCCTCCATCTCCAGCCGGTCCGCCGCCTCTTCAAGCGCATCCGCCCACGCGGCCGCAAACTCCCGGTCGCGACGACGCCACTCATAACAACGTGACCGACAGGTGCCGGCGGCGCGCGCCGCGGCACTGACATTGCCGGTTTCGCGCAACTGCGCCAGAAACGCCTCCTGCCAGCCTGGCGGGGCGCCATCAGGCTTGCGTTGAGTCGGCATATGTGTCGAAGGTGCGAATGGTTCACTCGGCAGTGTATAATAGGAAATATCCTATTTTGTGCCATTTGTCAAGCTGATTCCCGTCTTGCCTGCACATTTTCCGCAACGACGAGGGCCGCAAGGGCCCGCCTGTGGTCACGATTCAGCGTGGTCCGGCTGCGCCGATGGCGGTGGCACAGCTCCACCCATCTGACACCGCAGGCGCGCGCCCACAGCAATTGTCGCTGGTGTGGCGGCAGCTGCCACAGCAGCATCGCCAGCCTGTCAAGATCATCGATCGCCACTGGCGAGGGACGCGCCGGAGTGACAGATCGCGTCGCTTCAATTGCAAAGCGGCTCTCGCGAATCATTTCTGGCCAGGCGCTGCGCGTGCCGGCAGGACCGGTGCCGGATGACCGTGGCAGCCTGCCAAGCGTGTCGACGGCACGGACAAGACGCGCCGCCATGGATCGCAGTTCATCACAATCAATAGTGTTGAGCCCCCTGGTGACGGGTGCGCCTTTGATCGAAATTCGTGGAGTAATCACCATTGAATATCTCTTTCTGTCTCTGCTCTTGCCATATTTGAGGAATTTTCCTATCATGCATCACTGTCGAGAGACCATGACCCAAAAGGATAATCCCGGACCCTCTCTCGGAATCGTGAAGCCACGGCCAGCCACCACACCGGACTTGTGGATTTGGTGCGCCACAACAACAGACGACAAGCCTATGACAAGAGATGCGCCATCACCGACATCACCTGCTGACTCCGGCACCGGGGTTGGCGGCACCGGGGTTGGCGGCACCGGGGTTGGCGGCACCGGGGCTGGCGGCACCGGGGTTGGCGACGACGGGCTCGACGCGGCGCGGCGGGCGGTGCGCCATGCCGTTAACAACGCCGGACTGACATTGAAACAGGCCTCACGCGCGCTGGGGCGTAATGATGCCTATCTGCAGCAATATCTGTATCGCGGCTCACCGCGCCGTCTGCCCGAACAATTGCGCCTGCGGCTTGCCGATCTTACCGACACCGACCAGGCGCACTTTCTTGATGCAGACCTGCAGGCATTGCAGCCGGCGCATCATGATCAGCTGATTGCCGTGCCGCTGCATCCGGTGCATGCCGCCGCCGGTGGCGGCAGCTTCAACGCAGAGGGCGATGAGGCACAGTCCGGCCTGTCGTTCCCGCCAGACCTGTTGCGCCGCATCACGGCAGCGCCTGCCGGCGGCCTGAAGCTGTTGTCCGTCAGCGGTGATTCGATGTCGCCAACGCTTGAGGATGGTGACATGGTGATGATTGACACCGGGCGGCGGATGCCGTCACCACCCGGCATTTTCATCCTCGATGACGGGGTGGGGCTTGTCGCCAAGCGGGTGGATACGATACCCAACACCACGCCGCCGCATCTGCGGCTATCGTCGGACAACCCGGCCTACAGCAACTATCAACGCCGCCTCGACGAGGTCCATATCGTCGGGCGGGTTGTCTGGTTTGCCCGCAACATTTGAGGTCACTTATATCTGGGCCACTTCTATCTGGGTCACGTCTAACCGGGGCCATTCATAGTTAGGGATCATTCCATGAGACGCCGCCACTCCGACAAAAAGCGTGATCGCGCTGGCCGCCTGCCCCGCAACGCGGCGCCGGTGGAACTCGACATCACGCATGTTGGCGGGCGCGGCGACGGCGTCGGCACCGCGTCATGGCGCCATAATCATGTAACATCGGATCATACGGTGTTCGTGCCGGCATCACTGCCGGGTGAGCGTGTGATCGCGCAGCCTGTCAGCGTCAGCGGCCAGGGGCTGAAAACCGTGCTGACCGAAGTCCTGACACCGTCACCACAGCGCCGCGAGCCTGACTGCGCGGTCTTTCCGGCCTGTGGCGGCTGTAGCCTGCAGCATTGGCAGGATGATGCCGTGACGGCGTGGAAACAGGACCTCGTCGGCGGGTTTCTGGCCCGCGCCGGGGTTGAAAGCGGCGGCTTCGAGACCCCACATATCTCGCCGCGCGGCAGCCGGCGCCGCGCCGGGTTCCATCTGAAACGGCTTGCCGAGGGTGTTGCCGCCGGATTTCTGGAACGCGGGTCGAACCGCATCATCGCCCCGCAGGGGTGCAGCGTTCTGCGGCCCGACCTGACAGCGCTTCTGGACCGGCTTACCGATCTGGCGGCGCGGCATTTCCCGCTTGGCGTCGCCATCGACGCCCAGGCCAACGGCCTTGATAACGGCATCTGTCTTCTGCTTCGCGGTCCGGCCGGGTGGCATGACGGGCTTCGTGAGCAGCTTGCCAGCTGGGCGGTTGATGCCGGGATCGCCCGCCTGTCCGTCAGCGATGGCGCTGCCGAGCCGCTGACATTGCTGGCCCCGGCACCGCCGGTCCTGAGGTTGGGTGAGCTTGCCGTGACACCGCCGCCCGGCGCCTTCCTTCAGGCAACACAGGATGCCGAAGTGGCGCTGCAGCAGGCGGTTGCCACCATCATCGGCGATGCGGCGCGGGTGCTTGATCTGTTTGCCGGGTGCGGCACGCTTGGCTTGCCGCTGCTCCCCGCCTTGTCCCAGCTGACGGTGGCCGAATCCGATCAGGCCGCGCTTGCCGCGCTCAGACAGGCTGTCGACGGCGCCGGACGCGGCGCGCAGCTGGCCTGTATCGAGGCAGATCTGATGGAGGCGCCTCTGATGGGGGATGATCTCGACGGGTTCGATGCGGTGATCATCGACCCGCCACGTGCCGGTGCGGCGGCGCAATGCGCAAACCTTGCCGCCAGCCAGGTGCCGGTTATCGCCATGGTGTCCTGCAACCCGGCGACCTTTGCCCGCGACGCGGCAACATTGACGGCCGGCGGCTATGTCATGGACCGGCCCCGGATCATCGATCAGTTCCGCTTTTCCAGCCATGTCGAGATTGTCGCCGGTTTCCGGCGCACCAACAGCACGATACCGGCATGAAGAAACGATCCGTCAGCATTCGCGGCCATCGTACCAGCCTTTCGCTCGAGGATGCGTTCTGGGATGAATTGTCAGCTATGGCAATGGCCCGCGATATATCGGTCGCGGCGCTGATTACCGAGATTGACCGGACAAGAACCGGCGGCCTGTCATCGGCCGTGCGGCTGTTCATTCTGGAAGACCTGAAACAAAAGGCCGCCGCTTGCAGGACAGAGACCGGCAATCTAGATTGATAGCGTCGCATCTAGGCTGACACGGCGTCCACACCGGAGACCACCGCATGCATATCGCCATTCTGGAAACGGGCCGTATAAACGCTGACATCGCGGACCGCTTTCCTCGCTACCCCGACATGTTCAGACAGCTCTTCGCCCACGCGCCGGCCACCGGATTCACCTTTTCGGAAGTGGCGGTGATCGATGGTGTATTGCCGGCCTCGATCGATGATTATGACGGCTATCTTGTTACCGGCTCGGCCGCCGGCGTCTATGATGATTTTCCCTGGATCCCGCCGCTTATGGAATTCATCCGCACCGCACATGCCGGCGACAAGCCGCTTGTGGGGATCTGTTTCGGCCATCAGGTGATTGCCCATGCGCTTGGCGGGCATGCGGAAAAATGGTCCGGAGGCTGGGGGCTGGGCGTCCATGAGATCTCGCTTCACAACACGCCGGACTGGATGCCACAGCATGAAAATATGAAACTTATCCACCTGCATCAGGATCAGGTGTTACGTTTGCCGGAAGGTGCCACACATCTCGGATCGACGGAATTCTGCGCCAACGCCGCCTATTACATTGGTGACAATGTGTTCTGTGTGCAGGGCCATCCCGAATTTGATCGCGACTACACCGCCGCCCTGATGGCGGTGCGCACCGACTCGATGGGCGCTGACGCTGTCGATATCGCCACACAAAGCCTTGAATCAGGACATGACGGTGTCGCCATGGCAGGCTGGATCGTCGATTTCTTCACCCACCACGCCGCCGCGCGCGCCGCGGCCGCATAGCAACACGACCGAAGGCGCCCCGCCGGCCAAAAGCGGCTGGTGCAGGCATGTCGAGGCAGGAACAGGCCCATGACACTGGTAATCGGTCTTGATACAGGCGGCACCTTCACCGATGCCGCGCTTCTCGACACCGCAACAGGCGCCGTCCTTGGCACCGGCAAATCGCTGACCACACGCCAGGATTTGTCGATCGGCGTCGGCGGCGCCATCGACCGGGTGCTGGAGACGTTCGACGGCGATGCTGGCGATATCGGCCTTGTCTCGCTGTCGACAACGCTGGCAACCAATGCCGTCGTCGAGGGCGTTGGTGGCCGTGTCTGCCTGATCATGATCGGGTTTGATGAATCGGCGCTCGGCCGCGCCGATCTGGCGCGGGCGCTTGGTCAGGACAAGGTCTTCTTCATCACCGGCGGGCACAGTCCCGACGGATCACCGCAGGCGCGCCTTGACGAGGCCGCCATCCGCGCTGCCGTCAGCGACACTGAAGGCGACATTTCGGCCTTTGCCGTGGCCGGCCATTTTGCGACACGCAATCCGGACCATGAACGGCGCGCCCGTGATCTTCTTCTTGAGCTTGGCACCGCGCCCGTGACCTGCAGTCATGAGCTGTCATCCTCGCTTGGCGGTCCGCGAAGGGCCCTCACCGCCGTGCTGAATGCCAGGCTGATCAACCTTCTGGACAGGCTTGTCGCCGCCACCGAATCCATCATGACCGCGCGCGGTCTGGCCTGCCCGCTGATGGTGGTCAAGGGCGACGGCTCGCTTCTGCAGGCCGATTATGCCCGATCGCGGCCGGTGGAAACCGTGCTGTCCGGGCCGGCCGCCAGCCTTGCCGGCGCGGCCTTTCTTGCCGACACGAAAACGGCGCTTGTTGCCGATATCGGCGGCACCACGACCGATATCGCGCTGCTGCAGAACGGGGCACCGCGGCTGAAGGCGGACGGCGCGCTTGTTGGCGGCTGGCAGACAATGGTCGAGGCGGCCGATATCCGCACCTGCGGGCTTGGCGGCGACAGTGAGGTCAGGCCAGTCAGTCGCGGCACCGCCGGCGGCCTCACGCTGGGCCCACGCCGCGCCGTTCCCCTGTCGCTTCTCGCCCTGCAGTGGCCGGAAGCAAAGGATCGCCTCGCCGCGCAGCTTGATGTTGCCGTGCCGATGGCAACCGATGGCCGCTTTGTCATGCCATTGATGCCGAACGGCGTTCCCAACTGGCTGACGCGGTCCGAGGCGCGGCTTGCGGAAAAAGCGCTGGAGGTTGGACCTGTCAGCATCGCAGATATTGCCGGCACGCAGCTGGCGCTTGGCGCGGTCGACAGGCTGATAGCGCGCGGGTTGCTGACACTTGCCGCCTTCACTCCGACCGACGCGCTTCATGTCAAAGGCGATTTCACCGAATTCGACCATGAGGCGGCCCGGCTTGGGGCCAGATTAATCGCCCGGCAGAAGAACGGCATTGGCCAGCCGGTTGCCGAAAGCGAAACTGATCTTGCGCAGCAGACGCTGGCCGAGCTGCATCGCCGGTCCGGACTGGCGCTGATGGATGCGGCGCTGGCGCATGACGGTGCCGGCGAGGCGCAGGCAAGCACGAACCCGCTGCTGGCCAGCCTCTATCGCCAGACCGCCAGCACTGCCGTGGGCCTGGTCGATCTGTCGCTCAGCCTTGATACGGGGCTGGTGGCGCTTGGCGCGTCGGCCGGTACGCATTACCCGCATGTCGCCAGGCTGATGGGGGTTGACCTGACCGTACCGGACCATGCCGATGTGGCCGGGGCCGTTGGCGCGGCGGCAGGCACGGTTCGCCAGCGCGTCGTCATCTCGGTCACGCAGCCCACCGAGGGCCGGTTTCGGGTGCATCTCCCCGACGGACCGAAGGACCTTGGCGAGATGGGGGCCGCACTTGATCTTGCCCGTGGCGCCGCTACGGATCTGGCGACGAGCCGGGCCAGCAGCGCCGGCGCTGATGTTGTGAGTGTGACGCTTGACGAAGATGTCAAGCTGGTGCCGATCAGCAGTGACCGCGATATGTTCATCGAGGCGCTGATCTATGCCACCGCCGATGGGCGGGCCGGCTGACAGGTCGGTTTTTCCTGCGCTGTTAACGGTATGTTAACCTACCTGCCCTATTCTGGTGACCTGTCCCCTCGCCAGGATCGAACATATGACCAGCATTCTGATCTTCGCCGGGTCGGCGCGCCAAGGTGCCTTTTCCAAGCAGCTTGCCGCCGCCGCCACGACCCTCATCATGGGTGAAGGCGGCAAGCCAACCCTGGTCGACCTCGCCGATTTCGAAATTCCTCTCTATAACGCCGATCTCGAGGCCGGGGGCGGCATCCCGCAGCCGGTGATTGATTTCAGGCGGCTTGTTGCCTCGCATGACGGGATGGTCATTGCCACACCGGAATATAACGGCTTTGTCACACCGTTATTGCTGAACATGCTGTGCTGGGCGTCGCGCCCCTCACCCGGTGATGATTTTGGAACTGTGTTTCAGGGACGACCGGTGGCGTTGATGGCGTCCAGCCCGGGGCGGCTTGGCGGGGTGCGGGTGATACCACGACTTCGCGATGTCGTTGCCGAATTGGGGATGATCCCCGTTCCGGGCTTTGTGACCGTACCGGCGGCGGCATCGGCCTTTACCGAGCAGGGACGACTTGCCGAACGCCGGACAGAGGATGATCTTGTCAACCTTGTCAGACGGCTGATGATGGCCAGCCAGCGTGTCTGAATTCCGGCATTCTCAGGGGCGGAATGTCAGAAGGCGCGCTGACGCACCGGCATGCAGATGGCCTGATAGGATTTCTCGTCGCGAAGCCGGACCTTGCTTGTCCTGATGGCACCGGGTCGGCGGTGATCACGAACGCTGTCCTCACCCCAGACAAGACTGATATCGCCGCTGGATCTGTCGAGGCGCATCTCGACCGTTTCGATTTTCTCCCGCGTCGACACCAGCGGCCGTCCATCGACCTTGGCCTTCATCATCGGCCCACTCTCAAGCATATGACGAAGCACGATCTGACGGTCTGTGGTGTCGATGGTCAATTCGCCCGGCGTGGCGGCGGGTTCAAAGGCAACCGGCTCTGCCGCGGCTTCGGCCGGTCCATCCGCCAGCAGTTCGGGAAACAGCAGCGCCATGTCACCAGTGACCGGCGCCTCGTCCTCAGGCGGCAATATATAGGTTTGAACGGCGGTGCGCTTGCCATCCTCGAACGCTTGCAGGCGAACAGCGGTTACGCTGTCCTCATCGGCCACAAGCGCCACATGCATGGTGCCGGCAAAACTTGCCTCGGTCATGCCTTCGATGCTGGCGCGCCGGGTCCGGAACTCTCCGTCGCAAACCAGCGCCACCGCAGACATCCTCGCATCAATCGTCCCCGCGTCGGACATGGTGGTGCCAACCGCAACAAGGGCGAAACATGCCAGCGCCACAGCATGGGTGGCTCTGTGTGAATTTCTGAACATGCGGGAAAACTAATTTAATTAACCATTCATCAAAAGCCCCCGCTCACCATCCCGTGTTCATGACAAATGTCAGGCAGCGCGGTTCAGGCATCCGGCGGCAATGGCAGCCGCGCCGTTTCCGTGTAGGCAGCATAGCGATCCGCCGAAATATTACTGCCACAGGCCAACACGCCGACATGCCGGCCGGCGACCCGGTCACGAAGCGGCCCCAGTGCCGCCGCCAGCGAGGCGGTGCAGGCCGGCTCGGCAATCAGATTGAGTGTGTGCCGCATCAGCAGCATCGTATCGGCCATCAACTGGTCGGGAATGGTGATCAGCTCATCGACATTCCGGCGCGCCAACGCCATCGATTCCGGCATTGCCATCGGTGCGCCAAGGCTGTCGGCGATGGTCGCCACACGGTCAAGCGACTCCGCGCGGCCCGACCGAAAACTGCGGCCAAGACTGTCAGCGCCTTCCGGCTCGACCCCGATGACGGTTGTTGTCGGGCTCAGATGTTTGATCGCCGCCGCCATGCCGGAAATCAGGCCACCGCCACCGACAGGCAGAACGACAAGATCCAGCGGCGGGCAATCCTCGACCATCTCGGCACCGCAGCTTGCCGCGCCATAGGCCATGTTCACATCATTGAACGGGTGCAGAATCTGCCGCCCCTCCTCCTCGGCCAGCGCATCGAGAACAGGCACGGCCGCCATCATGTCGGGAACAAGGACGATCTCCGCGCCAAGCGCACGGCACCCCTCGATCCGGAACGGGTCTGCCGCCTCGGTCATGACAACCTTGGCCGACACACCCGCATCGCGCGCCGCCCAGGCAATCGCCAGCGCATGGTTGCCGCCGCTGAAGGTGGTCACACCGCGGCGACGCTGAGCGTCGGTCAGCCAGCTGACGCCAAGGCTGGCACCACGCGCCTTGAAGGATCCGGTCTGCTGGAACAGCTCCAGTTTCAGAAACAGGTCGGCACCGGCGGGGATATAGGGGGCGATCTTGCTGCTGCGCAGCGGCAGGATCGGGGTCCGGATCACCTTGCCCTCCAGTTCGGCTCGGGTGGCAGCAATCCTGTCAGTCGTGAACGCATCCATGACGTGACGCTAGCAACGCCCGGCGCGGCGCGTCAATTGCGAGATTACACATCCCAGGCGACGCGGAAGCCTTGATGCGCGGCGGTTGAATCCGGCGAGATGCCGGACCGCGCCGCGATCCGGTAGCGATAGCAATAGCTGCGGTGGCACAGGAACGACCCGCCCTTGGCAAGCTTGAACCCCTGCATTGTCTGCAGACGCGCCCTCACCCGTTTTTTCAATGACCGGATGCGGTAGTCATCCGCCGTCCATTCCCAGACATTGCCGACCATATTGTAGATTCCATAGCCGTTCGGTGCGAAGGATGCAGCCGGCGCTGTGGCGGCATGCCCGTCGCGGGCGGTATTATGCTGCGGAAAGCGGCCCTGCCAGATGTTGCAGGGAAGGAAGGCCTCGTCGTCAGGTTCCTCATCACCCCAGGGAAAGCGGACATCACCAAGCCCGCCGCGTGCGGCATGTTCCCATTCCGCCTCGGTGGGAAGCCGGCCGCCGACCCAGGCCGCATAGGCGGCCGCATCATTCCACGACATATGCACCGCCGGATGATCCGGATGCCAGGCATCCGACGTACCGGGACCGTGAATCTCGCGCCAGCTGGCACCATCGACGCGCCGCCACCATTCACTGCCGACAACCCCGTCAGTTGGCCCAAGACGATCCGGCACATCCGACCAGAAGACGAAGGACCAGCCCCATCCTTCGGCCTCGCTGACATGGCCGGTGGCGTCGACAAAGGCGGCAAATTCGGTATTGGTGACACTGGTCGCGCCGATCAGAAACGGGGCCAGGCGCACCCGCCGCACCGGCCCTTCGCCATCATCGGCCAGTTCGCGCCGGTCGGTGCCGACAAACGCCTTGCCACCGGGAACGCGGACGGCATGGTCCGACACCTGTCGCCGGCCTGTGATGGCGGTTGCGCCAGGCGTTGGCTTTGCACCCTCTGGAGAGGGCGGCGAACAGCAGCTGTCGGATGACGTCGTCATGGCGCAGATCATCACGCCTCGAGTTGCGCTTCGCAAGACCTAAAGCCAGGCCGCCGAAAGCCAGACCGCCGAAAGCCAGGCCGCCGAAAGCCAGGCCGCCAGCCACATCCCTCACTGGCGGCGGGCAGGACCGTGGCCAGACTTTGTGATTGCCCGGCCCGATGTCCGGCTTTGTCATTGTCCGGCCCGGTGCCAAGCTTTGTTAGCATACGTCTCTGAAATACGGGGCTTTTTATATTACAGTTTTGTGTCACAGTGGCGCCATGACACCCGATATTTTCATGATCGTCCTGTTCGCCGCCCTCATGCATGCCCTGTGGAATGCGGTGGTCAAGGGGGCGACGGACCGCACCATTACCTTCGGGCTTGTCTCGGCCGGCCACACCATCCCGGCCGTCATGATGCTGCCCTTCGTGCCATTGCCGGACCCGGCACTGCTTCCCTATATCGCCGCCTCGACGATCATCCATTGGGGCTATTACTATTTCCTCAATACCGGTTACCGGTTTGGCGATCTGTCACTTGTCTATCCGGTGGCGCGCGGGGTGGCGCCGCTGCTGGTGGCGGTGCCTGCCTTTATCTGGCTTGGCGAGGCGCTTCCGGCGATGGCCTGGGCCGGGATGATCTGCATCTCGGCCGGCATTCTGATCCTTGGTATGCGCCGGGCCGGCAAGGGCCCGCCACTGCCGGCGCTGATCATGGCGCTGCTGACAGGTGGCACCATCGCCCTCTACTCGCTTGTCGACGGCGTCGGCGTCCGCCTTGCCGAGCAGGCACTGACCTATATCATCTGGCTGTTCGTCGCCGAGGGATTCGTGATTCTCTACATCTTCCTGCCGCGCATGGAACGCCTTCGCGCGCAGACAGGGCGGCAGGTGATGGTCGGGCTTGCCGGCGGCATCCTGTCGGCGCTTGCCTATGCGCTGGCGCTTTATGCCAAGAGCAAGGCACCGCTCGGCATGGTATCGGCGCTGCGCGAGACCTCGGTGATCTTCGCCGCGATGATCGGTCTGATCTGGTTCGGCGAGGGGCCGATACGTCCACGCCTGATCGCCGCCGGCATGGTCGCCATCGGAATCGTCATGCTGGCGCTGGCCTGACGGCTTGTGCGAAAGATCTGCACTATGGTTTGAAAGTGGCGGAGGGACGGGGATTCGAACCCCGGAGGGGCTTTCACCCCAACACGCTTTCCAGGCGTGCGCCTTAAACCGCTCGGCCACCCCTCCCGCGATGCCGAACGCTGATGCGCGCTCATAGCTCTGCGCCCATAGATCGACAACGCCGCGGAACCTAGCAGGTGACCTGTCATTGATCAACCGCCCGATTGTTCGATTGCCGCAGTCGCGCCGGTTGAGACGCGGCGCGCCCGATGCTAGATTGCCGATGATAATCCGGGATGTTCTATGTTCATGTGCTGGAAGACAGATTCAACAGGCTCGCCAGCCATGGGCCACCGCCATCCACGGTCGTTTCGTTGGGGCTTTTCCACCATTGAGCTTCTGGTGGTGATCACCATTCTGGGCAGTCTCGCGGCGATGGTCGCGCTCGCCTATCAAACCTATATGACAAGTGTCAAAATCACCCTCAGCACGAATCAGATGCTGACCATCGAGGACCGGATCAAGACGGATTTCGACCTGACGCTGAAGGGTGTCGATACCGGGTTGCGGGTTCCCGGGACGGACCAGCCGATCACCGCCATGTCCACCTGCCGCGATTTCGTCGCCGCCATGAAGGTACGGCTTGCCCCCTACAAGAACCCGTTCGACCTGTCACCCGCCATCACCTATTCGAGCCTGCACAATGTCCATCACAAGGAAGGCAAGGTGCGGGTTACCTGCTACAAGCTGTTCCATCACGGCACCATCAATGGCGCCGATTGCCCGCTTTACAAATCAGCCATCCGCATCACCAAATTCAAGGTGCCATGTGGGGCCCTGTGCGATGATCCACGTTGCAACTATTACGGCGCCAGCTGCCGTGGCCATGATCCGTTGGTCTGGTATGCCGGCATGCAGGAGGAAATCTTTGTCGGCACGCTGTTGAAAGCCTATGCGCCTCCGGGTAGCAACACCCCCGATATAAATGCCGCCAGAGCCGCCTGTGGCATGGCCTTTCGCGCGGAGAGCTTGCCTCTTGAGGTCGATTACTAGGATCTGACGCCGCCTGAAGCCGGCTGAAGTCGTCTACCGCCCCGCGTCATTCTGCGGACACGAGACGGCGCGACACCATTTTGCGCTTGAACGGCGCCAGCGGGCCGGTCACTATCGTTGCATGGTCAGCACATTGCTCCGCATCATCGGTTACGGCTTCGGCCTTGTCGCACTCTATGCGATGTGGCTCGACCTGTCCTCCACCGGCGCGCCAAGCACCGTTCTCGGCCAGTTCTGGTCGGACCGGCATCTGACTTCGCTGATGATCGGCGAGGCGGTGGTCAGCCGCTATATCGACCCTTGCGGGCTGATCGTCGCGCTGGGATGTGCGCCCTTCCTGTGGCACCCGGTGATCGCCGCCCTTCTTGGCTGGCCGGCAGCGCTCGCCTTCCTGTTGCTGATGGTGTTTTTTGCCGGTCTGGCGCGCCTGATCCGGGGCCGCGCCGAGAGACGGGTCAGCGGCCGCGACC
>CBFHRT010000041.1:0-14927 GCA_965658285.1 Puniceispirillaceae bacterium (SeqCode) | reverse complement strand
CCGCGCCCGTCGCAGATAACCATGCCGCAACCGGCATTCATCGCGATCCGCGCCGCCTCCAGCTTGGTCACCATACCGCCCGAGGCATAGCTGGCATTCGCCGTGCCGGCCATCGCCATCACCTCGTCATTGATCGCCGTCACCTCGGGGACATGGCGCGCCGCATTGTCCTGGCGGGGATTGCCGGAATAGAGCCCGTCAATGTCGGAGAGCAGGATCAGCAAATCGGCGCTGATCATCGCCGCCACCCGCGCCGCCAGCCGGTCATTGTCGCCGAATCGGATTTCGGCCGTCGCCACCGTGTCGTTTTCGTTCACCACCGGCACCGCGCCAAGCCCCAGCAGCGACGACATGGTGGCCCGCGCATTCAGATGGCGGCGTCTGGTTTCGGTATCTTCGGGTGACAGCAGGATCTGCGCGACCCGGATGTCGTGAATTGCCAGCGCCTCGCGCCAGGCATGCGCCAATGTCACCTGCCCGGTAGCGGCGGCAGCCTGCTTTTCCTCGATGGCCAGCGCTCTTCCGCTGATCCCGAGGCCGCGGCTGCCAAGGGCGATGGCGCCGCTCGATACGACAACCACATTCTTGCCATCAGCCCGCAGCATCGCGATATCATTCGCCACACTGCCAAGCCAGTCGGCGTCAACAGCGTTCCTGTCATCATCGATCAGAAGGGACGATCCGATCTTGATGATGATTGTCCGCGCCGCCGCGATGGCGGTGGCGGCCGCGTTCATGGTGACCATGGCACGGGCTCCAGCGGCGCGGCCTCGGCCTCGCGCGCGGATTCGATGGCGCTCATCAACTGGCGCAGCAGATCGCGCACGCCGGCGCCGCTGACCGATGACAATGTCATCACCGTGCCGGCCCCGGCCTGTTGCAGCGCGTCGCGCACATCCTCGGCATAGCCTTCGGGCGCCGCATCGATCTTTGTCAGGGCGAGAACTTCCTGCTTGTCGGCAAGGCCGCCGCCATAGGCCGCCAGCTCGTCACGAAGCGTGCGCCAGGCCGCCACCGGGTCTTCGGCCGTGACATCGACAAGATGCAGCAGCACACGGCAGCGCTCGACATGGCCAAGAAAGCGGTGGCCAAGGCCGGCCCCGCGATGCGCCCCCTCGATCAGCCCGGGAATGTCGGCCATCACGAACTCGCGATCATCAATGCCGACAACGCCGAGATTGGGGTGAAGCGTCGTGAAGGGGTAGTCGGCGATCTTCGGCCGGGCCGCCGACACCGTACTCAAAAAGGTCGATTTGCCGGCATTGGGAAGCCCCAGAAGGCCGGCATCGGCAATCAGCTTCAGCCGCAGCCATACCCACATCTCCTGGCCGACCTCACCGGGCTGCGACTTGCGCGGCGCGCGGTTTGTCGAGGATTTGAAAAAGGCGTTCCCCTTGCCGCCGGCGCCGCCCTTGGCAAGGATGAATTCCTGGCCCTCCTCGGTCAGATCGGCAAGTACCGTTTCCTGATCATCGGCCAGAATCTGCGTGCCGACGGGAAGTTTCAGGAAAACCGGCTGACCGGCGGCTCCCGACCGGTCACGGCCGGCCCCCGGCCTGCCGGATTCGGCCTTGAAATGCTGCTGATAACGGTAATCGATCAGGGTGTTCAGACCGGCCACGGCGCGCGCGATGACATCGCCGCCACGTCCGCCATCGCCGCCATCCGGCCCACCAAACGGCACATGCGCCTCGCGCCGGAAACTGACAGAGCCGGGCCCACCATGTCCGGATCGGGTATAGATCTTGGCCTGGTCGAGAAATTTCATCCTGATTTACCCGGCAAATGCCCTGCGCTGGATACTCTTTATCACCATCATGGTGTCGGCAACAAAAAAGGGGAACAACCCGTGGCGTCCCCCTTGTTCAGACCGCCTGTGTCGGCGCCCGATCCTGTCGACCGGGGCGCCCTACTCAGCGGCCTCTGCGGCTGGCAGCACGTTCACGAACATGCGCCCACGGGACTTTTCCTTGAAGGCCACCTTGCCCTCGACAAGGGCGAACAATGTGTGGTCCTTGCCCATGCCGACATTCTCACCGGGATGAACCTTGGTACCGCGCTGGCGCATGATGATGTTGCCGGCCAGAACCGATTCACCACCGAATTTCTTCACGCCAAGCCGGCGTCCTGCGGAATCGCGGCCGTTGCGAGAGCTACCGCCTGCCTTTTTATGTGCCATGTTCCAGTTCCCTTCAGCTGTCGGCGCGCGTGGCGCGCCAGATCAAAATCACGTCCTAGGATTTCTTTGCAGCGGCCTTCTTCGCTGCCGTCTTCTTGGCGGCGGCCTTCTTGGCCGGTGCCTTCTTCGGGGCAGCCTTGGCTTCGGCCTTCGCGGCCGCCTTCTTGGCTGGCGCCTTCTTTGCCTCTGCCTTGGTTTCTGCCTTGGCGGCGGCTTTCTTCGGCGCTGCCTTTGGCGTCAGCGACTTGCCGTCCTCGGCGATGGCGTTGATCTTCAGCAGTGTCAGATCCTGGCGATGGCCTTGGGTGCGGCGGTGGTTCTTCCGGCGCTTGCGGCGGAAGATGATGATCTTCGGACCGCGGGTCTGGCGCATCACAGTGGCGCTGACAGCGGCGCCTTCAACGCGCGGCGTGCCGATTGTCACCTTGTCACCGTCGCCAAGCATCACGATATCATCGAGAATAACCTCGGCACCTTCATCAGCGGCAATCCGCTCGACAAGGATTGTGTCGTCCTTCGACACGCGATACTGCTTGCCGCCTGTTTTTACCAACGCATACATGGCTTCCATCCTCGTTCCTTCCCGCCCTTCGCAGGCCGGCACCTTGCGGCCGCGCCCCTGACAGCATGCCGCCGGCTGAGCCGCGTTCCAGCTGTCACTACCCGGGTGGGTGGAAAACAAAAACATACCGCTCTGGAACCCCAAAGCGGATTGCGCTGGAATATACGCCTCGATGCGCCGCTGTCAAGACCGCAATCGCGCTATCCTGCTAGGATTTCAGGCGGATATCCGCCGACATTCACAGTGGCGCCGGCGCGCTACGTCACCCGCCGCCGAAATGACCATGCCGTTTCGCATCATGCGGGACGTCGCCCATCTCAAGATGCAGCCTGTCACCGGTCCACGGATGCGCGGCGACAACCGAATCGTCAAGTTCGATGCCAAGTCCCGGCGCTGCGGGTGGAATGATGTATCCATCCTCCCAATGCAGTGGTGTTTTCAGCAGGCTGGCGTGGAAACCGTCCATCTTACCGATGGATTCGAGAATCAGGAAATTCGGAATGCAGGCGGCAAGCTGGATATTCGCGGCGGCGACAACCGGCCCGCAATAGAGGTGCGGTGCGATCTGAACATAGCGTGTCTCCGCCATAGCGGCGATTTTCTTGCCCTCGAGAATGCCGCCGGCCCGGCCAAGGTCCGGCTGCAGGATCGCCGCCGCCCCGCATTCCAGAACGCGGGCAAATTCGAATTTGCTGCACAGCCTCTCGCCGGTCGCCACCGGGATCGAGGTGCCGGCGGCCACCTTCGCCATTTCCTCCGGCATGTCGGGGGGACAGGGCTCTTCGAACCAGAGCGGGTCATAGGCCTCCAGCCGCTGTGCCAGACGCAGCGCGCCGGCGGCGGTGAACTGGCCGTGCGTTCCAAACAGCAGATCGGCGCGGTCACCAACGGCGGCGCGGAGCTCGCGGCAGAACGTCTCGCTGCGGGTCATCGCCTCGAGATCGGGCATGCGCCCGTCATAGACGGTATATTGCCCCGCCGGGTCGAATTTGACCGCGGTAAAGCCCTCGGCAACGCGCGCCGCGGCAGCCTCGGCGCTGGCCAACGGGTCGTTATAGAAATCGGCGGCCGCCTGGTCTTCGTCAGGATACAGATAGGTGTAGGTCCGCAGGCGGTCATTGACCAGCCCGCCAAGAAGCGCATAGACAGGCCGGTCAAGCGCCTTGCCGACGATGTCCCAGCAGGCCATTTCCAGCCCGCTCACCACGCCCTGAACCGAGGCGTCGGGGCGATGGGTAAAGCCGGAGCCGTGGGCGCGGCGCCAGAAATGCTCGATCCTGTCGGGCGGCATGCCCTCCAGATAGCGCTGGAACATGTCCTCGGCCATCCGGCAGACAACTTCCGGGGCAAAGCTGGCGGCGTAGATCTCGCCGACGCCGGTGATCCCGCACGCCGTTGTCAGCCGCACAAAGATGAAATAGCGGCCGCCAAACCCCGGGGGCGGTGTGCCGACAATAAAGGTTTCCAGTGATTCGAGCCGCATCAGCATCTCCTCCGGCGATCGCGGCACGCGCGCAATCGTGATGTCGCGGGCACGAACAGGGGCTGCCGCACCGCCGCCGCATCGGCTATGATGTCGCGAATGCTGGCATATCGGTGTGGCGACTGCAATCACCCTTCCTATTCTGGCACCCTTCCTATTCTGGCACCCGTCATATCCGACCAAACAGAGTGGTACGCATGATCACATCCTTCCTCAATGCCGCACGGCGGCACATCATTCTGTTCGGCGCGGCGAAATTCGGTGCCGGGCTGCTGGTCGGCTTTGCGCTTGGCGTGTATTTCCTGCCCATCCTGACAGCCGAGGATGGTCTCGACAGTGCGGCGCTGGCACAGCTTGAGGCAAGTTCTGAGCGGAGTGGCACCTTCACCCGCGATCTTGCGGGCTCCGACGCTTTCCATTGGGGCGAGGGCATCGTCCATATCAGCGGGACCCGGGTCTGGCTTGACGGGCGGATCGCGCCCGGCCCTGATTACCGGCTCTATCTGACCCCGGCATTTGTCGAGGACGAGGCCGCCTTTCTCGCCATCAAGTCACAGTCGGTCGATATCGGGCCGGTCAAGGCCTTCAGCAACTTCGATATTGCCGTGCCGCCGGGTGTTGAGGTTGGTGATTTTCCGGCGCTGCTGATATGGTGCGAGGCCTTTGGTGAATTCATCACCGCGGCGCGGCTATCCTGATCCCCCTCGCGTGATGACATTCCGCTGAATCCATATTGCTGAGGACTTTATGACCGTTTCGCTTGCCGGCCTGTCGATTCCGGCCCCCGATGCCATAACGCTGGACGACATCATCGCGATGTATGAGGCGCTGCGCCCGCATATGCCGCCAGCAATGCCACCTGAGGTGCCAACGCGCGAGGTTGCCAGTCTTGTCGACATCCTGCCGCATGTTGATGCGCTGATCCTCGACGGGTTTGGTGTGATCAATGTCGGGGCCAGTCTGATCGACGGCATCCATGAGGTGCTGGAAAAGGCGGCGGCCCGCGACATTGCGGTGATGGTGCTGACAAATGGTGCCGGTCAAGGGGCTGATGCCAGCTGGGGTAAATATCGTGACTGGGGGCTGCCGATGTCCCGCCCACAGGTGGTATCAAGCCGCGATTCGCTGGAGGCCGCGCTACCGGATGTGGCGGCGGGGCGGATCGTCGCCGCGCTGGGCCCGGCGGCGCGCCCGCTTGGTGTGGCCAACGAACTTACCCTTGCCGGCGATGGAGACCTGTTTGAACGCGCGCAAAGCTTTGCCTTTCTCGGATCGGCTGACTGGGATGATTCGCTGCAGGCGGCGCTGGAAGGCGCGCTGGCGCAGGGCGGGCGTGACCTCCTGATCGGCAATCCTGATATCAGCGCCCCGTTGGGAGGCGCCTTCTCGGCCGAGCCCGGCTATTGGGCGGTGCGGGCGATGCAATCCACCGGCATCGCGCCGCGATGGTATGGCAAGCCGCACCGTGCCGCCTTCGATCTTGCCTTTGCGAAGCTGCAACAGGTCTATGGCCGGCAGTTCCAGCGGGGCCGGGTGGCGATGGTCGGCGATTCGCTTCATACCGACATTCTGGGCGCCCGCGCGGCCGGCCTGCAGGCGGTGTTGCTGACAGGCTATGGGCTGTTCTGTGATGGCGGCGCACATGATATGATCAAGGCCTGCGGAATCGCGCCGGACTGGATTGCCGCAACACTTCAGTGAGGCAGGAGAGACACCCCACAATGCTGCATCGCCGCTTTCTTCTCGAAGGGCTTGAATGCGCCTGCCGGATTGGTGCCTATGACCATGAGAGGCTGGCGCCGCAGCCTGTGCTGATTGATGCCGAGATCGTGCTGGCGGATACCAGTGAGCCGACAACCGACAGGCTGGAGGATGCGCTGAATTACGATGTGATTCGCAGCACCATCCTCGACATCGCCACGTCGCGGCATTTCGATCTTCAGGAAACGCTGGCGCGCCAGATTTTCGATTCGCTGGTGGCGCTTCCCGGCGTGACGGCGGTGCGGGTTCGGACCGCCAAGCCGGAAGCCTATGAGGATTGCCGGCAGATCGCCTATGAACTGTCGAATATGGGCTGAGCGATGTTCGAGGATGCCGGCCTGCTTCGCGACTATTACCGGACCCGTCAGGGCCGCCATGTCGCGATGCGCCTGCGCCGTGCCCTTGCCACATTCTGGAACCGGGCGCCGAATGCCTGCAACGCGGCGGTCGGCTATGCGCCGCCGGTACTCCGGGCCGAGGATCAGCTTCATGCGCTGGCGCTGATGCCGATGCGTCTTGGCCCGCTGAGATGGCCGAAAAAGGGACCCGTCCGGGCGGCGCTTGTCGACAGCCGTGCGCTGCCTGTGCAGAACGTCCAGCTTGACAGGCTGCTGCTGCTCCACGCGCTGGAGTTCGATCCGAATCCGAGCCGGCTTCTCGATGAATGCTGGCGTGTTCTCGACGGGTCCGGGCGGCTGATGGTGATGGTGCCGAACCGCAACGGTCTGTGGGCGCGCGCGGAAAAGACCCCCTTCGGTCATGGCCGGCCCTATTCACGTGGCCAGCTGCGCCATCTTCTTCAGGATCATGGGTTTACCCCGGTCGATGCGCGGACAATCCTGTTCACACCGCCGGCCGCCCCGGGGCTGTTCCTCAGGATCGGACCGCAGATCGAGCGAATTGGTCACAATTGGTCACCCGGCATTGGCGGCGTTCTGGTGATCGAGGCCGAAAAGAACCTCTATGCGCCAGCCGGGCAGACCGGCCGCCAGCGTACGGCAAATGCCGCGATCGGCCGCAAGCTTGCACCGCGCCCCGCCGGTGCCATCCGCGAAGGCACGGACTGACCAGCCGACCGGCATAACCCGGCATCCTGGTCCATCTTCACGATTGTCTGGCACCGGCAGCGCTCTGTCTGCTATAGAGGCTGAGGCGCGACGGACCCGGTAGATGACTGGCCGGCCATGTGGTGCGCCGCCCCGTCCTGTACCAAGTTATTGCCTGATATATGACTGACCACATATGACCGACCATCTGAACGATCTGCGAGCCACCATCAACCGGCTGGATGATGAAATCCTTGCGCTGGTGCGGCGGCGCATGACACTTGCCGGCGACATCATCGCGGCGAAACAGGGCCATGCGGCCTATCGCCCGGGACGTGAGGCGGCGGTGATCGAACGGCTTGCGGCCGCGGCGCCGGATTTGCCGCGCCAGCTTGTGGCGAATGTCTGGCGTCAGCTGATGACGGCAAGCACGGCGCTGCAGGACAGCTCGCTTGAGGTGGCTGTTCATCATCAGGCGATGGCAGTGGCAGGCTGGCATTTTGGCGGCCTTGTCACGATCCGTGAATGCGCCGACCTTGACGCTGTCAGATCGCGGCTTGATGCCGGGGTTGGTCTGGCGCTGGTGCCGGAAAGCTGTGAGGCGGCGCTGGCTGGCTGGCTGCTGGCGGATACAGAGTTTCATCTGATTGCCAGCACGCCGCCCTTCCGGTCGGATGCGTTGCCGCCGACATGGATGATTGGCCGGCACCCGGCGGATGCCGTCGCGAAGGAAATGACGCTTGTTGCCCGTCATGGCGATGATGGCATGGTTATTGACCGGATGGCGGGGCGTCTGGACGCGCCGGTTGACGGCATCACAGGCGAACATCGGGTTGTTGGCGTCATCGCCGCGGCCCCGGACCGGGAACAGCCATGACGGCGATTTACAGCAGGATAGCGATCATCGGGATCGGCCTTATCGGATCGTCGGTGGCGCTGGCCGCGCGCCGCGCCGGTATCGTCGACCATGTCGTCGGTTGTGACAGCGATCCCGACGTGGCGCCCGAGGTGAAACGCCTCGGGCTTGTCGACAGTTTCACCACGGACGCGGTCGAGGCCGTTGCCGATGCGGATCTGGTGATCATGTCGGTGCCTGTTGGCGCCATTGGCACGCTGGCAGCACAGATCATCCCGGCGATGAAGCCGGGCGCGGTGCTGACGGATACCGGCTCGACCAAACGCTCGGTGGTGCGCGATGTCACGCCACATGCCCGGGACGGCATTCACTGGATCCCCTCGCACCCGCTTGCCGGCACCGAACATTCCGGTCCGGGGGCCGGCTTTCCCGACCTGTTCAAGGGGCGCTACTGGCTGATCCTGCCGGGCGAGGTGCCGGAGGCAGAAGTGGCGCGGTTCGAATCCTTTGTTATCGCCATGCAGGCGGTGGCCGAGCGTATGGATGCCGATTATCACGACAAGGTGCTGGCGCTGACATCACATCTTCCGCATCTGATCGCCTATACAATCGTCAGCACGGCAGTCAATCTGGAAAGCCAGCTGAAGAATGACGTGATCCGGTTCTCGGCCTCGGGCTTTCGTGACTTCACCCGGCTTGCCGCCTCCGACCCGGTGATGTGGCGCGATGTCTTCATCAATAATGACGAGGCGGTGCTGGAGATGCTGCAGCGCTTCTCCGAGGATCTGTCGGACCTGCAGCGGGCGATCCGGTGGGGTGAAACGGACAAGCTCGAAGCCCTGTTCCAGCGCACCCGCGAAATTCGCCGCTCGATCATCGACGCCGGCCAGAGTTGAGGCGCGGCCTCTGCCGGATTGGCCTGTCGTCAGATGCGGATGGTTTCCGCCAGATATTTCGCATATTCGCGGGTCAGCAGCCGCATCATGGCGCGGTCCCGCCACCAGCCTGTAAGATTAAGGTCGGCCGGTGCCACCGGCCATTGATACAGGTCGAATTCGGGCATTTCGCGGGCAAAGACCAGCAGCGCCCGCGGCATGTGATAGCTTGCCGTGACAAGCCGCAGCGAGCGCATGTCATGGCCGAGCGCCCAGGCGCGTGTCACTCTGGCATTGCCCCGCGTGTTGCCGGCCTCGAAATCCAGCTCGACGCAGCAGAACAGCAATTCGGCCTTGCGGTCATCAAGACCGAGTTCCTGCACCAGCACGGCCCTGTTGACGCCCTCGCCAACGCCTGAAATCAGCATCTTCCCGCCATTCTGCGCGGTCAGAAGGCGCAGCCCGTCATCGAGCCGCTGCTGACCGCCGGTGACGACGACGATGCCATCGGTGAATTGCAGCTTGCCCTGCGACGCCGTGGGCAATGTCAGCACGAAATGCTGCAGGCCGGCGATGAAGGTGGCCACGGCCAGCACCAGATAGACCCCGAGATATTTTGCTGTACGTCGTGACATCATCTATCCAATCACCCGGATAACCTCCTGGTCAATAGCCGTCATCAGGGCAATGCACCCGTCCTTCCGGATTCGTTCCCGTGAACCTTGCCATGCAGACCTTTCGGCACGACATGGCAAGTCTAGCACATTCCCGAGCGGTCGCCGGGCCAAAATGACGGGATCGCATAGCGTGGTCGGACTTTCCGAAGTGCCGGCTTTGGTGTATCGAGATTGAAGGCATCAAGAGGAGAGCATGGTCAATGCTTCTGACCTGCCCGAACTGTGACACGGTTTTCCGGGTCGATGGCGAGAAGATCGGCGAGGCCGGACAGGCTGTTCGCTGCTCGGTCTGTGCGCATGTCTGGCAGGCCGCGCCACCGATGCTGGTGACGGAAGCCGAACCCGGCGAGATGGCAAGCGCCCTGCGCATGGTCCTTGGCCCCTTCCTGGTCATGGTTGTCCTGCTTGGGGGTGTTGTCGGCCTTGTTGCCGGGCGCGCCACCATCACCGCCTATGCGCCGGGGCTGATCGGCGTGTTTGAGCAAATCGGCATGTCAATCCGCCCGGACACGGAGAATCTGCGCATTGTCGATCTGAAGGCCGACTATGCCGGTGATACGATGCGGCTGAGCGGGCAATTGCAGAATGACGCGGCCTTCCTTGCCCATGCCCCGCTGCTTGAGGTGAGGGTTGTCTCGGAGTCCGGCGAGCCGTTGGCCAGCCGCATCATCCGCGCGGACGATGCCGTGATCCGGCCGGCGATGGCGAGCGGGTTTTTCACGCAGCTGGTCTTCGAGGCCAGTGACGAGCCGACGGTGACCGTGACCATGCGCGATGATCCGGTCGTCAGGCCCTAGGGTTGTGCCTGCCTGAGCGTTCGGGTCCAACGCGTCAGGACAGATCAGGCACCGTCTCTTCGGCCAGAAGTTCGGCGATATCGCGTTGCCGGCGCAGCACATGGCATTCACCATCCAGCACCATCACCTCGCCTGCCGGCGGACGTGAATTATAGCTCGAGGCCATCACCGCGCCATAGGCACCGGCCGACATCACTGCCAGACCGTCCCCTTCGGCAAGCGCCGGCATCATCCGGTCCTGCGCCAGATAATCACCGGTCTCGCAGACCGGGCCGACAATGTCCGCCGGGCCTTCCGCCGGGCCAGACGGGGCCAGCGGCAGCACGGCGTGGTGGGCTTCATACAAAGTCGGACGGAGAAGGTCGTTCATCGCCGCGTCGACAATCACAAAGCGCTTGTTGTCACCCTCCTTGATATAGATCACGCGGGTCAGAAGGGCGCCGTTATTGGCAACGATCGCCCGGCCCGGTTCAAACCCCAGCGCGAATCCGCTATCGGCAAAGAGGCGGCTGACAAGCTTGCCATAGGCGGTGAAATCGGTGGCGGTGCCAGCCTCGTAATCGACGCCGATGCCGCCGCCAAGGTCGAGAGTCGGCACCGGCAGACCCTCGCCGCGAAGCGCGCTGCCGAAATCGAGAAGCGCCGTATAGGCGCGCTCGAACGGGTCGAGGGCAAGAATCTGCGAGCCGATATGGACCGCGAGCCCGGCTGGCCGGATATGCGGATCGTCAGCAAGCCGGCGATACAGATTGGCGGCCTCGTTCTGCGCCGTGGAGACACCGAATTTGGTCGAACGCTGGCCGGTGGAAATCTTTGCGTGCGTGTCCGGGGCGACATCCACATTGACGCGCAGCGCCACCGGCGCCTTGATGCCGCGCGCCGCCGCTATGCGGCTGATGGCCTCGATTTCGGCGGCGCTCTCGGCATTGATCTGGCCGATCCCGGCATCCAGCGCGGCGCCGATTTCCGCGGCGGATTTGCCGACGCCCGAGAAGACGATCTTTGCGGCCGGCACGCCGGCGGCAAGCGCACGTTGCAATTCCCCGCCCGAGACAATGTCGGCGCCGGCACCCTGGCGGGCCAGCAGCGCGATCACGCCAAGCGCGGAATTGGCCTTCAGCGCGAAATGCACCTTGCCGTCAACCGGCGCGACCGCGGCGGCAAAATTGCGGTAATCAGCGCGGATACCATCGCCTGAATAGACATAGAGCGGCGTGCCATGCGCCGCCGCGATATCCTCCAGCGCCAGACCGCCAACGCCAAGGCGCCCGTCATCATCACGCGTAAAGCTGTTTGCCATGCCCCGAAATCCCCGCCGGTGTCAGGTGCCGCTGTCAGCGGATTGTGCCGGAATTTCCGACGGACGATAGGGATCGCCCCGCTTGCCGCAGGCGGTCAGTCCGCCGGCGACAAGCGCCAGCACCAGCATGACAAATCCGAAACGCTTCATGATCATCTTCCTTCCCGCTCAGCCATTATCAAGCCCGTAGCGTGTCCGTGCCTCGGCAATCCGCGCGCGCACCTCATCGGGCGCGGTGCCACCGAAACTGCGCCGCATCGCGACCGCCGCCTCACATGACAGCACGGCCAGCACATCCGCGGTGATCCGCGGTTCGACAGCCTGCATGTCGGCGAGGCTCAGCGCATCAAGATCGCAGTCCCGTTCCGCCGCGATGGCGACAATGCTGCCGCTGACATGATGCGCCTCGCGGAAGGGCAGGCCAAGGTCGCGCACCAGATAGTCGGCAAGGTCGGTGGCGGTTGGAAAGCCTTGCGTCAGCGCGGCGCGCATGGCCTTAGGCCGCGCTGTCATGTCGGCCACCATGCCGGTCGTCGCGGCGATGGCGATGCCAAGTGCATCGGCGGCGTCAAAGACGCCTTCCTTGTCCTCCTGCATGTCCTTGCCATAGGCAAGCGGCAGCCCTTTCAGGACAATCAGCAGACCGTTCAGCGATCCGATGATGCGTCCCGGCTTGGCGCGGACCAATTCGGCCGCGTCCGGGTTCCGTTTCTGCGGCATGATCGATGATCCGGTGGTGAAGGCATCGGACAGGCTGATGAAGCCGAATCTGTCGGAACACCAGATCACCATCTCCTCGGCAAGCCGAGACATGTGGACGGCGCACAGCGCGGCCGCGGCAAGGAACTCGACGGCGAAATCACGGTCCGAGACGGCATCCATTGCATTCGCCGCCGGCCGGTCGAAACCCAGTAGCTCGGCTGTCATATGCCGGTCCGTCGGAAACGAGGTGCCGGCCAGCGCCGCCGCACCAAGCGGTGATTCGTTCAGCCGCCGGCGGGCATCGGCAAAGCGGCCACGGTCGCGTCCGAACATCTCGACATAGGCCATCAGGTGAAAGCCGAAGGTCACCGGCTGCGCTGTCTGCAAATGGGTGAAGCCCGGCATCAGCGTGTCGGCATGTTCTGCGGCCCGGCGCAGCAGTGTCTGTTGCAGTTCGGCCAGTGCGGCATCCACCGAATCAATCAGCTCCCGCACCCACAGCTTGAAGTCAGTGGCCACCTGGTCATTGCGTGACCGTGCGGTGTGAAGACGGCGCGCCGGTTCACCAACCAGTTCGGCAAGCCGCGATTCGATGTTCATATGGATGTCTTCAAGGGCGGCTGAAAAGGCGAAATCGCCGCGCGTGATCTCATCGAGGATGCTGTCCAGCCCCTGATGGATCGCGTCACGGTCCGCGTCGGTGATGATGCCGCAGGCGGCCAGCATCGTGGCATGCGCCTTCGAGCCGGCAATGTCCTGACGATACAGACGCTTGTCATAATCGATCGAGGCATTGATGTCCTGCATCAGCTGCGACGGTCCGCTTGAGAAGCGACCGCCCCAGATGCTAGACTTCGTGGGGCGGTTGTCCGACGATATGTCCTTGCTGGATGTGTCTTTGTCGGTCATGGCCTGATCTGTCCGTGCACCACAATGCCGGCGCCCTTTAATCCGGGAAATTCGATGAGTTATAGACGGCTTTTGCCGATTTTACAGCCAAAAACACCGGTACCGGCCCCATCTTTGCTGTTGCCGATCCTGTTGCTGTTCGCGTTGCTGGCTGCCGGTCTGCCATCGTCGGTGAGCGCTGCCGGGACGGGGGAGGCACCGCCGCGCGAGGCGGCGCCGGACATCACACATTCGATCACCGACGAGACGGGCGCCGAGATCAGGATTGCCGATTTCGCCGGCCGGCCGTTGCTGATCAATTTCTGGGCCACCTGGTGCGCCCCCTGTATTGCCGAGCTGCCGGCGCTGTCGCGCGCTGCCAAGGCGCTTGCCGGCGACGAGGTTACGGTCCTTCTGGTGTCGATTGATCGCGGCGGCGCGGCCAAGGCGATGCCGTTTCTCGATACGCATGGCGTGACCGGCGTCAATCTCGGGTTCGACCCGAAGGCGCAGCTGTCGCGCGCGATGCAGGTCCGCGGGCTGCCGACGACCATTCTGTTGCCGGCCGATCAGGATGCGGCCTGGCGCTTTGTCGGCCCGTTTGAATGGGATGATCAGGAAATGCTCGATCTGATCCGGCGGCTGCTGGCGCAATGATGGCGGCACGCGTTCAGGCATGAAAAAGGGCGGCCATGGCCGCCCTTCGTCCGGTCAGTATGTATATGGTCAGCAGTGGCGCCAGGTCAGTCGAGGTTCGATTCCAGCTCCGGAACCGCGTCGAACAGATCCGCCACAAGGCCGAAATCGGCAACCTGGAAGATCGGCGCCTCTTCATCCTTGTTGATGGCGACAATTACCTTGCTGTCCTTCATGCCGGCCAGATGCTGGATCGCACCGGAGATGCCGACAGCCACATACAGGTCGGGCGCGACAACCTTGCCGGTCTGGCCAACCTGATAGTCATTCGGGACAAAACCGGCATCGACAGCCGCGCGCGACGCGCCAACGGCGGCACCAAGCTTGTCGGCAACCTTTTCCAGCATCGCGAAGTTCGACCCGTCCTGCATGCCGCGGCCACCCGAAATGACGATCGGCGCCGAGGTCAGCTCGGGACGCTCGGAGCTCGACAGCTCGGATTTGACATAGCTTGACAGCCCGGCATCGGCGGACCCGTCGGCAGCCTCGATGGCGGCGCTGCCCCCCTCGGCGGCGGCGGCTTCGAAGGCCGTGCTGCGAACCGTCACCACCTTCACTGACTCATTCGAGGTCACGGTGGCGATGGCGTTGCCGGCATAAATCGGACGCTGGAAGCTGTCGGCACTCTCCACTTTGATGATGTCGGAAATCTGCATCACGTCGAGCAGTGCGGCAACACGCGGCATGATGTTCTTGCCGGTTGTCGTCGCCGGTGCCATCAGATGCGTATAGCCGGATGCCAGCGACTGGATCAGCGGCGCCACATTTTCAGCAATGCCATGCGCCAGCGCGGTCGCGTCAGCGGTCAGAACCTTTGACACGCCGGCGATGGCGGCAGCAGCTTTGGCAACCTCGCCGCCGGCATCTCCGGCAACAAGGATATGGATGTCGCCCCCGATCTGGGTGGCGGCGGTGACGGTGTTCAGCGTGGCCGGGGCCAGCTGGCCGTCATCATGGTCTGCAAGGATGAGAATGCTCATGATCAGATCACCTTTGCTTCATTTTTCAGTTTGTCTACCAACTCTGCCACATCGGATACCTTGATTCCGGCCTCACGGGCAGGTGGCTCTTCGACGCGGGTAATGGTCAGGCGGGGCGCAATATC
>CBFHRT010000040.1:0-15033 GCA_965658285.1 Puniceispirillaceae bacterium (SeqCode) | reverse complement strand
CATCGCCTCTGGTCGAATTTAGCCCTTTGGGTGCGCGCGCTGACGCCCTAACAAGGCTCGCTGTGAATTGGACCAAGGGGACAGGCGGCGCCATGGGAGTGATGTTTATGACCGATCTCGACGGTACGCTGCTGGGTCATGAGGATTTCAGCTTTGCCTCGATCCGCGATGATATTCTGGCATTGCTGCGGGACGGTATCACGCTGGTGCCGAATTCCAGCAAGACAAGGCAGGAAATCGATGCCTTCTGCGCCGAGCTTGGCACCAGCCTTCCCTTCATCTGTGAAAACGGCGCCGCGCTCGTCAACAGACAGCTTATCGAGCTGCCTTCGGTCACGGACAGCGCCGATGTTGTCGGGCTTGCGCCGGACCGCCTGATGGCATTGTGGGACCGTCATATCGATGCCACGTTGCGGCGGCATTGCCACTTTCTGGCTGATCTGCCGGAGGCGGAACAGGCCTGGCATCTCGGGCTGCGCGGTGCGGCGCTGAAACTGGCGATGGCACGTGATTATTCGGCGCCCTTTATCTTCGCCGGACAAGAGACGGAATTTCGTGAATTGCAGCAACAGGCCACGGATGCCGGCCTTGCGATCAAACGTGGCGGGCGTGTCTGCAACCTGTCGGCCCGCCATGACAAGGCCGGGTTCACCGGATCGCTGCGGGAAGATTACCGGGCCGCCCGGCGCGATCTTGTCATCGTCGGTTTCGGCGATGGCGAGAATGACATCGACATGCTCGAGGGGGCCGATATTGCCTGCGTTGTGCCGCGCCCCGGCAGTCCGCCACTGACACTGGCCGCGCCGCCGCCAACTGTCATCACCGCGCAGCGGAGCGCGCCCGAAGGGTGGCTCGACGCGGCGCATCAGGCACTTTCAATTCTGGACCACAAGAGGGGAGAATATCATGGGTGATTTTCATCAGGGGGGCGTTGTCGCCACACTCCACAATTTCGACACCAAGCCAGTTGAAGAGCTGGAGGCCGATCTGAAGCTGTTTTCCGGCTACCGGCCGATGGAATTGATCCTGCCGAGCCTGTATTCCGAACTGGATGGTCCGGCGCTTGATCATATCGTCGATGAAATTGCCAAGGTTGACTATCTCGGTCATGTCACCATCGGCCTTGATAAGGCAGACCGCGACGGTTTTGAGCGCGCCTATGAATTCTTTTCACGGCTGAACACGCCGTTTTCGATATTGTGGAATGACGGGCCGCGCCTTCGCGCCATCCAGCAGGAGCTGGAGGACCGGGGGCTGGGGCCGACCGAGGCCGGCAAGGGCCGCAATGTCTGGTACTGCATCGGCTTCACCAACGCCCGCGGCAAGGCCGAGGCGGTGGCGCTTCATGATTGCGATATCCTGACCTATGACCGCAGCCTGCTGGCGCGGTTATTCTACCCGATCGCCAATCCGAATTTGCAGTTCGAGTTCTGCAAGGGATATTACGCCCGCGTCGCCGAAGGTCGGATGAATGGCCGCGTATCCCGGCTTCTTGTCACGCCGCTGCTGCTGGCGATGGAACGCGTTCTGGGACCAAGCGACTATATCAGTTTCATGAAGAGCTTCCGCTATCCGCTCGCCGGCGAGTTTTCCTTCCGGCGTTCGCTGATCCCCGAACTGCGGATCCCGTCGGACTGGGGGCTTGAGGTCGGTGTTCTGTCGGAGATGCAGCGCAATCAGGCAAGCAACCGGGTCTGTCAGGTCGACATCGCGGCGAATTATGATCACAAGCACCAGAGCCTTTCCGAGGCTGACAGCACCACCGGCCTGTCACGCATGTCGATCGACATTTCCAAGGTGCTGATCCGCAAGCTGGCGACACAGGGGCATTGTTTTGGCTCGGACACCTTCCGGACGATCAAGGCAACCTATTTCCGCATTGCCCTCGACATGGTCAGTTTCTACCAGAGCGATGCCGAGTTGAACGGATTGTCTTATGACATCAATGCCGAGGAACGCGCGATCGAGCTGTTTGCCGAAAACATCATGCGGGCCGGCGATGATTTTACCTACACGCCGATGGAAACGCCGTTCATCGCTTCCTGGACCCGGGTGAATTCGGCCATTCCCGACCTTGGTTATCGGCTGCGGCGTGCTGTCGAGGCCGACAATCAGGACATGCGTGAGGCCTCCCGCACGCAGGTGGTGATGCCGATGGTCGGGCGTGCGGCCAACCGTGCAGGCGGGCGGGGGCGCTGATGCCCCGCAGTTAAACCCTGCAGTTTAGCCCCGCAGCTAAACCCTGCAGTTAAACCCCGCAGTTAAACCCTGCAGTTTTACTGTCTACGGAGCGGTCCGGCGTTACATGCCGGATTGCACCATCGCGCCGCTGATGATCCCGGCAAGGCCATGCGGGGCTGCGCCATCGCCGGCAAGTGCCGCATAGATGGCATCCCATCCTGCCTGTTCATGCGTCAGCCGGGCCTGCATATCCGCCTTGCAGAATGACAGGCATCTGCCAAGCCGGGTCGCCCCGTCACTGACAAAGCTGCCACCTTTCATGGCGCCGTCCAGCGCGAAGATCAGCCCGGCAAGCGGTGCCGGGTCCGGTGAGAGGAAACAGGCGGTGAAGGGCCAAAGATGATCCTGAACCCTGTCAAACCCGCGCGGATGAAGTCGGGCATAGCGGCTGAAAAGCAGCAATCTTTCGATATCGCCAATGGCCTTTCCGGCGCTGGCATGGGCGATGGCGCGGCCGGCGAAGGCCTGCTTGTCATGCCGCATGATCAGGCCTTCGGCGTGAAGATGCCCAAGATAGCCATCCGCGCCAAGCGCGGAGATGGCATAGGCCTGATCCTCGGCGCGATTGATGAAGGTCGGGGTGAAAGGCTGCCAGCGGCGCAGCGCGTCGGCGGTGATGCCGGTTGTGCCGCCGGTTACATGGACGCGCTGATATCCCGGCGTGCGCTGGAGGATTTCGGCCTCGGTCGAGATGGCTTGCGGCCATTGCGGGCAGAACAGGCGGCGTGAGGTCAGCGGCGCCGTGATCGCGCCGGTATCGGGCCGCCCGACATCGGGGATGAACAGTCCCTTGACGGCATCCTCTTCATTGACCAGACCGCCGGCAAGCATCCCCAGATCGACCTGCCTGCCTTCATGATCGCGCCCCACCCCGCCCCATAGCGGATTGGCGATGGCCTGCAGGGCGGTGCGCCCGGTATGCGCCAGCAATGCCGTCTGGTCGAAAATCTGGTCAAGGTCGATCTTGAAGGTGAACCGCGCCTGCGGATTGACGGCGCGCTGCCAGACAAGGAGGATTGCCTTCAGGAAGCTGTAATGCCGCCCATAGGCGCCATTGACGCCGAACACATCGGCTGCCGCACTGTCACCCGGGCACAGGCACCGCGCCATCGCCTGGCAGCGTTCCTCGTCAAACAGAAACACCCGCAGATGCCGCAACTCCAGATGCCGGGAGATGATGTCCCGGACGTAGGCGAATGCCGTTTGCTCCATGCCGGGATGTGTCACCGAGATTGACATGGCAAGGTCGATCCGCGCATCTGTCGGCAGCAGGCCCTTGGCGCATTCGGTGGCCAGCGCGCGATCAAGGCTGGCAAGGCCGTACAGGATCTCGTTTTCTTCCGGCTGCGCATCCAGCGGGATCGGATGGTCATACCAGAAGGATTGCGGGCTGCTGGCAAAGCGGCGTCCCGCCGCGCGGTGATCCGGCGGAATGTCGGGCGAATCGGGATCAAGGGGCGGACAAATCAGTGCGTTGGTGGTGAACAGCAATTCTGTTGCCGGCGTGTGAAGTGGCGCTGCGGGCGCCTCGATGGCGTGAAGCTGCCGCCTGCTGCGGATGCTGTCTGCCATCGCATCGGGGTCGGCGCTGGCGGCGGCGGCAGGGGGGCAGAAAATCTCCCAGGGGTGACGCCGGTCATCTGGATCAATGGTGAAATCGGCCATGCTGCGGGTCAGAAAGGACAGCGTATCGCGCACCGCCACACCTTCGGCATGGTGAGCATCACCGCGGCCCCCGGCATCGATCCTCGCCAACAGCGTCCGTGCCGTGGCATGGTCAGGATGCGCGGCCACCCCCTGCAACAGCCAGGCACGGCATAGCCGCGCATGGTCATCAGGGGCAGTTTCAAGCCGCAGTGCCGGCCAGTCATCACCTGTCAGCAACCACTCACCAAGTCTGGCAAGGCCGGGCTTCATCCGGTCACCTCTGTCTTCGGCATGGGTCATTCCGGCCCGTCCTCTCTTCCACCGCATGTCGCGGGTCAGCCGTGCCAGTCAGCCGCACCAGTCAGCCGCACCGCATGTTGCCGTGACAGGATAAATCGGAAAATTGGCGACCGAAAGCGTTTTCGGTTGACTCCGAAATCGCTTTCGGGGAACGTTTGCGCATGGGGGGACCAACAAGATTAAAGGTCATTGCCGAGCGTCTGAACCTGTCGCAGAGCACCGTGTCACGGGCTCTGAACGACTATCAGGACATCTCGGACCGGACCAAGCAGCTTGTTCGTGAGGCGGCCGACCAACTCGGCTACCAGCCGAACATGCATGCCAGACGGCTGGCGCTCGGCAAGTCCGAGACGCTTGGCTATGTCATGCCGTGGCAGGATGGGCAGGTCACCGAATCCTTCCTCAGCGAGTTGATGGCGGGTATGGCCAAGGCACTTGCCGGCTATGGCTGGGATCTGACGGTGCTGGTCCCGCACAGCGTCGAGGAAGAGCTGGAGCTGTTCCAGAGGATCGCGCGTACACGCCATATCAGCGGGCTGGTGATTTCGCGTACCTACAGCGATGACCAGCGCTTCCGCATCCTGCGGGACCTGCAGATTCCGTTTGTCTCGCACGGCCGGTCAAATGACAGTGACGCAACCGCCTGGCTTGATGTCGACAATGAGTTGGCCTTTGCCGAGATGACGGCGCATCTTGCCGGTCTTGGCCATGAACGGATCGCCCATATCGCCGGACCCGAAGTTTATAATTTTGCGCGTCAGCGAACTGAGGGGTGGCGCCGTGGCATGGTCGATGCCGGGCTTGATCCAACCGGTGCGCCGCTCGAAATGACGGATCTCAGTTTTGAAGGCGGCAAGATGGCGATGCGCCGGTTGCTGGCACGCGACCCGCAGCCGACAGCCGTGTGCTGTGTGTCGGATGTTGTTGCCATCGGCGCGATGCAGGCGGTCCGCGAGGCCGGCATGGTGCCGGGGCGCGAGGTTTCGCTTGTCGGCTATGACGGGCTTGAGATCGGCGCCTGGATCGAACCGCCACTCACCACCATGCGCCAGCCGCAGCAGTCCGCGGGACGCCGGCTTGCCGAAATGTTGATCAGTCTTGTCGAGGGCAGAACACTGCCTTCCGACAATCAGGAACTCGTGCGCGCGTCGCTCGTGCGTCGGGGAACGGCCAATCCACCTGTTTCGGATTGGTCAGAAAGCCGGCAGGCAGTCCGGCAAACAACAAGAGCAAACTCTGGAGGTTTTGACTCATGAGACCATTTATCCTAACGGCAGCGACGGCGGTGATCTCCACCCTTGTCGTTGGCGTCGCACAGGCGGACACGATCCGCTTCTGGACGACCGAGAATCAGCCTGAGCGTCTTGCCAAGCAGCAGGCGATGGCTAATGATTTCAACAAGAAGACAGGCCATACCGTCGAGGTGATCCCGGTTGAGGAGAAAGACCTCGGCACCCGTGCAACGGCCGCATTCGCCGCCGGGGCCCTTCCCGATGTCATCTACCACACGCTGCAATATGTGCTGCCGTGGGCCGAAGCCGGCATTCTTGATGTCGAGGCCAATTCCGACATTGTCGACGCGCTGCAGAAGAGCACTTTCGCACCCGGTGCGATCACCATGGCGCAGTTCGACGGCATGACCGCCGCGGTTCCGGTCGATGGCTGGACGCAGATGGTTGTCTACCGCAAGGACCTGTTCGAGGCCGCCGGCCTTGCCGCGCCGACCAGCTATGCTGCCATCGAGGCGGCTGTCGACGCCCTTCACAACCCGCCATCAATGTATGGTTTCGTGGCCCCGAACAAGGTTGACGAGAACTTCATGAGCCAGGTTCTTGAGCATGTCTTCCTTGCCAATGGTGTCTCGCCGGTCAGCGCGGACGGTTTCGCACCGCTTGACGCCACCGCGACCACCGAGGTTCTGGATTTCTACAAGAAGATTTCCAAGGCATCGCCTCCGGGTGAGCTGTACTGGAAGCAGTCGCGCGAGATGTATTTCGCCGGCCAGGCCGCGATGATCATCTGGTCGCCCTTCATCCTCGACGAGCTGGCAGGTCTTCGTGACTCGGCCCCGCCGACCATCAATGATGACCCGACCTCGACCGAGCTGGCCTCGAAGACAGGCATCGTGACCACCTTTGGCGGTCCTTCGAACCCGGGTGGTGCCGCCTGGGCCGACATCCGCTATTTCGGTGTCACCGCCGATGCCAACACCGATGTCGCGTCCGAGTTCGTGACCTATTCGATGAAGGATGGCTACACAGCGACGCTGTCGATCGCGCCTGAGGGCAAGTTCCCGGTCCGCCGCGGTGAGGTCACCGACACGGCCCGCTATGTGAACGCATGGTCAAAGCTTCCTGTCGGTATTGACCGCAAGGCCCCGCTGTCGGATCTCTACGACCAGGCCACCATCCGCCGCATCGTCGGTGGTCTCGAGACCGCCAACCGCTGGGGTGTGACGGAAGGCCAGCTGTCGCTGGCGTCGAAGATGATCAACACGCAGGCTATCAACCGCGTCGTTCGTCAGTATATCGATGACGAGATCAGCGCCGCTGATGCCGTTGCCAAGCTCAATGCCGAGCTTGGTGCCGTCGAGTAAACCATCAACATCTTCCGGGCAGCTGTCTCATGATGGCTGCCCGGATCCATTAAATTCATTTCGGCAGGTATATCCTTTCTAAAGGGCAGATGGATCGCATGAACCAGCCAGATCGCAGACGCGAGGGCGCACTTGCACGCCGCGAAAGGCGGCTTGCCTACGCTTTGCTGATGCCGACATTTCTGCTTGTTCTCGCCGTCGTGCTGCTGCCGCTGCTGGCGAATTTCTGGATTTCGGTAAAGCCTGTGACGCTTGCCGAACTGCGCCCGCCATCGCTGATCCTGAAAGAACAGGTGCGTGGCGATATTGCCGCCACCGGCGGCGCGGCGCGCCTCGAATATCGCTATCGCAACTCGTCAATGAAATACCCGCTGGAAGAGGTTGTCTTCACCGACAGCCTGCCGGCCGGGGTGGTGGTTACATCGCTTGACCCGGCCTGCAGCCTCGAGGATGACGGCGCGGGCGACGGCATCGGGTTGCGCTGCGAGCTTGGTGAGCTGGCGGGCAAGACGCGCGGCAAGATCCGCATCGGGATCGCGGCCGCCGACGGCTTCGCCGGTGATAATTCCAGCGTCAAGGCCAGCGTCAAGGCCAGCGTGCCGGTGGCAAGCTTCACCGCCTACAATGTGATGACGTCGTTTGATTTCACGCTGAAGAATTTCGAGCGGGTCTTTTCGGCGGCGGAATTCTGGGATGTTCTGAAGGTCTCGATCTACTACACCGTCTTCGGCACGGCGGGGGCGTTGTTGCTGGGGCTGTTCGCCGCCCAGATCATGCAGAAGGCGTTTCCCGGCAGACCGCTGATTCGCGGCCTGATGCTGTTTCCCTATGTTGCCCCGGTGATCGCCGTTGCCTTTTCATGGGTGGTGCTGTTCGATCCGTTCTCCGGCGCTGTCAACGCCATGCTGCTGCAGATGGATGTCGCCGAGGGGCCGATCAATTTCTTTGGTCAGCGGTCGGTCACGATCAATATCTTCGGCCTTGGCGTCACCCTGCCGCTGGCGCTGACGATGGTGATCCTGTTCGAGGTGTGGCGGTATTTCCCGCTATCCTTCCTGTTCATTCTGGCCCGCATGCAGTCGATCCCCGCGGACATCTACGAGGCGGCAGAGATTGATGGCGCGACACCGATCCAGCAATTCTGGTTCCTGTCACTTCCCTTTATTGCCGGCATTCTGGCGGTGCTGTTCCTGCTTCGTTTCATCTGGACCTTCAACAAGTTTGACGACATCTTCCTTCTGACCGGTGGCAATGCCGGCACCAGAACGCTGACGGTGAATGTCTATGAACAGGCCTTCGCGATTTCCAATCTTGGGGCCGGCGCGGCGGTGGCGGTGGTGATCTTTGCACTGTTGCTTGTCTTCTCGGTGATCTTCATCCGCTTTTCACCAAAGGATGCCGGCTGATGAAGTTCTGGATGCATGGATTGTTTGGCGCTGTTCTCGCTGGCGGCATCTGGGCCGGTCTCTGGCAGATCATCGTGACGATGGCGTTGATCGTCACCACCGGCGCCGGCCTGACATTGCAGGCTGGTCCGGCCATGCTTGCCGGCATGGTGGCTGGGGTGGTGGCTATTTTGTATCGTCCGAACGGCGCCCTGCTCAGGCATGGCGCCGGACTCCTCGTCATGACAGCGCTTCTCTGGGGCTTTACCCTTGGCGCGCCGTTCGACCCGAACGGGTTGCTGCCAGCATGGCAGAGCGTGACGGCGCTGGTCATCGCCGCGGCGACAAGCTGGTTCAGCCTGTCCGCCACAATCGGCGCCATGCCACCGGCCATGCAGGCCCGCTATGCGTCGGAGAGATTCTATCTTCGCCTGTTATGGGGCCTCGGCCTGATGATGTTCGTGCTGATTGTCGCCATCCCCTTCTATGTGATGGTGATGACAAGTCTGAAGAGCCAGCAGAGCCTGCTTGCCAACCCGCTGGATTTCTCTGTCGATCCCGGAGTCGGCGCGGCGGTTCTCTTCCGCTCCTATATCGAGCTGTTCACGAAATATGATTTCGGCACCCTGCTTCTCAATTCGGCGATTGTCTCGGTGGTGACGGTTCTGATCACGCTGCTGTTCTCGGTGCCGGGGGCCTATGCGGTGGCCAAGCTCCGCTTTCCCGGGCGCAAATGGCTGTCCGGGTCGGTGCTGATGATCTATCTCATTCCGGCGATCATTCTGGTGATTCCGCTCTATGCGGTGTTCAGCCAGCTTGGTCTTCGCAACTCGCTTCTGGGGCTGTGCATTGTCTATCCGGCGACGACAATTCCGGTCGCGCTCTACATGCTTCGCGGCTATTTCGCCGGCCTGCCGTCAGAGCTTGACGATGCCGGGTTGATGGACGGGTTGTCGCGCCTGCAGATCATCACGAAGATCGCCATGCCGCTGTCGATGCCGGCGATCGCCTCGGTGGCGCTCTATGTCTTCATGATCGCCTGGAACGAGTTCCTTTTTGCCTTCATGTTTCTCGATGATGTGAAGCTGTTTACACTGTCGCGTGGTATCGTTTCACTGAATTCTTCAGAGGTGCCGCGCCAACATCTGATGGCCGGAGCCGTCATAGCAACAACGCCTGTTTTGGTGATCTTCCTGTGGTTCGAGAGGTTCCTGGTGTCGGGGCTGACCGCGGGAAGCGTCAAGGGATAGAGGACTTATGTCCACAAACAGAGGATAGAGGATGACCAGCCGTATCGAAGAAGCCATCAGGATCATCAGGATGAATGACCGCGGCGGGTACACCGTGCCCACCAACCGGCTATATCCCTACCAGTGGAACTGGGATTCGGGATTCACCGCGCTTGGCATCTGGCATTTCAACAAATGGCGCGCCTGGCTTGAAATCATGGCGCTTCTCGATGCGCAGTGGGATGACGGCATGGTGCCGCATATCGTCTTCCGGCAGAATGACCCGGATTATTTCCCCGGGCCCGGCGTCTGGCAGACCAACACCGAGCCCTCGACAAGCGGTCATTCACAACCACCCGTTCTGGCCAGCGTAATCCTGCAGATGGTGCGTATGGGAACCGCCTATGACCGCCGCAAGGCGCGCGAGGTGTTCGCGCGGCTGATGGCCTATCATCGCTGGTACTGCAGCGCCCGTGACCCCAAGGGAACCGGTGTCATCGGCATCATCCATCCGTGGGAGTCCGGGCGCGACAACTGCCCTGACTGGGACATCGGCATGGACGGCATTGCCGTCCCCAACAATCTGATGAGCTATAACCGCCGCGACACCTCGCATATCGACAGCGACCAGCGCCCGACACAGGCGCAATATGACCGTTTCATCACCATCGTCCAGTTCGGGCGCGAGGTGGGATGGGATCATCACGCCATCCATGCAAAAGGGCCTTTCCTGATGGCCGATCCGGGGGTGCAGTTCATTCTGCTCCGGGCCTGCCGTGATCTGCTGGAACTGGCGCGTCTGCTTGACATGAACCAGGCCTTTGATGAAATCCGGGAGTGGATCGACCGGCTTACCACCGGTTGTGACTGGCTGTGGAATGATGCCATTGGCGGCTATTGTGCGCGGGACATTCGCAGCGGCACCTTCAGCAACGCCATCACCAACGCCTCGATGCTGAGTTTCTATGCAGGTGCCGGATCATCCGAACAGCGTGCCAGCATGGCGGCGCATTGCCGGCGGATTCTGGATGCCTGCCAGTATGGGATGCCAAGCTGGGATCCGGAACATGCCGATTTCGAATCGAAACGCTACTGGCGCGGGCCGGTCTGGGCGATCATGAACCACATGATCTGGACAGGCCTTGCCGACGCTGGCGAGACCGGGCTGGCGGCGCGCATCAGCGGTGATACGCGCAAGCTGGTCGAATCGCAGGGCATGGCCGAATATTTCGATCCGCTTGACGGCACCGGGCTTGGCGGCATGGATTTCTCCTGGACCGCTGCCATCTATCTTGATCTGTGCCGCGACGAGGTTGCCGCGCTGCATAAGGAAACTGCTTGAATATCCTGTCTGGGATATTTGCGGAGGGGGTCCATTCACATGGCGTCGATTGAACTTCGGGCAATTGAAAAATGGTTCGATGATGTGCAGGTCATCAAGGGTGTCGATTTTGAGATCGGCGAGGGCGAGTTCATTGTCCTTGTCGGCCCGTCCGGATGTGGCAAGTCAACGCTGCTGCGAATCCTTGCCGGGCTTGAGGATGCCAGTGTCGGCTCGATCCTGATCGATGGCGATGATGTAACCGACCGGCTGCCGTCGGAGCGCGGCCTGTCGATGGTGTTCCAGTCCTATGCGCTCTATCCGCATATGGATGTGGCGGCGAATATCGGGTTCGCGTTGAAGACCGCCGGCGTCGGCAAGGCCGAGATTGACAGCCGCGTTCAGGAGGTGGCGAAGATCCTGCGCCTCGAGCCGCTTCTCGACAGGCTGCCGAAACAGCTTTCCGGTGGCCAGCGCCAGCGTGTCGCCATCGGCCGCGCCATCATTCGTGAACCGAAGGGCTTCCTGTTTGACGAGCCGCTATCGAACCTCGATGCCGCGCTGCGGGTGAATATGCGGTTGGAAATCTCGCGACTTCACGAACAGCTTGGCATCACCACCATCTATGTAACGCATGACCAGATCGAGGCGATGACGCTGGCGGACCGGATCGTGGTGCTGAATGAGGGTGAGATCATGCAGGCCGGTAGCCCGCGCGATCTGTATAACCGCCCGCAGAACAAATTCGTCGCCGAATTCATCGGCAGCCCGAAGATGAATCTGCTGCCTGTCGAGATGCCGGCCGAAACGGTGGGTGGCGGGACCAGGCTCCTTGCTTCGGCCCCGCAAACAGTGGCCCTTGCCGCGCCGACGCCCGATGCCGCCTGGCTTGGCGTACGCCCGGAACATATCAGACTTGATGCATCTGGCGGCGCATCGGACGGCCCGATGATCACCGGAACGCTCAGCGTATGTGAATATCTCGGCTCCGAGCAATTCGCCTATGTCGATTGCGGCTTTGACGAGATGATCACGGTGCGGGTCGACCCGGCGGTGGAACTTGTCACCGGCGCCGCCGTCGGGCTTCATCTTGAACCCGCCGGCCTGCATTGGTTCGATCGATCCGGCAAGCGGATCTAGCATGCCGCATATTCTTGTGGTCGAGAGCAATCCGCGCCCTGTCTGCGACCGGCTTGTCCGCACGACAGGCAGTGACTTCGGCTCTCTTTATGCCGGTATTCTGACATCGCTCAGGGGGGATGTGACGACGCGGATCATCTCACCCTATGAAGGCGAGACCGCGCCCGACCTGACGGGCTTTGACGGGGTGGCCTTCACCGGCTCGTCGGTTGACTGGAACACCGATGATGACCGCGCCGCGCCGCTTGCCGATGTGATGCGCCGGGCGTTTGCCGCCGGCCTGCCGGTCATCGGGTCCTGCAACGGCATGCAGCTTGCCGCCTCACTTCTTGGCGGTGCCACTGGCGCATCGCCACATGGCCGCGAGGATGGTCTGGCCCGGGAGATCCGGCTGACCGAACCGGGCCGCAACCATCCGATGATGGCGGGCCGCGCGGCGACTTATTCAGCGCCCTGTACGCATCGCGACGAGGTGGTGCGCCTGCCGGAAGGTGCCGTCAGGCTGTCCGGCAATGCGCATAGCGACGTTCAGGCCTTTGTCTGTGAGGGTGACGGCATATCTTTCTGGGGCATGCAGTATCACCCCGAATTTGAACCTGCCTATCTGGCGCGCTATCTGACGGCGGCGGGGATGGGGTCTGACGCCGATCTGGCCGCGCTTGCCATGCCGGAAACCCCGGCCGCGGCAAGAATGCGGACATCCGAGCTTCGCAACTGGCTGGCCGGATTTTGACGGATCAGATGATCGCAGTCTCGATGATCGGGCGCCGGGCCGGGATCCGCTCAAAGGCAAAGGGTGTCAGATCGAGAGTGCGATATTCGCCATAGGTGATCAGCTCGGCGACACCGCGTCCCATTGCCGGGCTCTGCTGCAGCCCATGACCGGAAAATCCGTTCTGGAAGATAAAGTTGTGAACCTCGTCATGCGGGCCGAGGATGGCGTTCTGGTCAAGCGTGTTGAAGGCGTAATGCCCGGCCCATTCGCTGACCACCCTGATCGCCTCGAATTGCGGGATCCGGCTGGCGATGACCGGCCAGACATGGCTCTGCCAGCGGTCGTGATCCATCACGAAATCATCATAATCAACGGCCGGGTCGGGGTCAGCCGGACAGCCGGCAAGATAGGTCTGCGGCCCGTCCTGGCGGACATGCACACCTGACGGGTCGATGGTCAGCGGCAGGTCACGGTCAAGCGGTGTCTCGGCGGTGAAAATCCAGGTGAAACGCTTGCGGGGTTCGACCGGCAGGTCGATCCCGGCCATCGCCGCGGTGCGGGCGGCGCGTGGGCCGCTGGCATTGACGACGGTGCCGCAGGCGATGGTCTCGCCGTTGGCCAGCGTCACGCCGGTGATATGGCCACCATCGCGGTTCATCGCCACGACCTCGCCGGCAAGATAGTCGACGCCGCCCTCACGGGCACCGCGCCGCAGCCAGTCGAACAGCGTACCGCCGTCGAAATAGCCCTCATCGCGCCGGTTGATCGACCCGAGGACAATATCCTCGACATTGTAGAACGGATAGCGGGCGGCGATCTCCTGCGGCGTCAGAAGTTCGGTTTCGGCCCCGGCGGCGCGCTGGATGTCCCGGTTGCGGCGCAGCAGTTCGGCAAAGTCCTCATTGTCGGCAAGATACATATAGCCGTAATTCTGGATATCCAGCTCCGGCACCCGCTCATCACCGCCCATATGGGCGCGCAGGTTCTTCACGAAATCCGCCGCAAACTGGGAGATGCGGATGTTCAGTTCGGTCGAGAATTGCTGGCGCATGCAGGAATTGGTGTGCGCTGTCGAGGATTGCGCGTAGCTTGGTTCACGCTCGATGACCAGCACAGAACCGTCGAAATCAGCGTTCCGCGACAGGAAGAACGCCGTTGCCGATCCCATGATCGCGCCGCCGACAATCACCACGTCATAGGCTGCTTGCGGGGCTTCGTTCGGCATGCCGGATGTTGTCATTTGCGGGTCCCCCGATTGCCGGTCAGCCGGTCTCCATCACCGACAGCACATCCCAGCAGGCGCCCATGGTGTGATAATCGACCTTGCCGGCAGGCGATTTGAACGGTTCGACCCACGCCCCCTCGCGACTCACGATGCGGTACCAGGCGCCATGCTCATGATCGACAAGATGATCCCATGCCCAGCCCCACAGACGGTGATAGTCATCGCGATAGCGGGCGTCGCCGGTGCGGGTGAACAGCCGCCAGGCGGTGGCGATGGCCTCGGCCTGAACCCAGAAATACTTCGTTGCATCGGCGAAGCCGCCATCCGGTGCATAGCCATAGACAAGCCCGCCATGCGCCGCATCCCACCCCCTGTCCATGGCGGTGTCATAGAGCGGGATGGCCGTCGCCAGGTGCCAGCTGGCCGGCCGGTGCGCGTCAAGTTGCAGCAGCAATTTCGCCCATTCCACCTGATGCCCCGGCTGAAAGCCCCAGGGTTTGAACAGATCGTCAGGCTTGTCGATATTGTAGCTCCAGTCATGCCGCCAGTCGGAATCATAATGCTCCCAGACCTGACCGTCCGCGGCGGCGGCCAGCTCGACGGTGAATTTATGCGCCACCCGCTCGGCGCGATCCAGATAGCGCGCCTCGCCGGTGGTCTCAAACGCGGCGATCAATGCCTCGACACTGTGCATGTTGGCGTTCTGCCCGCGATAGCTGTCAAGCTGTGACAGATCGGCCGAACGCTCATCCGCATAGGCGTCATGATCCGCTTCGAAGAAATGCTCTTCCATGAAATCCCAGCAGGCTGCCAGCACGGACCCGGCGCCATCAATACCGATGCGTTCCGCCCAGGCCGCCGCCAGAATGACAAAGGCATGACCATAGGCCAAGGCGCGCCCGTCCTCGATCACATCCGCCTGGCGCTGCCACAGATAATGGCCCTGCGGTGTCAGGTGATGGGCGGTAAGATAGCGCATCCCGTGCGCCGCCCAGTCGCGGTAATGCGGCCGGCCGGTCTGCAGAAAGGCGTTGGCATAGTTGAAGACAAAGCGGGTCGAGCTGACAAGGTGGCGCGTCTCCCGGTCATAGACGGTGCCGTCATCGAGAAAATGGTGAAAGAAGCCGCCGGCCGGGTCGAATGCCGATGGCTCGTAGAACCCCAGAATCTTCTCGACATGCGAGCGCAGAAAGGCGGGGGAGTCGAATTCGGGTTTTGCGGGTGTTGTCATTCC
>CBFHRT010000039.1:0-15095 GCA_965658285.1 Puniceispirillaceae bacterium (SeqCode) | reverse complement strand
AGGCGGCGCGGAATTTCCTGGTGCGGGGAACACCGCACAATACCGGCACGGTGCTGCGAAGCCTGCTTGACCATGGCGCGCGGCCGGTTGGCGCGCTTGACCAGTGCCACGCTGTCGCCATCGATGCGCGCGCGCCGAAATTCGATGGTGGCATTGCCAGCCGCATCGATGGGGTGCCGTTCGGCATCGTCCTCAACCGGGACGCCAGGCGGTTCTATGATGAGGGTGAGGATTTCTGGCCGAAACGCTACGCCATCTGGGGCCGACTTGTCGCCGGGCAGCCGGACCAGATTGCCTATGCCATTCTTGATTCGGTCGGCGTGGCGCGCTTCATGCCGTCGGTCTTCACGCCGATCCGCGATGACAGCATCGAGGGGCTTGCCGACCAGCTTGGTCTGGATGCGTCCGCGACGCGGATCGCGGTGGAAGATTTCAATGCCGCCTGCCCGCAGGGGCCGATCGACCAGTCGACACTCGATGGCTGTGCCACCAGCGGCCTGTCGCCGGAGAAAACCAACTGGGCGGCGCCGATCGCCGTACCGCCCTTTTACGGTTTTCCACTCCGCCCCGGGATCACCTTCACCTATATGGGGGTCGAGGTGAATGACTCGGCGCAGATATTGATGCAGGATGGTCGCCCCTCGGCGAACCTGTTCGCCGCTGGCGAGATCATGGCCGGGAATGTTCTGGGGCAGGGCTATCTTGCCGGCATCGGCATGACCATCGGTGCCGTCTTCGGGCGTATCGCCGGCGGCGAGGCGGCGCGCCAGCTGAACCGCAGTCAGAACCTGTGAATGAGGACCGCCACGCATGGATGATCTGAATCTCGCCCGCCTTGCCAGCACCCAATCGCATGAGGAAACCGCGCGGATCATGCAGATCTGCAATGCCTGCCGCTATTGCGAGGGGTTCTGCGCGGTATTTCCGGCGATGGAAAGGCGGCGGCTGTTCGATGTCGGCGATACCGCCTTTCTGGCCAATCTCTGCCATCATTGCGGCGCCTGCTACCATGCCTGCCAATATGCGCCGCCACATGAATTCGGTGTCAATGTGCCGCAAACCCTTGCCGAGCGCCGCGCCGCAAGCTGGCGGGAATTTGCCTGGCCCGGGCCACTTGCCGGCCTGTTCGACCGCAATGGCCTTGTCGTCGCGATGACGGCGACGATAGGTCTGGCGCTGGCCGTCGGCCTGATGCTGGCGATGATCGCGCCGCATCTGTTCTGGGGTGTGCATCTTGGTGAAGGGGCGTTCTATGTGTTGATGCCGCACACCGTTATGGCCGGCATTCCACTGGCGATTTCCGGTTTTGTGATCCTGTCCTTCATTATCGGCTGGCGTCGTTATTGGCGGGCCACCGGCGCCAGGTGGGGCGGGCTGCCAGCGCTGTCAGACGCCTTTCGGGCCACCGCCACGCTGCGCAATCTTGGCGGTGACAACAGTGGCAAGGGCGGTGGATGCCCCGGCGCCGATGACCGCAGCAGCCTGGCACGCCGCCATTATCATCACCTGACCTTCTACGGGTTCATGCTCTGCTTTGCCTCGACAAGCACCGGCACACTCTATCATTACGTATTGGGGCGCGAAGCCCCCTACGGCTATTTCGAACTTCCGGTGATCCTCGGCACCGTTGGCGGTGTGATGCTCTGCGTTGGCACGGCCGGGCTGTGGCGCGAGAAGCGGCGGATGGAGCCTGCGGTCCGGTCGCTGGCGCGTCTCGGGATGGATTATGCCTTCATCTGGCTGCTGTTCTGGGTCAGCGCCACCGGGCTCATCCTGCTGGCGGTGCGTGAGACAGGGTATATGGGGCTGGCGCTGGCGGTACATCTTGGCGTTGTCTACGCCTTCTTCCTGGTGCTTCCCTTCTCGAAATTCGTCCATGCCATCTATCGGTTTGCCGCCCTGCTGGCCGATGCCGGCGAGGCGCGCCCGCACCGTCAGAAGTCCTGATTCAGTGCGTCCATCGCGGGAATTTCGGTCTCGCGGCGGGCAATATAATCGCGCAGCGCCTCGTCGATCCCCGGGTCGAGTGGCGGTGCCTCATAGGATTGCAGCAGCGACTTTGCCGTCTGCAGCGCCCGCGCCGTCACATCCTGCGCGCCTTCGGCCATCCATTGCTCGTAGGAGTTGTTGTCGAACATTTTCGGCATGAAAAACGCCTGCTGGAAGTTCTCCTGCGTGTGCGGATGACCCAGATAATGCCCGCCCGGCCCGATATCGCGCACGGCGGCCAGCGCCTCGTCAAAATCATCCCAGTTCAGCCCCTCGGCCATGCGATACCCCATCGCGCATTGTTCGGCATCGACGATGAATTTGGCCATCGAGCAATGCATGCCGGCCTCGTTCCAGCCAGCCGAATGCCAGATGTAATTCGCGCCTGACAGCAATACCGCCATCAGCGTCGTCGCCGATTCATAACCGGCCTGCGCATCCAGCGTCTTGGCCCCGCCAAGCGTGTTCGAGGTCCGCCAGGGAATGCCGTAATGGCGCGCCATCTGGCCGATCATGAAATTCATCAGGCTGATTTCCGGCGTGCCGGCCATCGGCGCCCCGGATTGCATCGAAACGGTCGAAAGATAGTGGCCATAGATAGCCGGGCAGCCGGGGCGGATCAGCTGTGTATAGGCAAGCGCCGACAGCGCCTCGGCGTTAAGCTGCGCCACCGTCGGCACGGTCGAGGCCGGCGTGTTGGCACCGCCCAGGACGAAGGGAGAACAGAGAACCGGCTGGTTGCGGCGGTTGAAGGCCCGCATCGCTGACAGCATGGTTTCATCCCAGACGAGCGGCGAATTGCCGTTGCAGTTGCCAACCACCACCGCATGCGTCTCCAGAAAATCCTCGCCAAACAGGATGGCGGCCATGTCCAGAACGTCCTCGGCATTGCGGCCAGAGGTCGTCATGCCCATGAAGGTCTTGTCCGAATGCAGGATCGAGGAATGGGTGATCCGCAGATGCCGGTGCGAAATCGGGTGGTCCATCGGCTCGACGATATGATGCGCCGAGGAATGCATCGCCGGCAGCATGTGCGACAGCTTGTGGAAGGTGGCGAGATCATCAAGCGTTGGCGCCCGCCTTACATCCTCAAGATCACGAAGATAGGGTGCGCCTGTCATCGGCACGAAGATCGACTGCCGGCCGCCAAGTGTGACGCTTTTCTCAGGATTGCGGGCGTGAAGGGTGATCGTTGAAGGAATCGTGCTGATCAGTGATTTTACCAGCGCCCGGTCCAGATGCACCCGCTCGCCCCGCACATCGGCGCCGGCGCGCCGCCAATCCTCCAGCGCGATATCGTCCCGGAACACGACCCCGACATCTTCCAGAATATCAAGCGAGGCCCGGTCAATGCGCTCGATCTGCTCGGCATCCATCGGCTCGGTCAGCGGCAGCCTGCCGGTCAGGCTTGGCAGCATCGCATGGTCGGGGCGCGTGCGAAGATCGCGCCTTTCGCGTCTGCCGCCGCGGCGGCGCTGGTCTTGGGGGACTGCTTCACTCATGAATTCGCTTCCTGTCATCGCCTTCAATCACTAGAACAGAGAATGCAGGCAGCACACAAGTGGGCTGGAGACCGGTAGTGACGCTAAAACGACAGATCACAAAGCTGCCGCGCGATACCGGGGTCACGGGCTGGAACGCGATTCTCGGGCCGGCGCCATCCTACCCCGAGGCCGAAGGCGCCATCAGCGCCGACTGGCTGGTGATCGGCGGCGGCTTTGCCGGGCTTTCAGCGGCGAAGCGGCTGCTCGAGCTTCGGGGTGGTGACCGGATCGTGCTTCTCGAGGCGGCGCGAATCGGCGCCGGGCCGGCCGGCCGCAATTCGGGCTTCATGATCGATTTACCGCATGAATTGTCCGGCGACGGCTATGCCGGCAGCGCCGAGGGTGACAGGCTGCAGATCAGCCTCAATCGCCATGCGCAGGATTTCGCCAGGGCCTGTGCTGTCGAATATGAGATGCCGGACGAGGCGGTCAGCCAGATCGGCAGGATGAATGGCGCGGTGAATGCCCGCGGCGAGGCGCATAATGACTCCTACGCGGCGCAGCTGGCATCGCTGGGCGAGGATTACAAGAAGCTGTCGGCCGGCGAGATGAAAGAGATGACGGGCACCGATAGCTACCGCTCGGGGCTGTTCCTTCCCGGTGCGGTGATGCTGCAACCGGCGCTCTATGTTCGCGAGATGGCGGCCGGGTTGACCGGACGGGAGACATCACCTGTCTCGATCTTCGAGGCAAGCCCGGCAACATCATTCAGCCGTCAGGGCGAGAGCTGGCAGGTGACAACACCGAAGGCGACCATCACCGCCGGCAGGATCGTGATGGCGGTCAATGGCCATGCCGAGAGTTTCGGTTTCTTCCAGCAGCGTTTGATGCATGTCTTCACCTATGCCTCGATGACAACGGCGTTGAGCGGTGATCAGCAGGCGCGCCTTGGTGGGCTGCCGGCCTGGGGAATCACCCCGGCCGACCCTATGGGATCAACGGTGCGCCGCCATGCCGGCATTGGCGGGAACAGGATCATCATCCGCAACCGCTGGACATTCGATCCGTCGATGGAGGTTGATGAGGCACGGATCACGCGCTTCCGCCGCGATCATGACCGCGCTTTCCGGCGGCGCTTTCCGATGCTTGCCGATGTCGATCTGGAATATAGCTGGGGCGGCCGGCTGTGCCTGTCGCGCAATTCGGTGCCGGCCTTCGGCGAGGTTGAACCCGGCATGTTCTCGGCCTGCTGCCAGAACGGGCTTGGCACGGCGAAGGGGACATTGGCCGGCATCGGCGCTGTCGAGCTGGCGACGCGATCAAACTCGCCGATCGTGCAGGATCTGCTGTCCTATGATGAACCGGTGAAACTGCCCCCGGCGCCGATTGCAAGGCTTGGTGCGACGCTTGTGCTGCGCTGGCGTGAATGGCGGGCCGGCGCGGAAATCTAGCCGGTTTCAGTCATTATCGGTCAGTCATTATCGGTGAGTCCGGCCCCGGCGCCGGCAAGGCGTGACTGGCTGGTGGCCGGTGCGTAGGTGCGGTACGCATAGCCTGTCAGACGCTCAACACAGCAGGCGAACTGATCCGGGAGGCGGGTCTGGCCGGCACGTCCGGGGTCAATCTGCGCCGTTGCGCCAAGCCGCAGCTGACAGGACGCATGGCCGTGAAGCCACCCGCTCTGCCAGTCGTCGCGCGCGTTGTCACCGAACCCCTCCGCCACCAGCCATATGGTACCGGGCGGGAGTGTCGCCACAAAGGGAAGCAGCAGCAACGGCGCCTTCACAAATCCGAGGTCGAGACTGTCATCGGCATTCACCGGGCAGGGGCGCGTCCCGTCACTGAGTGCGGTGCCAGTCTCCAGCGGACAGAGTGCCGCCTCGCCGGACCGATCATGCCCGCAGATATCGAGATAGCCGCACAGGGCGGAAATGCCGGGAAGTCCGCGCTGATGCAGCCAGAAAACCGCGCCAGCGGCCTCTTCTGCAAGGCCCCATGGCAGGCCGGCCCCGCGCGCCGCTTTCAGGGCCAGTGCCGCCGTCTCGCCAAGTGACCAGCTCATTCCGCTTGGGCAGCCTCATCCAGAGGCGGATAGACAAGATCGTCGGGATCGAGTGTGGAAAGCTCGTCCGGAAAGGGCGCACCCTGATACATGGTGATTCGCAGCCACCTGTCGGATCGCGGATCGAACTTTGTCGCGCCGAAGAAAGACAGCTTGCAACGCAGAAGATCGATCGGAATCATGCCAGCGCCAATGGTGTTGTCCCGGATCTCGCCATACTCAAGCTTGCCGACAATCTGCAGGCGGCGCGCCATATGCCGGTGTTCGGGGTGCTGCAGCAGGAAGGCGCCAAGGCTGTCTTCCGAATCGAACCTGGCAAGGTCGCGCCGCATGCGCACCGCATCGCGTCCCGGGCATAGTGGCTGCTCATAGGGCTCCAGCGGCTCCTCATGGCGCTCGCCAAGCCGCGGCTCAAGCTTTTCCTCGGACACGTACCAGACGCGGGCCTGCGCGTCCGGGCTGTCATAATCGATGCTGTCGGTCCAGTCATATTGCGATTCCAGCGCCGCCAGCACATCGCCGGCGCGCACCCTGCCGTCAATCCGGTGCGCGACATCTTCCTCAGCATGCATGCAGCCGGCAAGATCATCCACAAGCGCGGCATAGGGCTCGAACATCAGCGAGACAAGCGCCTCCTGGCCTTCTTGCGACAGCGCCGCCTCAGCCGCCCGATACAGCGCATCCCACGGCGTTTCATCATCTGGCGTCAGGGCATCGGCACTGGCGATGATCCAGTTGAAATCATCGCGAAGGCGGGCGATCCGCTCTGCCTGGCGTTTATCGGCAACATGCCAGTCATCGGCGTTGCGCGCCGCCCGCCGTGCCAGCTGCCGGAACAGATCGATCTGCGCCGCTGTGGCGGCCCGCACCGCCCGCACCCTGGCAAGGGCGGTCTCGCGTGCCGCGATCCAGCTGTTGATCAGCCGCGGATGGTTGATCAGGAACGGCGCCATACCAAGGCCGGTGGAATTGCCGATGCCGAGGCGGCGGCGGATGTCAGGCTGCATGGCAACGGCCGTGGCCGGTGATTTTACCCGCGCCGCATGTTCTACGATATCGATGGAAAAGGCCCGGATCAGCCAGACGGCAAGCATTTCGGGCTGGAAGGATCCGGTGAATTCAGGCCGCGCACTCCATTGCGCCCGGTCGGCCGCGCCGAACTTGCCGGCACCATAGACGGCGGTGGTGCGGAACAGATAGCCGACGGATTCGATCATCTCCGGGTCAGGCTGGCGTCCGGCGGCAAGCGAATCCACCACATGGCTGAACAGCCGTACCGATTTGTTGGCGCGTGACAGCACAAGTTCGCTCTCGGAAATGCGGCCGGCCTCCTGTTTCGGGACATTGCCGGCCAGACGCTTGATCTGCGCTGTGTCAACCTCGCCATCGCACAGGGTGAAGGTGGCGTCCCACGCCTCGGCGATCACCCGGTCCGAGCGTTGGTCGTCGGCAAGCCGATGCGCGAACGCAACCAGCGTGTAGGTGGCCTCGGGTCCGCGCGCCCGGTAGGTGGCGACACCAACGCCAGAATCGTCAATGTCGAAGACCGGCCTGTCGATGATCCAGCCTTCCGCCTTCAGGCGGCGCAGCAGGACCCGCATGAAGCTGAGCCGGCTCTGATGGAAGGCGCCCATGCGCGCCAGCCGCATCACCGTCTGCGGGGCGCGCAGCGATGCCTGCCGGATATCGCCGGCGCTGTTGTGGCTTTCAGGTATCTTGCGGCCGTTAGCCATCATCAGGTCCAAAGCTGTTGTCGAAGAAAGTCAGCCAATTCTCGCCCATGATGCCCGCGATCTCAGCCTCTGCAAAGCCCTGCTGACGAAGGCCATCGGCAAGTGCGACGAAGTGTCTGTTATCCTGGAACCAGTCCGGCATTGGCGGGAAGCCGGCATGGCTGGCGCTCCCCTCGCCATAATCGATGTCCTTTGTCCATCTGCCGACCCGCATCCATTCGACGATGCTGTCGGGCTGGTCCTGGCACAAATCGGTACCGATGCCGATCCGCTCAGGTCCCATCAGCTCGGCCGTCTTCGCCACCATCTCGCAGAAATCGGCAAGTGTGCAGTTGGACCCATTGTTCAGGTGATGCGGGTACAGCGAGAAACCCAGCATACCGCCACTCTCGCCAAGGCTGCGCAGAACATCGTCCGACTTGTTGCGCCGCGCCGGATGCCAGAAGGCGGGGTTGGCGTGGGTGATGGCAATCGGGCGGCTGGAATGCGCGATGGCATCGAGTGTCGAACGTTCGCCGGAATGGCTCATATCGACAACCAGCCCGACCCGGTTCATCTCGGCGACGACGGCGCGGCCCATGCGGGTCAGGCCGGCATCCTCGGCCTCATAGCAGCCTGTCGCCAGCAATGACTGGTTGTTGTAGGTCAGCTGCATGAAGCGGGCACCAAGCGTATGGCAGATCTCCACCAGCCCGATATCATCCTCGATCGGCGACGGGTTCTGGAAGCCGAAAAAAATGGCGGTGCGACCTTCGCGGCGGGCACGGCGCACATCCTCGCCGGTGCGGCCCTGAAAGATCAGCTCGGGATATTGTTCGAACCAGCGGTTCCACTGCTCGATATTCGCCACCGTTTCGCGGAACATCTCGTGATAGGCGATGGTGACATGCACCGCATCAACGCCGCCCTCGCGCATCTGCCGGAAGATCTTTTCCGACCAGTTGCAATATTGAAGGCAGTCGATGACATGCATGGCCAGACCCGTGATGTTGAGCTATGAAACCGCACCGGCCGCAATATAGGCGGTCTTGATGCTGGTGAAGAATTCGACGGCGTATTGGCCCTGCTCGCGCGGGCCGTAGGAACTGTCACCACGGCCACCGAACGGCACGTGATAGTCGGTGCCGGCGGTTGCCAGATTGACCATCACAACACCGGTTTCGGCGCGGCGGCGGAAATCGCTCGCCCGGGCCAGCGACTGTGTCATGATCCCGGCTGTCAGCCCGAAATGCGTGTCATTCGACAGCGCCAACGCCTCTTCATACGACCCGGCGCGGATCACGCAGGCGATGGGGGCGAACATTTCCTCGCGGTTGATCCGCCAGTCATTGCCGGTGCCGGCAACAACGCAGGGCGCCATGTAGTAACCGTCATGCGCCATGTCGAGCCGCTCACCGCCGCATAATATCTCGCCGCCCTCGCTTTTGGCCAGCGCGACATACGCCAGATTTTCGGCAAGCTGGCCCGCGCTGACAACCGGGCCGATCTGCGTGCCATCTTCCAGCGCGTGTCCCACCTTCAGCGCCTTCGTCGCCGTCACCAGCCTGTCGACGAACGCATCATGGATGGCGTCATGCACAATCAGGCGCGACGAGGCGGTGCATTTCTGGCCGGTGCCACCAAAAGCGCCATTCACCGCGCAGGCCACCGCCAGATCAAGATCGGCGTCATCCATCACCACAAGCGCGTTCTTCGATCCCATCTCCATCTGCATCCGCGGCATGTTGCCGATGGCGGACGCGGCAATCCGGCGGCCGGTCTCGACCGACCCTGTAAAGGTGATGGCGTTGACCCCTGGATGCGAGACAAGAGCATCGCCAATGGTCGCGCCCGACCCCATGACCAGGGTGAACAGCCCTGCCGGCAGCCCGGCATCGGCGATGATTTCGGTCAGCGCGACGGCCGAGGCCGGCACCAGATTCGCCGGCTTCCAGATCACGGCATTGCCGAAGGCCAGCGCCGGGGCGATTTTCCAGACGGCGGTGGCGGTGGGAAAATTCCACGGGCTGATCACCGCGACAATGCCAACCGGGTCGCGCCGCACGTCGATCTCAATGCCCGGGCGCACCGAATCCGCATTGTCGCCGATCTGGCGCAGCACTTCGGCAGCGTAATAGGTGAAGAACTGGCCGGCGCGATAGACTTCACCCCGCCCCTCGGCGCGGGGCTTGCCTTCCTCGCGGCTGAGAAGCGCGCCAAGCTCATCGGCCCGTGCCATCAGCGCGTTGCCAATCTGCATCAGGGCGGTCTGCCGTGCCTCAAGGCCGGTCGCCTGCCACTGTTTCTGCGCCGTGCGGGCACTGTCCAGCGCGCGTTCCAGCTGGTCGGTGCCGGCCTGTGCGTAGGTGCCGATCAGGTCGGTGATATCCGACGGGTTGTGGTTTTCGATGGCGCTGTCCGCAGCAAGCCATTCGCCGGCGATATAGTTTCTGTGCATGTCTAGCCCGCCCCGTTCGCGCCACCGGTTGCCCGGCCGTTACCGCCAAGATCATAACGCACCAGAGCCTTGAAGACGGCCTTCATGGTGATCGTGCCGATACGTGTATCATCCTCATGGACGGAGAAACTACGGTCGATATCGCCCTCGGCATGGGCAATCAGGCTTTCCAGCGACATGACGGAATCGACCTCGCCATGCGATACTTTCGTGCGCCTGTTCTGGTCCATGATCGACCGGACCTTCAACACGCGGGCGCGGTTGATGTCGCTGACAAACTCCTCGATATAGGGGTCGCTCGGGTTCAGGAGGATATGTTGCGGCTCGCCCTGCTGGACGATGAAGCCGTCCTTCAGGATCACCAGATGATCGGCAAGTTTCAACGCCTCGTCGAGATCATGCGTGATGAAGACGATGGTCTTGTGAAGGTCCTGCTGAAGTTCCAGCAGAAGATCCTGCATCGAGGTGCGGATCAGCGGGTCGAGGGCGGAGAAGGCCTCGTCCATCAACATCACCTCGGCATTCGAGGTCAGTGCCCGCGCCAGCCCGACACGTTGCTGCATGCCGCCCGACAATTGATGCGGGAAGGCATCCTCATTGCCATCCAGCCCTACACGCCGGATCCACTTGATGGCTTCTTCGGTGGAGGCGCTGCCATTTTCCCCCCGAATTTCCGGTGCCAGCATCGTGTTCTGCAGCACTGTGCGGTGTGGCAGGAGGGCGAATTTCTGGAACACCATCGACATCTTCGTCTGCCGCAGGGCACGGAGCCGCCCCGTGTCATAGGCCATGATGTCATCGCCATCCATTTCGATCGCACCGGCTGTCGGTTCGATCAGCCGGTTGAGATGGCGGATCAGCGTCGATTTGCCGGACCCGGACAGCCCCATGATCACGGTGATCAGCCCCGATTTGATATCGACATTGATGTTGTTGAGGCCGATGACGTGGCCGGTGCGGCGCTGGATGTCGGCCTTGTCGATGCCGTCCGACAGCATCGGCAGGATCGACGCCGGATCATCGCCAAAAATCTTGTACAGATTGCGCACGGCAATCTTGACCTGCTTGTCTGCGGTGGACACGAATGAGCTCCCGTCTAGATCTTGCGTGACTCGTCAACCCGGGCCAGTGCCGCCTTTGACACCCGGTCGAGAATGATGGCGAGAAGGACAATGCCGAAGCCGGCGAGAAATCCGACGCCAAGCCGCAGATTGTTGATCCCGTCAAGCACCAGCGTGCCAAGTCCCGGCGCCGAGACCAGCGAGGCGATCACGACCATCGCCAGACTCATCATGATGGTCTGGTTGATGCCCGCCATGATGTTCGGCAACGCCAGCGGAATCTCCACCTGGACGAGTTTCTGCCGCGCCGTCATGCCATAGGCGTTCGCCGCCTCTATGACGTCGCGATCAACCAGCCGGATGCCGAGATTGGTCAGCCGGATCACCGGCACGATGGAATACAGAATGATGGCGAGGCCGTAGAGCTTCGGCTCGGTGATCTTGAACAGGAAGATCAGCGGAATGAGATAGACGAAGGTCGGCAGCGTCTGCAGCATGTCGAGGATCGGTGTGATGACGCGTTGCGCCGTGTCATTTTTCGACATCAGGATGCCGGTCGGCACGCCGAGGATCGCGCACAGCACGGTACAGACAAAGATGATCGACAGGGTCTGGACGGCATAGCCGTAATGATCGGTGAACAGGAAAAAGGTGAAACATGCGGCGACAAAGACGGTGATCCGCCAGGATTTCGACGACAGCATGGTGCCGACGAGAATGAGCGGCACAAGACACCACCAGGGCAGCGTCGTGAACAGGGTCAGCGCCGCGTCAAGCGCCCAGGACAGTGGCTGTGTCAGCGGGTCGAGAACCACGCGAAGGGATGGCCTGATGGCCAGGAAGCCATTTTCAAGCCAGGCGGTGAAATCGCGCGTCTGCGGTATCGAACCGCAGGCCTTGTGAAGATTGTCGAGCGAGGGGAAGGGAATTTCCCACCATGCCGGATCGTCGCCTTTCAGCTGGCGCAGCGACATCAGGGTTTTCGCCTTGCCGGCATCGCACCATTCGCGAAGTCCAACAAGATCGAAAGCACTTGAAAAAGCGGACATTGTGCAATCTCCGTTTCGAAATGGCTGCGGCGATAGTTAAGAAAATCGGTGGGCACGATATCTCATCGTGCCCACGATAACCTTTTGCAACTGCCTAAAGGAGCGGCTCCAACTTCTTTCTGGCATCATCATTGACCCATGACAGAATCATGTCGCCATGGTTGGTCAGGACCCAGGCCGCGACCTCATCTGCAGACGCACCATTCTCCTCAGCCCAATAAAGCATCGTGCTGACGACATCATTGGGGTAGGACATGTTCTTGACGAATTCTGCGACTTCCGGCTCGCGCGCGGCAAATTCGGCGGTCATTGCATTCAGAACAGGTGCTGATGGGAAGCCAGAAACACCGATCTTTGCTGGGTCAGCGTCTTGCCGCTGATTGACGGCATGTTGGTCTGGATTGACGGCGCCGATGTCGACCTTGGTCATCTTGTATTTGCCAAGAACCGCCGTCGGGCCCCAGTAATAACCAAACCATGGCTCGTTATCTTCCATCGACGCTGCCAGAGCGGCACCCAGGTTCGCCCCGGATCCATGATCGAAAACTTCAATCCCGTTGGCTTCCAGCTGATGAACCACCTTCAGATTGTCATTCACGACACGACAGCCCCATCCGACAGGACAGTTGTGGAACATCGCGCCGACCTTATCCGGGTTGGCAACGATACCGTCAATGGTCGTCAATTCAGGGTGCTTTTCAGCAAGCCAGGTTGGGATCCACCAGCCCTCTTCACCGCCATTGGCAAAGATGCTGGAGGCGGTGATGACCTTGCCGGCAGCTTCCAGCTCGCCATAGACCGGTGCCGAGTTGCGCCATACTTCGGGCACGATGTCGGGCTGGCCATTCTCGGCAAGCGATGTTACCGCCGGAATGGTGTCGGTTGGAACAACCGTCACGTTGCAGCCATATCCCTCTTGAAGAACGAAGGTGGCTACAGCTGTAAATGCTTCTCCCGATGCCCACCCCATGGCACCGATGCTGACATCCCCACAATGGCCATCGGCGCTGGCCGCCGAGACATTTATCGAGAGCGCCGCAGCGGCGACCCCGAATACAGATAGACTCTTTTTCATGATGGACTTCCTCCAGATGTTTTCCTTGGGCGCTTTTTGCACGCACAAACCACATCAGCCTAACCGGATTCACCTTTGATACGAAAGCCAGCATCGCCACTTTTTATCCTGCGCAAACCATATTTGGCCCTGAATGGCGTCCTTTTTTGCGCTTTTCAGGGCGGCTCGACCGTCATCATGCCAGCTGTTGTCAAAGCCCGTGCCGGACCTCTAAGCTGATTCGTGAACGCAGATTGGCTGCATGCAGTTTGGCCTCGGGTCTGTTGGCCCGGCGGGGCAGGAGATGTGATGAAACTTGACGACCGGGAACAGGCGATGCTGGCTGGCGAGATGGGTCCGGCCTGCCAATGGGCGATCGAGCATCAGATGCAGGTTGGCCGGATGTTCGACGCCGCCGACATGGTGCCGGTCAGCCAGGCGCATATGATGGCCGACCCGGAATCGCTTGGCGAGGCCGGGGTTGCGTTTGTTGAGCGGCTTGCCGCCGATGCCGGCCATGTGGCGATTCCGATGATTACCGACCCGCGCGGCGTTGATCTCAGCCACTATCTGCCGCTTGGCCAGACCGAGGAAATGGCCGATCTTGAGCGCCGGTTCGTCGCCGCCTGCCGGGCGATGGGAATCATGATGACCGACACCTGTATCAACTACCAGACGATCATGCCGCCGCTCTATAGCGATCATGTTGCCTATGGTGATACCGGTGTGGTGATCTATTCGAATTCCGTCTGCGGTGCGCGCTCGAACTTCGAAGGTGGGCCGTCGGCGCTTGCCGCCGGACTAACCGGCCGCACCCCGCGCTATGGGTTGCATCTCGATCGGAACCGCCGCGCCACAAGGCGCTTTGTTGTTGAGAGCCGGCCGGCGGATCTGATGGAATGGGGGGTGCTTGGCGCCACCATCGGACGGATGGCGGGAAGCTATTGGGAAGTGCCGGTCGTTGAGGGCATCGATGGCGCGCCGACCTCGGACGAGATCAAGCATTTCGGCGCCGCCATGGCAAGCTGGGGGTCAACGCCGCTGTTCCATATTGTCGGCGTGACACCGGAATGCCGCGACCTTGCTGATGTCGATGGTGCCGGGCTGCCGGCACGACGCATCACGGCGTCGGACCTGCATGACCTTGGCGCGCCCTTCGGTGCTGCCGGCGAGGCTGTCGATGTCGTTGTCTTTGCCGCCCCGCAGCTCAGCCTTGTTGAAATGGCGCAGGTTGCCGCGCTGTGCCGGGGCCGCCGGCGGGCCGATACAACGGACATGATTGTCTGCACGCCGGCGCAGGTCTATGGCGATGCCAGCCAGCTTGGCTATATCGAGGCGATCGAGAATTTTGGCGGCACCGTTCTGACCGGCACCTGTTTCTATCAGCAATATGCCCGCGAGATCGCCGAGGCGAATGGGTGGTCACGCCTTCTCAGCAATTCGGCGAAGATCGTCAACATCCTTGGTGGCTATGGCTATCGCCCGGCGCTGGCCAGCATGGAGGATTGTGTCGCCTCGGCCGAGGCCGGGACGGTAATCGACAGGAGGTCGGCATGACGATCAGGCTGGCCTGCCATGTCGGCATCGGCCCGGCGGTGGAGGGTGTGGCGCTCGTCGCCGATGATAATTTCTCGGCCCGCTATGACCTTGACCGGGTCAATGGCGTGTTCTCGCGCCCCCAGCACCGGCTGTATGGACAGAGTTACCGCGACGTGATTCTGGTGCTGAACACCGCCAAGGGCGGTGTCGCGACGGCCTGGATGCTGCATGAAATGGTGTCGCGCGATGTGGCGCCGAAGGCGCTGTTGCTGAATGCCGCCAACACCATCCTGGCGCAGGGCGCCGCGCTGGCCAACATGGCGATGTGTGACAGGTTCGCCGATGGCGACGTGACCGAACTGATCAGAACGGGTGACAGCCTGACCGTTGATCCGGCGGCCGGGCTTGTCACCATTACGGAGCGCACCGGTCAAGGCCGTGAAGGGGGCCGTGAAGGGGGCCGTGAAGGGGGGTAGTCATGTCAGCCGCCGCCACAACGCACCGCGATATCCTGCGCCGCCTGTCGACTGCCGAGAAACGGGAACTGACCCTGCGGTCCGATGCGCGTGGGCTGGTCCAGCTTGCCGGGCATCTGGCGCTGATCGGGGGCTGTCTGTGGCTGTCCATGACGCGGGACGGGCTGGTCGCGGCGGCGGCGCTGCTTGGGCAGGGGGTCGCGATGGCCTT